>JAZQAQ010000040.1:0-3883 GCA_045545255.1 Eubacteriales bacterium | reverse complement strand
AGAGGTACGCTTTCGGCAGAAAGGGGCGTTTCACCGGCTTGCGCTTTATCGGGCTTTGCGCCGTAGGCGTGGACGCAGATAAAGTCTGCGTGGGTTCCGCTTTCCTTGAGGAACGAGAGAAAACCCTCCAAAAAATCAAGGTTGCTGGCAAGGGAGCAACCGCCGATGCGCAATCGGGGGTCGGCTTGATCCATACCGGCGGCAAAGGCGGCGTAAAGTTTGATATACTCCTTCATCCGCTTATTGACTGCAATAGGATCGTAACGTTCCCCTGCATCGCTCATCCAAAATCCGGGCATATCCGGTTCATTATAGCACTGCAGTTCCCATTTTTTAACGGTGTCAATGCCGTAGCGGTCGATCAGGTGCTTTGCCACTTGATAGCAATTTTCCTGCCAATCTGCATAGTCTTTCGGCGGGGAGGCGCAGATGCGCTTGCCTTTATAGCGGGTGGCTGCGGTAGCGTGGGAAGAGCCCCAGCCCTCGGGATCTTCTGCGATGCAGGGCGGCATCGCAAAAAAACAGAGGGTGGGAGTAAAGCCGCGGTTCAGCAGAAAATCCAGCCGTTGATCAATGAGGGAATAATCGTAGGCAAAGCTGCCGTCCTCCTTGCGGGAGACAATATCCTCCATCATCACGTGCATCCGTACCGTGTCGGCAACCCGATCCTCGGCTACTTTATTCAAAATCACCTGCCCCCAATCGTCCTCGATGGCGTCGGTGGGGTGGAAGTGGATGTTGTTCCAGAAATTATGTACTTTTTTTCTGTTTTCCAGAGCATTTACTTTGATCAAGAAATCGTCTCCTTTTAATTGGAAAATGGCATTTATAAAAAACATAGGAAATAATTCGATTTTTTATGGCGCTCAAGGGCAGTGCCGTCATAATTGTAGCAGAGAAAAGGATGTGTGTCAAGAAACTACCGATTTTGAAAAGTTTGCGGTTTGGTGCGGTTGTCTGCCTCGTCTAATGGGGTACTCCATCCGGACATAGGCGCAGATGGAGCACGGCGATTTTTTTCGACGATTTTCATTTGTTTTCTGAGCTTGCGAGGGATCTTTGCTACAATAATGCATATAAGACCATCGGAGATAAATGAAGTGGATCATTATTGTGGTCATCGGCTATTCGGAAGGTCTTTTAGATGCTGAAACGTGACCGCTTGACTGGCTGAAATCTATGTTTTATACAAGTTTTTCTGGAATTGTCATAGTGTTTTCAAATTGAAGATGTTATAATGAAATCAAATAAATTCAAAGGAGAAGCTTATTATGTGTATGATCGCAGGTTATAACGGTACGAAAAAAGCGGCACCCATTTTGATTGAGATGATGCGCAAGGAGGAAGGCTTGGACGGTGGTTTTTATACCGGCATCGCCACCTTCCACGAGGGTAAAATTTATCACGCGGCCGCTTGTGGCGATCTTGCACATTTGCTGGAGACCACCAATGCGGCAGAGCTGCCCGGTACGATGGGTATTATTCACACCCGCACTCCGACTGCCAGAAAGCGGATGCCGAAGGAGGGGGCCTTGGACGAATGGGCACAGCCTTTTATCTCCATAAAAGACGGCGTTATCACTGAAGCAATGTTGGTCAACGGCTGCCGAGGCATCTTTCGGGATGCTCTGGACTTCAGAGCGGTTGCCGACGAGCTGAAGGCGGACGGCTACTTCTTCAGAAGTGCTCATCCCACTTGTGGTAACGCAGAGCTTTCCGACGGTACCTTCTGTCACGCCACGGATATCCGTTGTCAGCTGACCGCTAAAAAGATTGCAACCGGCACCGATCCTTCTGTGGCGATCGAGGAGACCTACACTGCATTTCCTCTTGAGGCGGCTTCTCTGCTGCTCTCTCTTTCCGAGCCGGAGGCGATCACCTATACCCGTCTGGTAATGCCCTGTCACGTGGCCTTTGCGGATCACGGTGCCTTCGTGGCTTCCGCACCCTTGGCATTCCCCGAAGAGACGGGAGGGGAGTACACCTTGATTCCCCCGATGTCCAGCGGCAAGATCTATCGGAATGAATTTACCTCTCGCAAGTATAAAAATCCTCCCGCTACGGTGGCACCTATCACGCCCGAGATCGTGCGCTTTGCTTATGATAAGGTTGAAGAGATCTTGCAGACTCCCCACGGCTTTGATGAGATCGGTCTTGGGAATTATCTGAAGGATCTTTATGCTCCTGCTGATTGTACCCAGCGGGCAACGGTCTTTTATCAAATTCTCACTGACCTTGAGCGTAAGGGGCGCGTACAATGGGAGACCCGCTACGCTCCCGGTCAGCAGGAGGGACTGGAGGCTCCCCGTTTCTGGATGTCTTTGAAATAACCGATAAAAAGTGTCTTTATTTTTACGAATAAAGACACTTTTTTAGTCAAAATAAGTCCTTGCGATTTTATATGAGGTATGGTAGCATAAGACAAAATAAGAAGATAAGGTGTATAATATGTGTACTGTAGCGGGATATAACGGAACAAAACAGGCCGCTCCCATTCTTATTGATATGATGCGGAAGCTGGAGGGCATGGATTCAGGTTACTATACCGGAATTGCCACTTTTCATAAAGGAAAGATCTATACAGCCAAGGTGGTGGGCGATCTGGAGGAACTGTTAAGTAAAACCGACGCTTTGACGCTGCCGGGAACGATGGGGATTATTCATAGCCGTACCCCATCTTCAAAATTACCCGCAGAAGGTGGAATCGTCGGTTGGGCGCATCCTTTTACCACCGAAAGGGGAGGAGCGGTGCAGACCGCTTTGGTGATGAACGGCTGCGGCGGCATTTTTAAGGGAACTTTCAGCGTGTCTGAAATTGCAGAGCGCTTAATGGCGCAGGGCTATGAAATGAAGTCCTATCATAAAGAGGCAGGAAACACCCGATTATCCGACGGCGGATATTGCCACAGCACCGATGTTCGCTGTCAGTTGGCGGACAGTAAGATCGGTGCAGGAATGGATGCGGCAGAGGCATTGCAAGAGGTCTTTACCGAAATGCCCGGCGAATCGGTGGGATTGCTGTTAAACGTCACCGAACCGAATGCGATTTCCTTTGCTCGCGTGGTGATGCCGATGCACGTGGGGTTTGCCGAGGACGGTGTCTATATGGCTACCGCACCGTTGGCCTTTATTGACCAAACGGGGGACTACACTCTTTTGCCCGCCATGTCTTACGGAAAGGTATTTCGGGGCGGCTTTGAGGTAAAGCCCTTTAAAAATCCTCCTGCCACGGTGGCACCTATCACGCCTGAGGTGATGCACACTGCCTATGAGAAAATGTTAGAGGTTTTAAAAGAGCCGACGCCCTTTGTAAAAACGGGACTCAGTAAAGCGTTGGCAGAGCTTTATCCGAAGGCCGATTGCACCCAAAGAGGAACCGTAGGATATCAAGTGATCACCGAGCTTTATCGGCAGGGGAGATTGAAGGTGGAAACCCGATACATCCCGGGGCAGAGAGAAGGTTTGAAGGCGCCGATCTTTTATCTTTCAATTAAATAAGGAATTACGGGACGTAAAAAACGTCCCGTATTTTTTATAAATAACGCTTGACAAGTTGCTTGACAGGTGCTACAATATTAGACTGTATCAAAATGGGAAATTATCGCTTGGAAAACGATGGATATGTAGAAATTTCCTATAAATTTCAAAGTTTTCTCGTGCAAAAAGTAGAAATTTTCTATTATTTTTAAATTTGTTTAAAAAAGGATCTATTATAAAAGAAACGGAGTGATTGATTGATGCCGAAAGAGAAAGTCTTGGGCAAAAACACACGAATGAGCTTTAACAAGATCGATGAGATCTTGGAAATGCCGAACCTCATCGAGATCCAGAAGAACTCATATCAGTGGTTCCTCGAGGAAGGACTCAAGGAAGTGTTCAAGGA
>JAZQAQ010000039.1:0-6004 GCA_045545255.1 Eubacteriales bacterium | reverse complement strand
TCAAAGAATTTTAAGGGAGCGGATTTTTGGGTTTGCAAGGCACAAAACGCAGTTAATCCTGTCGGATTAACGAGTATTTTAACGTAGCAAAGGCGAAAATCCGCCCCTTAAAATCGGGTTCGGATTATTCGTGTTTGCTTAGGGTGACAAGAGTCGAACCCGTCACGCCTGACAAATAATAATTTTTTGTTTTTTCTCGCCTTATCGCTTGTAATACGGCAGTATTACTGCGCCCTGGGGCTTCACCTCAGCGAAAAATTATTGATTCATCAGGCCAAAGAGTTTCTCTTCTACGACTTTTTTCGAAAGGTGAAGCGTGAAATTTGCAGTAAGGCTGACGCCTTTCAAAAATGAACGCCAGCAAGGCGGGAAAAGGCGTCAAGAGAAACCGTAACCGGTTCGACTCTTGTCACCCTATTTATGCCCTACGATCACTGCGTCTGCCGGCTTAAAATAATCCGTGGTAAGACTACTTAACCCGCTTGCCTTCCAAGTTTCATCAAAGGTAATATCTTTTCTGTTGCTCAGAACGATATAGGTCGTATCCTTCACTGCATTATTCATTCTTCCGCTGATCTCCAAGCGGTATTGGTACTCAAGGCCTCCCGCCATCCAGATTCCGTCCTCTGTCCGGCAATGCTCCTTGGTGATAACAAATTCTCCGTTTTCATAAGCCTTATTAATCATCTCCGGAGCAGTCTGTTGATAGAGCTCCTCGATTTTTTTCGGATGGGACACCAAGTCGGGCTTAACCGTATAGAACATATAGCGCGCAGTCCCACCGAATTTATCGTGACTGCTCCATACCGCCTCAACCTCATAAATATAGTTGCCGTCCTTTAACGTAACGAACAGATTGCCGTTCACAACATTGAGCACGATATTCTCGCTTACGGCATCGGTCTTTCCCCAGTCTTTTTCTCCCCAGCAGCTTATCCTTATTTCGTCCGGCGGAACCTCCAAAAAAGGAGTGATTCCTTTTGCATTAAATTGCAGGCGTGCCCCCAAGGGATCACCCAAAGTCGCATATGCGGGAAGAATATCGATATGCGGCATTGAATCTTTAAGAACCAACGGATGACTGCTATCGCTCATTACCACTTCAGCCATCCCGTTGTCACCCTCTCGCCTCCAAGAGGAAGTCCCTTTCAGAGCAGAGATGCTTTGCTCATTACTCACCACGATCAATGCAGGTGGCTCCAATATCGTCTGATCCCCCTCGTATTGAGGCAGGCTCATATCAAACTTTTCATTTTCCCCCTCAATGCGGAAATACTCCTCCGCAGACTTGCGACAAAATGCCGCTTGTTCATCTGCATATCTTTGAGAATTCAGTGCCTTTCCGCGCAGATACCAAGGAAATTTATTTCGAATATCCTTGGCATACTCCGCGCCATCCCTTGGCGTCCAGTATTCCACCAACTCGTAATGACCGTGCTTACCTGTGCGCTTGGCGGTAATTACGGTAGGGATATGGGATCCCGCTTCCAATTGAAGCGTTCCGTCTTCTGCACTGTATTCGTGGTACATAGACCACATATAAACCGTTGTTTGATTCAGCGTCTCATCTACGTCTAAAATTTTATGAGACGTAACGATAAAATTCCCGTCCGTATGACTCGGGCTATAGTTATGCTCTGCCACCTGCATATCGATAAATACCGATAATTCGTCATTCAACGTAGTCCGCGGATTGGTCAAGAAACAAACCGCCACCGCAACGCTTGCAAGAATTGCAACGATGATCACCCAAAAAGCAGGCTTTTTATAATTCAGCACCGATCTCACTCTGTTTTTAACCCCCACCTCACCAAAGGCAAGAGGGCAGGCAGCGATGGCAGAACGACTGACACTGCAATTTAAAAGTGCCTGAGAATAATCCGCCTTTTGCTTTGCGTCCAGATCTTTAATGACCTTTTCATCGCAGGCAAGCTCAATATCGCGGCAGAGCAACGCATAGCCCAGCCACATCAACGGATTAAACCAATGGAGGGCCAAAATCAAAAAACCGAGGGGCTTCCACCAATGATCCTTACGGCTTATATGCGCCCTTTCGTGGGCAATGACCTGCTCCATATCCTGCTCATTGATCTGAAAGGGCAGATAGATCTTCGGCTTGATCAGCCCCAGTACGAAAGGCGAATCAACCCGCTCGCTTTGAAAAATATTTTCGTCCAGAAGGACTGCCGTACCGATCTTTTTCTTGATCCGCGTATAGCTTATCGCAGTATAGATCAAAAGGAGAGCAACCCCAAAAAGCCAGACTCCTGCCAAATACGGCATAATGAATTGAAAGAGATTCAAGTCTTTTTCCGGTTGAAACGAGATCGTCGTCTCCCCGATTATAGGATTCACCATATGATCGATCATCGGAACCCCGGAATTGATTGCAGGAGCATTGACCGACACCTCCGGATCAATCGTTTGCGCACTTGGGATCAGGCTGAATACGCTCTCAAAAGAAAACGGGCAAATAAGACGCACGCCAACCACACCCCAAAGCACAACCTTGATCCATCCCGGTGCTTTCTTGAGCAGCAGCCTCAATAACAGCACGGCTAAAACGATCCAGCTTGCCGAAATGCTCATATTCAAGATATTTATGAAAAACTCTGCCATTTCAACTCACCTCTCTAATCCATTAGAGTTCACTTATACTCTAACACATTAGAGTCAAAATGTCAAGACAGAATTCTTTCGAAAATAAAACTGCAGAGAGATTTTATCTCTCTGCAGTTTTTTCGCAAAATATCATTAATGAGTCAGCAGCATCGCAACAAAAAGTGCTGCAATGACCCAGGAGCTGCCTTTGATCTTTTTAGCATCTCCGCAAAATACGCTGATAACGATATAGGAGATCAAGCCGAAGGCAATACCGTAAGAAATATTATAGGTAAAGGTTAACTTGAAAAAACGTTCCATCCTGTTTCTCCTTTTTGATATTAAGAAGATTATGGCATATTTTCGGGAAATTTCCACCCTTTTTTTCAAATATTCCGCATTATTTCGAAGTTCCCGTCCCATTACAATGTCAACTGTTTTTCCAATTCCTCTGAAAGCGCATCGTTTTGAATATGGACCTTCACCTCATTGGAAAGTGCATTGGTTTTAAGGTGCATAACAAGGCTTGTTATCCCGGCTTTTTGGCGGAGCGGTGTTGTTACGTTTTCTGCCGCAATGAGATTTCGCGCCATAAACACAGTAATATTTTTAGTAAATCCGCCATAGTAGGCTGTTATTTTACCGTTGCTGATCGCAAGTCCGTTGTTTTGGTAACTGAGCGCAGCACTCAATGCTTTCACCGCAAACACGATAATGCCTACCCCTATCACCGCAAGAGCAACGGCGATCATCCCCGAAGAAGAAACATTAAATATCACCATAGGAACGGTTGCCTGCAGCAGCACGACACCTATCACAATACCCAGAATTAAAGCAAACCAGGATATAAACGAAAAATAGGAAATCGATCTCGTTTGCTTTTGTTCCGGAACATAATCAGGTAAAACTTTACCCAAGATCTCACCGATCTCATCATACTTACAAAACGGCACAAGCACACCAAGTCCGGCATTTTTATCATCTTCACCGCTATTGACCGTATAACCGATCACCTCAAGTCGGATGGACGCAAAACCGAGCATCCTTTGCACAAGACCTTGGGTAATCTTAATCGCTTTGATTCTGTCGTAACTGAAGGTATTGGTGTGTCGCTCCAGGAGCCCGAATGAGATCTGAATATCGCCGCCACGCTTGGTAATGGTAAACTTGTGGTATCCGATAAACGAATGGATCATACATCCCGCAAAGGAGAAAATCGAGAACAGCAGCATCGCTCCCATTGTAATCAAAAGCGCAAAAAAGAAATACTGCCCCCACGTGCCGAGGGTGTCAAGCTGAAGCATTAACTTGCAAACCCCGATCACGATAATGGCCAATACGCCAAACGCCGCTGTAAAAAATGCCGTTGAAGCGATATTGATAAGTGTATACAGCATCTTCTTTTTAGAAGTAAATCGATACAGACTATCCTCATCGGAAAGCAGCACCTCTTCTTTTGCTTCCTCGCCGCTTCGTGCCCCGCCTTCTTTTAATGCGTTCAATTCATCCAGCAAGGCATCAACTGTCTTTGCCTTCTCAATAATGACGATCTCCGCCTGATGAGAAGTGTTTGTGGAGCCGCTGTCAACCGTCAAAATCGCAATCCCGAAGATCTGATGAAAAAGGTTTTGCTTTTTATTGATGGCGTGCACCTTTTTATAGTCCAAAACCGAGCGTTTTCGAAACAGCACACCTCTATTACACTTAATCTCACTTTCCGTCAGCTCATATCCCGAAGTCTTGTAGTATAGAATTCTGTAAGTAATAAAACAAAGATAAACGACGATAAACGCAATCGCAAAAACGGGGATCGCCGCCTTAATATCTTCCGGATTTGATTCATCATTCAAAAAGAAATCCTTCAGAAAAATATACACCACCACAAGGCTACCGAACAAATCCGACAACAGGCTGGAATAGATATATCCTTTGTCAAATCTCTTCATTCTTCAGTTCCTCTATTCTCGTCTCAAGATTGCGCTCAAGCTCATCGATCATACGGTCTGCCTCATCCGTCGTAAGGGTGGATATATCAAAGTTTGATCCCGCCGTCGAGATGGTAACACCGCTTAATTTCAGCATCATCATAAGCGGGCCTTGCGTTCTGTGCAGATCCTGAATCTGGCAGATGGGAATCACCACTCTCTGCCTGAAAATTACGCCCTGCTTTACAATGATCCGCTTTTCGTCATAACCCCACGCATACATTTTATAACGTAACGCCGGCATAATCAAAACAATACCAAGAAGCAGAACAACAGGGATTCCCACCCCAAGCAAAACAGCAAGCGTCACATCGCCCGCCGCTCCCGCAGCGGTCAAAATCACCGCCGCACTTGTAAAGACCCCGACCAATGCCAACGCTGCAGCAGCCGCACGAATGTACCATGATTTCAGTACGCTTTTATTCAACTTTTTAAGTTCCATATGTATTCCTCCAAAAAATTCTTATATGTACTGCCTCTCAATCCAAAACCACAGATTTTTTCTTGCCTTTCTTATTCTTTGGAAACTCTCTTATGCGAATTACAAACTCAAGGTTAATAGCTTCCGTTGCACCGGCTTTTTCTACCAAGATTGCGCCATCAGTCACTTCCTTTATAACGCCCTCAAATTGATGGCTACTGTCAAATGCATAAATCAAACATTCTTTATTAATAAATTTTTTTGCAAGTTCTTTCATTTCGGTATTGCCCTCCATTTTTCGTTTTTTGACAATTTTCTTAGCAATCGCCGTCTTGCGGTTGCGAAACATAATAAATATGATAATCCACAGCATGATTATCGGGATGTATGTTGATGGATTCAAACTATCACCCCTCTAACATCACTCAGCTTTGACATCTTGAAATTTCAAGTTAATGGCACCGATACCGCCGCTAACCTCGATGCTGTTATTACCGTTACCTTGTCCCTTGATATTAGAAACGCTTGTGCCATCTACGGTGATATTACCAAGACCTTTTTCTATATCAAGTTTATAATCGTCCTTATTACCAATTATAGTTATATTGGATTCACCAACACCTAAATCGAAATCACTTTCACCTGTAAGAGCAGACGTCAGATTCAACTGACCGACACCCATATCTAAATCAAGGTTCTGGAGTGCACCGTCTAATATGGTGATCTTTCCTGCACCACCATCAATGTCAATATCTGAGGTGGCAACAAGAGTATCAATGGTAACTTCACCGGCACCAAGCTCAAAGTTCATTGAAGAAGCAGACAAGCGATCTACAGTCAGTCTTCCTGCACCGGTTATAATATTTGCTTTTTCGAACACCGTGTCTGCAGGAATGTAAAGAGTCAATACAGCACCTGTATAGGTGTGAGCAAACTTCCTTGTTTCCTTGACCGTCAGAACACCGTTCTTATCTTCAACCGTAAGATGCTTTAGATT
>JAZQAQ010000038.1:0-16277 GCA_045545255.1 Eubacteriales bacterium | reverse complement strand
CTATGAAGGCTATTTCCCGATGAGCAGCTGCTTCGATGAGGGCGGCTACGAGGTTAGAACTGCACGTTTTATCAAGGGCACCGCCGAGAAGGTCATCGAAGGCTCGGTTGAATTGGTTAATTCATTGAAATAAAAGGAGAATAGTATGAAACTTCAAGCAGGATTTGCAAGAATTGATATTACCCCGCCTTTTGGGACGTTGCTGGCAGGTTATTTCTTTGACCGTCCCGCAGACGGCGTTTTGGATCCACTGCTCGCCACCGCCATCGCCTTTGATGACGGAGAAAAGAAGGCAGTGCTGATCAATTTGGATAATTTGGGTATCGCCCAGCCCTTGATGCTTCGGATGCGTCAGACCGTCGCCGAGCGGGTGGGAACGGTAACGGAAGGTGTCTTTATTGAATGTACCCATACCCATCTGGGTCCCTGCACCATGGATAATCTCGGTTATACCTTCAATGAGGAGCATATCGAGTGGCTGGTAGTGCGGCTTGCCGATGTGGCAGAGCTGGCGATGAAGGATCTCAAGCCCGTCACCTATATGGGCTATACCCGCGGCATTGTAGAGGGAGTTTCCTTTGTGCGCCGCTATCGCATGAAGGACGGCTCCATCAAAACCAATCCCGGTCGCCTGAATCCCGATATCGTAGAGCCGGTCTCTCCTCCCGATACCCAGTCCCAGTTGCTGGTCATCGAGCGTGAGGGTGCAAAGGAGATCGGTATCGTCAATTTCCAGGTGCATCCCGATGTCATCGGCGGCACTAAAATTTCTGCCGATTACCCCGCCTATGTGCGCAATACCTATGAGACCTTGGTGGAGAATTCCCTCTGCGTCTATATCAACGGTGCCCAAGGCGATAGCAATCATATCGATACCACCGTCCCCAAGCCCATCAACGGCGGCAAAAAATGGTCCCGCTTTATGGGCGTGAAGATCGCCGCATCGGTGGCTGCCAAGCGGGATCTTTTGGAAGAGCTGCCCATCGGTAAGATCAACTTTGGGCAGAAGAATATCTTCGTTACCCTCAATAAGGGTCGCCCTGAGCAGATGGAAGAGGCTGCCCGCCTGTATAAGGTCTTTTTGGAAGAGGGCAGAGAGGCTGCCAAGGAGCTTGCCAAGACGATGAAGACCGTCAGCGGCTATGTGGAAGCCAAGCGGATTATGGGTCTGGAGCCGATGCCTCCCGAGAAAGAGCTGTATCTCACCGCCCTTTCGGTGGGTGAATGGGTGGTCGCAGGTTTCCCCGGCGAGCCCTTTACCGATATCGGAAAGGCTGTGAAGGCAGAGTCCAAATTCACTCTGACGATGCCCTCCTGCTGCTCCAATGGCTATGAAGGCTATTTCCCGATGAGCAGCTGCTTCGATGAGGGTGGCTATGAGGTTTCTACCGCCCGTTTTGTGAAGGGTACTGCCGAAAAGGTCATCGAAGGCTCTACCGAGCTGATCAATTCTTTGAAATAAAGCAAAACTGCCGCAATATCCCTATATTACGGCAGTCGAGACTGTCAAAAAAGTCCCCGACCGCAGAAAAAGAAAAAGAAACGGGATTGAAACTAATTTATCAAGATTTTCATAGAGAAAGGGTCTTACTCTTTCCTTGTGTTCATTAAAAAGGAAAAATTCCGCATGGCGATGCGGAATTTAATTAAAATTTTTCTGTTATCCGCCAAACTGCTCTCTACCGTACCCATGTACGCCGACGAGACCAGTTTGACGAATTCGGAAACATTTTTGAGAGTCTCCCAGCGTGTCAAAAATAAAAAATGAGTTTTTTTGACACGCTGAACTGCCGCAATATCCCTATATTACGGCAGTTATTTTGTAAAATATATTGAAAAAAAGTTAATAGTATGATATATTAATGAGCAAACATATCCAAAAAGGAGTTGGTTATTGAATGGACGACAGTCCGGCGATGTATTTAATCGCAATTTTAGTTTTATTACTTCTTGCTGCTTACTTTGCAGGCACAGAGATCGCATTGGCATCCGTCAATCGAATTCGGGTCAGCAATCGGGCGGAAAACGGAGATCGGAAGGCAAAGCATATTCTTTATGTGCTGGATCATTTCGATAAAGCCCTTACCACTTTGCTGATCGGAAATAATGTGACCCACGCGGGTGTCGCCACCCTTGCAACGGTGCTTACATATTCTCTTTTTGACAGTGTTGAGGCTATGCCTGACTATGCGGTCACCGTATCCACCATTATTTCCACCGTTGTGGTATTCTATCTGGGCGAGATGATCCCCAAGGCATTTGCCAAGGCGTGCAACGAAAAGTTTGCCTCCGTTGCTTGCGGACCGCTGATCGTTTTGATGAAGGTGCTGACTCCGATCAGTGCTATGTTTTCGCTCATCAGCAAGCTGGTCAGTGCCCCCTTTAAGAAGAAGGCGGGCGAAACGCCCACCGTTACCGAGGATGAGCTTTACGACATCATCGAGACCTATGTGGAAGAAAACGACATCGATAAAGAGACCGAGGAGCTGGTGCAGAATGCCATCGAGTTTTCCGAGTCTACCGTAAAGGACGTAATGACCCCTTGGTACGAGGTGGTCAAGGTCAAAGCAAGCGACGATGCCCGGACGGTGGTAAAGATCATCAAGGGCTGTACCTATACCCGATTCCCCGTATTGGATGAAGAGGGGATGGTCATCGGCACCCTCAGTATGCGCTCCTTCCTGAAGCGTTATCTGCAGAACCCCGATTTAGAGGTGCGGGATGTGATGGCAAGCCCGGTCTATATTGACGATAAGACCCCTGTGGATGATCTTCTTGTCACCCTTTCCGGCGAGCGTACTCATATCGCGTATGTCCGCTCCGGCGAGAGTATCCTCGGTATCATTACCGTGGAGGATATTCTGGAAGAGCTGGTGGGCGAGATCTATGACGAGGAAGAGATGATCGGAGGTGCGGTAGATGCTTAACTATATCATTATCGTGATCTGCCTGATCTGCTCGGCCTTTTTCTCCGCCTCGGAGATTTCCTATGCCTCCGCCAATGAGATTCGTCTGCGGCACGCCGCGGAGGAGAAGGGAAGCCTTGCATCCAAGCTGGCACTCAAGATTTATAATAACTATGAAAGTGCTCTGGCAACCATCCTGATTGGCAATAATCTGGTGAATATCGCCTCCGAATCGGTGGCGACGGTGATCGTCATCAGCCTTTTGGGCGAGTCCAATGCCTGGGTCGCCACCATCGCGATGACCGTGCTGGTGCTGATCTGCGGTGAGATCGTCCCCAAGGTCGTGGCAAAGACGGTGCCGGAGGCATTTTCCACTCTTTTTGCGCTCCCTCTTTATGCCCTCTCCATTGTGACCAAGCCCTTGGTGATTGTGGTAGACGGCTCTATGAAGATCATCTCCAAGCTCTGGCAACGGGGTGTGGATACCTCCCCCTCCGTTACCGAGGAGGAATTGGAGACGATTATTGATACCGTGGAGGATGAGGGTGTCATCGACGAGGATAAGTGCGAGCTGATCCAGAGCGTCTTTGACTTTGGCGATGTGCAGGCCTATGAAATCATCACCCCGCGGGTGGATATGCTTGCCATTAATATTCAGGGCGATCGGGATGAAATGATCGAGACCATTCTGAATTCACCCTATTCCAGAATCCCCGTCTATCGGGATACCATTGATAATATCGTGGGCGTGCTCCACGTTAATTTCGTGCTGAAGGATCTGAGCGAGAATCGGGACGCCAATGTCCTCGCCTCCCTTATGCCTGCAGTCTATATCCATAAGACGATGCCTTTGGACGATGTGTTGAGTACGATGCGGAAGCAAAAGAGCCATATGGCACTGGTCACCGATGAGTATGGCGGCATTATGGGTCTTTTGACGATGGAGGACGTACTGGAGCAGCTGGTAGGCGATATCTGGGACGAAAGCGATGAGATCGAGCCCGAGCTGGTAGAGCTTTGCGACGGCTGCTTTGAGATCGACGGCGATATGCGGATCGAGGACTTCTTTGATGAGGTCGATTTCGACGATCGGGATTTCGAGGATGATAACGATACCATCGGCGGCTTCGTTGTGGAGCAGCTGGGCAGATACGCCAATAAGAACGACGTGGTCACCTATGAAAATCTGGTGTTCACCGTCCTTCAGGTGGAGAAGCACCGCATCATCAAATTGAAGGTGGAAGTGCTTC
Organism: Eubacteriales bacterium; assembly: GCA_045545255.1. Lineage (GTDB taxonomy): Bacteria > Bacillota > Clostridia > Oscillospirales > QAKW01 > QAKW01. Next base: position 12,121 of record JAZQAQ010000038.1, on the reverse strand, counting down.
CCGTCGAAGAAGAGGAAGAATAAAATAAGGGGCTGTAAAAATAGTCCGACCCGCAAAGGGTATGAAAATAAGGAAAAAATAACCCGGTAGAAAACGGAGCTGTAAAAAGGATTTTTTACAGCTCCGTTTTGCTTTTGATTATTTCTTTTTGCCAAGCGTCCCGTCGGTATAATACGCGATGTATCGCTCCTCGCCCACATTCAGGCAGATCCCCGATAGATTCATCAGCTCTCCCGCCTTGATGTCCTTGAGGGGATGGCGAAACAAAATCTGATTGCCGCAGGAGATGATGAGAGTCTCCTCTGCGATGCTGAAGGCACCCTCCCGCCCTAAAATCCGCTCTTGATAAGTCTTGGGGTCCCGCTGAGAGAAATAGGATACACCTCGCTTATCCAATTTGCGCAGTAGTGCAAGATTATCGTCCTTTTCTTTTTTCTTTTTAAATAAACCCATTTTTTTCACACCTCTTTTCACTATTATAATAAAATAATCGCTCCATTGCAATCCCCTAATGCCGCTTTGAGGGAGGTTCCATATAATTTGTCGGACGGGAAGTCTTGCTTTATCGGGTGATTTATGCTATAATAATATGAGAAAAACCAAAAGGAGAAAAAGAATGCCCGAATTAGGCGGATTATATGAAATACCGGATATCAAAGCCTTGATCCTTTATCTGCTCAAGGAAGCAAACTGTATCCTCAAGGAGAGCCAGCTGACCGATGTTATGATGGCAGACGGGCTGGTGGAATATTTTGATTATACGCAGGCAGTGGAGCAATTGCTGACCAAGGGAATGATCGACATCGCTTCTCTGGAAGAGATCGGCAGCTATCGGATCACAAAGTATGGGCTTTCCGTCGTGGAGGAGTACGAAAAGCGGCTTCCTCATAACGTAAAGAGTAAGACGCTGGAGGCTTTGAAGGCAAACCTGCGCAAAAAGCAGGAGGACGATCAGATCTTTGCGGAGATCGAGCCGTCTGCCAGTGGATTTATCGTGACCTGCACCATTCCCGGGGGCGGCGAGACGATGCTTTCTTATCAGGTCTTGGTCCCCGAGCGGAAGGATGCCTATTATGTGGCGGAGCGTTTCCGCGCCAACCCTGCAGGCTACTATCAAAAAATGATGGAACTGATTCTGGACGAGAATCTCTTTAAAAAAGGAGAGTAACGATGAGAAATATCTGGCACGATATTGATCCCAAGCGGATCAACCCCGAGGATTTTGTTGCAGTCATTGAAATCACCAAGGGGAGTAAAAAGAAATATGAATTGGATAAGGAGACCGGTCTGATTATGCTGGATCGGGTGCTCTATACCTCTACCCACTATCCGGCAAACTACGGCTTTATCCCTCGCTCCTACGGCGACGACGGAGATCCGTTGGACGTATTGGTGCTTTGCACCGAGGAACTGGAGCCGTTGACATTGGTGCGTTGCTATCCCATCGGTTATATCAATATGCTGGACGATGGGCGGCGGGATGAAAAGATCATCGCCATTCCCTTTGCCGATCCTACTTATAATCAGTATCAGGATATTTCCGATCTGCCGCCCCACGTCTTTGATGAGATGAAGCATTTCTTCTCTGTTTATAAGGCGTTGGAGGAAAAGGAGACGGTTTCCGGTGAGGTACAGGGTCGCGAGGCTGCCGTTAAGGTCATAAGGGAAGCCTTGGATCACTATGTTGAATGCTTTTGCAGATAAAGAAAAGAGGCTGTAAAAAACGTACGTTTTTTACAGCCTCTTTATTTTATTCTCCGAGGATCTCCGTCAGGAAGACCTCCCTGCCTCCCTCCTCGCGGGAACGCAGACCGCCGATAACCAGCTTCATCAGTTCCACCGTTTCCTCGAAGGGGAAGGGCTCTTCGCCGGTGCGCAGCCACCGGACGAAAAGATCTAATTGTTTTTTGAAGCAATAATAAGAATCCCCTTCCGAGAGGACGCGGGAATCTTTTGTGCCCATAACGATCACCCCTGCACCCACCATACCGATGCCTTGGATAATGCTGACATCGCATCCGCTTTTATGCTTAATATGTATAACCGGATGCTCATATGTGCCGGTATTACGCACGGATACAAAGCCTTGCCCTAAAAGTGGGTAGATGCACTCCAGAGCGTGGATGCCGTAGGTTTCATATTTCTTTGCCATAGTAGACACGATGTGGTAAAGCTCTCCGAACTCATAATGATTCTTATAGAACGGCTCGAAGCTCTTGCAGTACCGCATGGAAGAGGAGGAAATGAATTTTGCGCCGTTTTCACGCCACTCTAAAAAGGTGCGAAGATCCTCTTCGGTATTGACCAACGGTTTATCGATGAATAGGGGGATCCCTGCCTCAATGAAAGGGCGGCAGCGGTCTACGTGTTCGTTGCCGTCGTCGGTGGCGACGATGACTGCGTCCACCTTGCCGATCATTTCCTCCGGTCTGTCGTACACCGTTGGAATAAAGGCGGCTTTTGCGACCCGCTCAGCCTCCGCTCTTTCAGCATAACCGGTGCAGCAGATGCAGGTGATCTTTGCCCCCTCAATGCCGAAGGTATGGGGCGGCTGCTTTTCCAGATAGCGAGGGATGACGGGAAAACCGCATTCCTCCATTACTGCGGGATCATAGCCATTGAACATTGCACTCCAGGAATAGGGGTGCCCGTTGCCCTCGGTAAACCCAAGGATGCCGATTTTTAATTCTTTATCTTTTAATGGAAACATAGTTGCAGTGCTCCTTTTTTAAATGTAGCCCTTATCCATTTCGGGCAGAGTCTCCGATTCGGTATTCACATTGTAGAATGCCGCTTTGATGATTTTATAGAGGGTAATTCTTCCGCTATCGCAGTATCCGCTGTTGGAGAGGAGGATAAAATCGAAATCATCTGCGGGAATCTGGATGTGCATCGTGCGGAATCCGGTGCTCCCGCCGTTATGAAGGATGGAAGCCTTCCCGTTTTTTGTTGTAACGGTGCAGCCGAGCCCCTTCTTGTTCAAAGGGGAGGGGGTCAGGATCTCCTCCCAGCTCTCGGGCGTCAGAAGCAGTTGATGCTTGATCGCCTTGTTGAGGCAATATACATCGTCGACGGTGCCGACCATATCACCGCCCCCCAGCATCCAGTCGTGGCTTTTGGGGGTGGGAGTTGCCTTGCCGTCCACCAAAATATGCCCCTGCACCCGATGGGGGATTTCCAGCCGCTCGTTATCTACCACGGCGGTCTTCATCCCCAAGGGGTCAAAAACTTTTTGGCGCATATAGTCTGCGTAGGGCATCCCCGATAACTTCTCAATGATCAGAGCGCAGATGATGTATCCTGCATTGGAATACCGCTCACCGCACCCCGGCTCAAAGAACTGGGGGTAGCGGGAGAGGAGAGCAAGATGCTCACGGCACTTATGGGCATAGCCGGGCGCATATTCCTGCATATAACCGTCTTTGGGGGCAAAGTCCGGAATGCCGGAGGTATGCTGTAATAATTGCCGAACGGTGACCCGCGGATCAAAGCCCTTCGCTTCGGGGAGATAGTCCCCGGGATGGGCGTCCAGATCTACTAAGCCTTGCTCCTTGAGGAGCATAATTCCTATGGCGCAGAAGGGCTTGGACATAGAATAAAGGGTAAACATGGACTTTTCCGAAAAGGGTGCTTTGGGGGTGATGTCTGCATAGCCGAAGGATTCTTCGAGCAGAATTTTATCCCGGTGGGTCACCCGCAGCATACCGAAAAGCTGCTCCTTTTCGCAATAAGCCTGAATTTCTTGTCGCAAGGCGATTGTATTCATTGGATCACTCCTTATTTTTTGGGACGGGACAGAACCTGCATAATTGCATCCATATCCACATCGCGGAAGACTTCCTGCAGTAAAGCAAGGGTTTCCTCCTTCAGAGAGGGGGTATCGAAATAGGAAAGATTGCTTCGAACCTGCTCGGGGGTATCTGCTCCCAGTACCAAAGAGGTTACGCCGCTGCAATCCCGAATAAAGGCGATGGCGAGGGCGGCAACGCTGAGCCCCAAATCTGCGGCGATCTCCCGCAGCTTACGGAGCTTGGGAGCTGCGTGTTTCTGTAAAAGAGGATCGTCCATTTTGTCGGGATCCAAAAAGAAAAGCCCTTGGGTAAAGACGCTGCGCACAAAGACGGTGTATCCCCGCTCCTTGAGCCGCGCCAGAGATCCGCTCGTGATCAGCCGCTGGTCCAGGATGCTCATTGGAATCTGGGTGGCGGTGAAGATGTCATAGGCAAGCATTCCTTCGATATCCTCCGCAGTGTAGACCGAAACACCCACCTTTTCCGTATAGCCCTTCACGATCAAGGCTTCCATAGCATCTGCGCAGGCCTTTCCGTGGATGATAGGATCCTTTGCTCCGTGGAGCAGTATGGTATCTACTTTAGAGACCCCCAGCCGTTCCAAAGAACGCTCCACCGATTGCAGTGCAAAATCTTTTAATTCTTCGGGAGTATTTCCTTTCATCGGGGGGATTTTGGTAATGATCGCGGGTTTTTCTCCATTCCAACTGCGAAGAAACCGTCCGATGACCTCCTCGCTGTCGCCGTATGCGGCGGCGGTGTCCAGAGCGGTGATCCCGCCCTCCAATGCGGCACGGAGGATGGCAAAGCTCTTTTCTTCATCAGGCTTGCCGTCTTGGTTGGCAATGCCGTAGTTCATACCAAGCTGTACCGTTCCCAATGTCATAGGAGAAAGACGATATTCCTGTTTCATCGTTTAGTCCTCCATCTTTGCAATGGCTCTGCCGCTGACCTTTTGCGTCAGGTCGGTGAAATATTGCGCCAGTGCCACCACATCTGCTCCGGTGCTGATAAAGGTATACCCCATCTCTACCAAAGCATCAAAATTGGCGACGCCGCCTACCGTTCCTGCAAATTTTCCGTGCTTGCGGGCAGTTTTGGCGACCAGCCTTCTCACGCGATCGATCTCCGGATCGCAGCCGGAGGGATCGCCGATGCCCTGAGCAAAGTCGGCAGGGCCGAAAAAGATCATATCGATGCCGGGGAGTGCACAGATCTCCTCCAGTTCCTCTAAAGGCTCGGGATCCTCGATCTGCACTACCGTGAACCGTTCTTCATTGGCTTCCTTAATGTAGTCTGCGGGGTCTACCAGGCAGTATTTTCCGTCTGCATTTCCGCCGTCGATGGGACGGCGTCCGACGGGATGGAATTTGGAATAATAGACCACCTTTTTCGCTTCCTCAAGGCTCATCAGGTGAGGAACCATCACCCCTGTGGAGTCCGCCTCCAGCGGGCGGCAAAGGTCGCTGTAGCTGCCCCGTCCCACGCGGGTCAGGACATCTACATCGTAAATTTTGGCGGTGCGTACCGCGTCCTCCACACAAGTCATACTGTTTGGAACGTGCTCCAGATCGATCCAGATGCAGTCGAAGCCTGCCAGTGCGGCGATCTCGGCGGCGCGGGGGTCTGAAAGATTTAATTTAGTACAGGTGGCGACCTTTCCCGCTCTCATCTGTCGTAAAACGCGGCTTTTTCTCATATTAAAAACTTTCATAATATTCTCCTTTTTCAGTGGGCGGAATAGCCGCCGTCAATGGGGATGATGGTACCGGTGGTGTATTGAGAGGCATCCGATGCCAGATATACGATGATGCCTTTAATATCATCGTTTTCTGCCATACGGTGAATATAGCAGGCTTTTTTGTACTGCTCCACAAAGCCGGGATGCTGGTGATTGAAGAGCCCGCCCAAAGAGAGGCAGTTGCAGCGTACATTATGTTCCCCGTAATAGGCAGCCAAAAAGCGGGTAAATTGATGCATCCCGCCCTTATGATAGAAATAATCTGCCCCTTTCCAGCCGCCCATCGTGCCTTCGGTATCGGCGTAGAGGTTTTGGTCGGGACCCAGCATTCCCATATAAGAGCCGATATTGATAATAGAACCGCTGCCCTGCTTTTCCATCATAGCACCGAAGGTGCGGGTAACGACGAAAAAGCCTCGACCGTTAATATCCAGACTTTTTGCAAAGCCGTCGGAATCATCGTTGAAGTCCATAAAGCAGCCACGCAGCACCGAGTTATTGACCAAAACGTCCAGCCGCCCATATTTTTCCTCTATCCGATCGCGCAGAGCAATGACCGACGCTTCATCCGCCTGATCGTAACACTCTCCGTATACCTCCAACCCACGTTTACGCAGCTCTGCGGCAAAGGCTTCGTTTTTCTCCAGGCTTCTGGAGGCGGTGATGACGGTCGCTCCTGCCTCTGCCAGTGCTTCCGTGATCTGACTGCCGTAAAGACCATACCCGCCGGTGACCAGAGCCACCTTTCCCTTCAGGGATAAAAGCTCCATTACATGCATAGGTAATCTCCTTTAATTCCGTTTTTTTTAGTTCTTGACAAACACTATCGAGATGATTATACTGAAAATCACAGTATAATTTTAGCGTTTTCGCGTATGTGGTGTCAATTTTATAAATGCACCGTTTTCTCTATTCAATTCCGCTTTTTAAAGTTTTAAAAGAGGTGATTATTTATGTCCTGTTCCTTTATGCCCACTCTTGGCGGGGATGTACTTCATATCAGAAGCGCCCCCAAGATCACCACTCATTTGGAACTGTGTAACGAGCGTCCCCATAAGCATTATTTCATAGAGTTTCACTATATGTATGAGGGCGAGGAAAGTCTTTGTTTTTTGGAGGAGGGGCGTGAGCTGATCCTTCGGGCGGGAGAGCTGGCGATGATTCCCCGCGAGGTTTACCACAGTGCAGAGCCTTGCCCCGGCAAAACTGCAAAGCGGCTTTGCTTTGATCTTAATATTGATCCTCATAAAGGGGGAGAAAACGAGCTTTATCAGACGTTTTGTGCAGCAAAAGAGGTACTGGTTGTGCGGGATGCTGCCGTAAGCGGTGCAATGAACCGATTTTTGGCCGTGTTTAATGATCCCAAAGCAGCTCTGCAGGAGGACCGGATGGGCACGATCCTTTTAGAGGTGGTGCTGGAAGTTTTTCGCCGCTTTGCGCCCCCGAAAAAAGCGGTGCAAAGAACGGATCGCCAGCGATCGTGGCAGAGATGGATAATCGAGGAACATATCGGCTGCTGCTATCATCTTCCCAACGGACTGGAAAACCTTGCGCAAAAGCTTTATTTAAGCCATCGGCAGACCCGCAAGCTGATCCATCAGTTTTACGGAACGGGCTATAAGGAGCTGATTATGCGGGAGAGGATGGAGATGGCACGTCTATTGCTGCGCTCCACGCGCTTTACTTTAGAAGAGATTGCCGAAAAGGTTGGCTACAGTTCTTATTCCGGATTTCATCTGGCTTTTATAAAAGTAAATGGGCAGACGCCGGGGGATTATCGAAAGAGCCATAACTGAAAGGGGCTGTAAAAAAACGCATGTTTTTTTACAGCCCCTTTTTAAGCAGTCTACTTGGTGATTTTTTTCTTATTTTTTCTGCCCTTTGCGGTTCGGACTATTTTTACAGCCCCTTTTCAATTGAATTTAAAAGAATAAAGAGTGCAATCCCGCAGGCGGAATTTCATACGCAGTTTTTTTCCGTTCAAAGGCAACAGATCTTTTTCAAATCGGATCTTGCGATCCACACTGTTGCCAAAGAGATCCAGTGCCGCGTAGCCTTCAATCGGGGTTCCCGCCTCATCGCAAAGGATGATATCCAATCCGCCCAGAGCAGAGGTGGCAAAATTGATCTCCAATTCCTCTCCTTCAAAGGTGAAGGTTTTTGATAAGACTTCGGCGCCGTCATAGTTTCCGCGCCAGCAGAAAAAGCCGTCCAGACGGATGGAATAGCGGCGGAACTGTACCTTTTTCACGCGGTAATTTTCACCGACATAAAAGGAATACTCGTTGGGTGCTCCTGCGATGTTTGATGCAGTCTCGATCAGCCCGTAGGCAAGGTAGCAATCTCCGTACCACCAATTGCATTCCGCCTCAATACCGGGGGTGAGAAAGGCTTCCTCCCTGCGGTCAAAGTGCTGCCCGTCGCGCGAGAACATAATGGCGCAATCGGTAAAGGCGTGGCCTGCTCGCCCCATCTTTTCGATGACCTTTGCGCGATACTCTGCTGCCGGCAATGCCCGCAGGCTGCTCTCATCCTTCAGGCGATCACGGTAGCGGGTGGGGAACCCTAAAAACATTGATTTTGCTCGGGGATAGCGCAGGATCTGGTTGGTATAAAGCTGATGGAGAGGGGCGTCCTCGCCGTAATCCAATGGGCCGCAAGCTTCGAAGGTATGCAGATCTGCCGAAAGATAATGCCAGATCTCCCGTACCCGAATACCTTTGGGATAGCCTTCTTTCGGGTGACGGCGGTAGCCCCGCAGATAGAGGTGATATTTTTGAATGGTTTCATCCCAGATCAATACGTTGTAGCTATCGAACTGCCCTTCCACCTCCAACCTGCGGGCAAATTGAAAGGTGATTCCGTCAGAGGAAGTGTATAACCAAAGCTCTGCATTTACGTGATCCAGCTCCCCGTCTTCCGTATAGGGAACGTACTGCGAAAGCGCCTTGAACCGTTCTTGGGGCGGGCAGGCGGGGTTAGAGTCGATAAACACCGAGAAATTATCCAGCCGCCGCTCTTCGTTATGAAAGAGGTTATTGCGGGTGCTTCCGTGAAAGGGAACTTTATCGACCAAAACCGGCTCGAAGTGCTTGCCGTCGGTACTCTTCGTCAGGCAGAAGCCTGCCTGCTCGGTATGGGAAAGAGAGCTTTCCAATGCCCGATAGCGAAAATAAAAGGCATCGTCTTGCTGCTCAATGCTACCGTAGCCGTTGCAGTTTCCGTCCCATTCCGCTTCGCACCGAACTGCAATCTCTCGCGGAGTGGGTTTATTCATATCAATGGAAAGACCGTGACTTTGCTCGATGAAATAGGTATCCCAGCAAAGCATCCGATCCCGTTTCAAATGGATCATTACTTATCCCTCCTTGCGCCTATGCTATCATACCTATTATTTGAAAGCAATAGAATATTCGGTCCAAAATGAAGTAAGCGTGAACTAAATTAAAGGATCGATCAATTCTTTTTGCAATAATTTGATGGTAATGCCGGTGTTCAGCTCCATAGCGTCTCGGGGATAAACCTCAAATAACTTGGGATCTTTGAAAAATTTCTTTTCAAAAAAGGCAAAGGCATCTTGATGACTGCCGCCGGCTTTCAGGATGGATACGATCTCCTCCGCCGTCTCCAACGCGCTGATCTCGGCATTTTTCAGATAGTATGCAGTCTGCTCCCGATCCAAAAGACCGAAGTGGGGGAGAAGAAGATGCTCGATCTCTAATTTTTTTGCCTTGGCGATGGAATCGAGGGTCACTTGATAACCGATGAGATAGGAGGGGAAGAGGGTCTCCTTGCCGTCATAGACGCCAAGGGTCTCGCAGCTCAATAGGAGCTTTTCCTTTTCCAGATAATAGGCGATGGAGCAGCGGGTATGCCCGGGAAGCTCCAAGACGGTAAATTCCATCTCTCCCGCTTGAATTTGATCTCCGTCCCGTACCGGGAGATCGACCCGCAGATGATCGATCAGATCTTCGTATTCCGTCACCCCGTATTTGGCGGCGCATTTACGGTCTAAATCCCGCATCACCGCTTTGGCAGAGTCCTTTTGGAAGATCTTGACCGCATATTCTCCCGCCACCACTTTGGCATCGGGCCAGTATTCCAGGGCGTAGACCGAGCCGAGGGCGTGGTCATAGTGGGAATGGGTCAAAAAGATGTAGTCGAGGGGGCGGTCGCCCAGCTCTTTTTTGATTTTATCGGCAACGGCGTAGCCGGTGAAGGCAAAGCCGGAGTCATAGAGAATAGCGGTCTTGCCGTCGTCGATCAAGAAGGCACTATCTCCCGGAATGGCACGCACATCGGTGATTTTCAGACTCGTCATAGATTACTCCTTTTGTTTTTTAAAATAATATCATAATATCTTTATTTTTACAAGAAAATTCATTGACTTTCCATTGTCGATGTGCTATACTCATTTTCGCAAAAAACAAAAATGAGAAAAAATCAGAGGGATTTATGCAGAACATATTCATTGAATTAAGATCTCAGTATGAATATCTCAGTCGGGTAGAAAAAAAGATCGCTGATCTGGTTTTAGAGGATCCAAAAGCGTTTATCGTCTGCTCTATGGAGGAGATTGCGCAGAAAGCGTCCGTTTCCCAAGGAAGCGTCAATAATTTTGCAAAGAAATTTTCTTCCGGCGGTTTTTCCGCCTTAAAGCTGAAGGTTGCGGCGTGCCTTTCGGAGCATCAGCCGTTACCGGAGGAACTGAAAGAAGAGGAAAGTATCCGCGCGGTGATGGAACGAAAGCTGGAGCTGACGCTCCGTGCCTTTCGTAATATGCTGGAGCTGAATGACGAGGAGAACCTCAAGGCGGCAGTCCAAAGGATTATGGATGCCAAAAAGATCGAGATCTACGGTGTTTATCATTCCGGTATCGTGGCGCGCGATTTTTGCTTTCAGTTGATTCGGCTGGGTATTCCTGCCACCTATCTCAGCGATACGCTGATGTGTGCCGCATCGGCATCTATGCTGGATGGGCACGGATTGGTTATTGCCATCTCCTCCTCCGGTCTTACCAAGGAGCTTCTGGAGGTGGCGGAGATCGCCAAGGTCAACGGAGCGCAGCTCATCGTGATCACAACAAACCGTTTTTCTCCTTTGGCGGAGATGGCGGATATCACCTTGCTTTCCGCGCAAAGCGGTGCCACGACCAGCGAGCGGTGGGAGGAAAGCCGAATGACCCAGCTTTTATTGCTGGATACTCTTTGCGCCTATATCGGCGAGCGGGTAGAGATGGGGGATCGGGAGCATTTGCATAAACTGAGGAAGATCCTGTCGATTCATAATGTAGGGTGAGCAATATTTCGGTACTTTTCACTCAATTTATTTTTACAAGAGGTAAGCGAGGAGTAAAAGATGCGTTTAAAAATTAGTGCAGAAGCAAAAAAAGCCATAATGATCGGTACCACCTGCTCGGTTTCGTATCTGGCGGTGTATATCGCTCGAAATGTGTTGAGTGCCGTTACTCCCGGGATGCTCGAGGACGGTGCTTTCACCAATGAGAGTATTGGCACCCTTTCCTCTCTGTATTTTATAACCTATGCGGTGGGTCAGCTCATCAACGGCGTGATCGGGGATAAGATCAAGGCAAAATATATGATCAGCATCGGACTGGTGCTGGCAGGGATTTGCAATCTTTTGTTTCCCATATTCAGCGGCAAGCTCTTGGCTACCTACATAGCCTATGCAATGAGCGGCTTCTTTCTTGCGATGATCTACGGTCCTATGACAAAGGTAGTGGCGGAAAACGTGGATCCCATCTATGCGCCTCGCTGTAGCCTCGGGTATACCTTCGCCTCCTTCTTTGGTTCCCCTATGGCGGGGGTTATGGCTGCGTTCTTGGCGTGGCAGGGAGTTTTTGGGGTCAGCAGCGCGATGCTGATCGTGATGGGAGTCATCACCTTTTCTATTTTTATGCTCTTTGAAAAAAGGGGCGTCATCGCCTACGGTCAATATCAGCCGCCCAAGGGCAAGAGTGGCGGGATCAAGCTGCTGCTGCAGCGTCAGATTATTAAATATACCCTGATCTCGATCCTGACCGGGGTGGTACGTACCACCGTTGTTTTTTGGCTGCCTACTTATATTTCCCAGCATCTGGGCTTTTCTGCCGAAAAATCGGCGTTGATCTTTACCATCGCCACTTTCGTCATCTCCACAGCTACCTTTGTGGCGGTCTTTCTGTACGAGCAACTGGGACGCGATATCGACCGCACCAATATGGTATCTTTTGCCGCGGCGGCAATCTTTTTCCTGCTGGCGTTTCTGGTTAAGGTGCCTTATCTGAATATAGTATTTATGGTGTTGGCGATTCTGGGCGGCGACAGTGCATCCGCGATGCTTTGGGCGCGGTACTGCCCCAGTCTGCGAAATACGGGAATGGTCTCCGGCGCGACGGGCTTTCTCGACTTTATGAGTTATATCGCTGCCGCCGTATCCTCCACCCTTTTTGCCAATGCGGTCTCCGTCATTGGATGGGGCTGGCTGATCATCATTTGGTTCGGCCTGATGGTTTTGGGCATTATTGTTGCTCTGCCCTACAAAAGAAAAGCAAAATAAAATAGTTCCGTGCTTGGGGCGAAGCCCAAGC
>JAZQAQ010000037.1:0-10293 GCA_045545255.1 Eubacteriales bacterium | reverse complement strand
TATGTGCCCGAAAAGCCTGTATTGCAGGGCTTTGATTTAGAGGTCAAGGCAGGGCAAAAAATTGCCATTGTAGGTGCCACCGGTTCGGGTAAAACAACGGTGGTCAATCTCCTGACCCGCTTCTATGATATCGATAAAGGCATCATCACCGTGGACGGCACACCGCTCAAGGAGATTCCACGCAGCGCGCTGCGCCGCAGTCTCGCCATCGTCCTGCAGGATACAGTCCTCTTTTCCGATACCATTGCCCGTAATATTGCATATAGCCGCCCCGATGCTTCTATGGAGGAGATCATCGCCGCCGCAGAATCCGCCGGCGCAGATCGCTTTATTCGCAGACTGGAGAATGGCTACGATACCGTCCTCACCGAGGGTGGCGGGAACCTATCTCAAGGTCAGCGGCAGCTCCTGAACATTGCTCGCGCGGTACTGGCGGATCCCCGTATTCTGATTCTGGATGAAGCCACCTCCTCGGTGGACACCCGTACCGAAATGCATATCCAATCGGCGATGGTCCGCCTGATGGAAAATCGTACCAGTCTCATCATTGCCCACCGCCTCTCCACCATTCGGGATGCGGATAAGATCATCGTCATTGATCACGGGCAGGTAGTGGAAGAGGGCGACCACGATACCCTGCTGGCGCAAAAGGGCACTTATTTCAATCTTTATCAATCCCAATTCGCAGGAATTGCAACTTAAACCTAATTCACAAGAATTGCAGTTTTAAAATATGCCCTATCGCGGTGCGATAGGGCATATTTTTATATTTTAAGTGTTGACTAACATTTAGACTTCTTGTAAAATAGTAATATCTTTTATTTGGAGGCAAAGACCAATGCTGTATCAAAGCACCCGTAATAAAAACCTGACCGCCACCGGTCCAGAGGCGATCCTGCGCGGCATCGCACCGGACGGCGGACTTTATATGATCCCCGATTTTTCCCAAGTCCGACTGGATTGGAAATCCTTAATGGATTTAGACACCATTCCGATGGCTGCCAAGATCCTGCAGGCACTTCTGCCCGACTTCTCCCCCGCAGAGATGGAGGAGCTTGCCAAGAGAGCCTACTGCGGCAAATTTGAGTCAGACGATCTGACTCCGCTGGCGCAGGTGGGGGATCGGTATGTATTAGAGCTTTTCCGCGGTCCCACCAGCGCTTTTAAAGACGTGGCACTTTCGATGCTGCCCCAGCAGATGACCGCTTCCCGCGCCAAATGCGAAATGAAAGAAGAGATCGTCATCCTCACCGCCACCAGCGGTGATACCGGCAAAGCCGCACTGGAGGGCTTCCACGATGTAGAGGGCATCCGTATCATCGTATTCTTCCCCAACGACGGCGTCAGCGCGGTTCAAAAGGCGCAGATGGTGACCCAGACAGGAAAGAATGTCACCGTCACCGCCATCAACGGCAACTTCGATGATGCCCAGACCGGCGTTAAGATGACCTTCGCAGCAGCCGGCAAAGCCCCCATAGACGGCGTCGAGCTTTCCTCCGCCAACTCCATCAATATCGGACGGCTTGCCCCTCAGGTGGTCTACTATTTCAAAGCCTATGCCGATCTGGTGCGCGAAGAAAAAATCAAGGTCGGCGATGAAGTATCCTTCGTTGTGCCCACCGGTAATTTCGGAGACATTCTGGCAGGCTACTTTGCCAAAAAACTGGGGCTGCCTGTCAAAAAGCTGATCTGCGCCTCTAACGAAAATAAGGTTCTTACCGATTTCTTCAACGACGGCGTCTATGACCGTCAGCGTCCCTTCTATAAGACCACCTCTCCCTCTATGGATATTCTGGTCTCCAGCAATTTAGAGCGTCTGCTCTTTATGATGAGCGATTGCGACAGCGAATTGGTAGCGGCTTTAATGCAGGATCTCAACCAAAAGGGTTGCTATCAGATCCCTGCCGCTATGAAGGAAAAGATCGACGCTGAATTTGGCGCAGGCTTCTGCGGCGATGAAGAAACCGCAAAAGCCATCGGCGCAGTCTGGGAAAAGTACGGCTATCTGATGGATACCCATACGGCAGTCGCTTGGGCAGTCAGCGAGGAATATATGAAGGAGAAGCCCGAAGAGCCGGTCATCGTCCTTTCCACCGCCTCCCCCTTCAAATTCCCTCACGCAGTACTGGAAGCTCTGGGTGAGGTTCCTGCCGCCGATGAATTTGACTGCCTGACCCAATTGGAAAAGGTCAGCCGCCTGCCCATCCCCAAAAATCTGGCAGGACTGAAGGACGCCAAGGTACTGCACGATACAGTGATCGAAAAAGAAAACCTTGTGGAGTACGCCCTTTCCAAAGCTGCAGAGTGCAAATAATTTAATAACACAAACTGCCACCGGGTAGTGAAATGCAACAGCATTCGTTTTGCGTATCGTTAGGTCTTAGAAGATACGCATACGAATGCTGTTTTTTTAAAGAGGTATTTATGAAAGCTTTTCGTTATTTTTCAAAAATAGAGATCACCTTAGGGCGCCCTCATCTTCAATGCCAAGGGAAACCCCATCGGGCAACTTTTGACAATTATTTTCAGCGTTCTCTACGGGATCATCTCTTTTACCTACGCCTATTACGGCGAAATGATCACTTATCTGGGAATGACTGCGCCAATGGCATTTTTCTCGTTGATCTCCTGGCTGCGCAACCCATTCAACGGCAATAAAGCAGAGGTGGCGGTAAAACGATTAAAGGGAAAAGAAATTGCGTTTATGTTCCTTTTGTCTGCTGCGGTCACAGTCATTTTCTATTACATTCTGGAGGCATTCGACACCGCAAACATCATCCCCAGCACCGTCTCCGTTACCACCAGCTTCATCGCCGTCTATCTGACCTTTCGGAGAAATCCCTATTTTGCCATTGCCTATGCGGCAAACGATCTGGTTCTCATCGTTTTATGGACGGCGGCAACAATGGCAGATTCCTCTTATCTCTCCGTCCTGATCTGCTTCGCAATGTTTTTTATGAACGATCTGTACGGCTTTATCAACTGGAAAAAAATACAGAAAAAGCAAGAAACGGCAGTAAGGATTTGATCCTTACTGCCGATCTTTAATATTATCTTATTTTTCCGGTAACGTCTGATCAAAGTCATCATCCGAAAAATCATCTTGCTGACGAGCCAGCGTGACCCGTACAGTCTCATTTTCCCGCATAAACATTACCTCAATGCGGTTATTACCTTTTCGCACATAGCGATAGACATAGATCTTGCCGTCCTCTGCGGTAAGGGTGAAATCGTCCTTGGTTGCCACAAAAGTTCCCGACACGATGGTCTCCACATTGGAGAGCAGGAAGGTATCCTCCTCTGTATCAAAGGTGATGGCGAGACTGCTTCCCTCCCAGGAGCCGTCCATCCAGTCACTGCTGAAATAGGTGGCTGCGATAATACCGATAATGCCACCGATTACCGCCAGCGAGCCTACGCACCATAAGACCCAGGGCACCCATTTAGGCAAGGGCTTTTTCTCCTTGACTCTGCCATAATAGCAACGGGGGCAGACCCGATCTTCGTTTTCATATTCTGTTCCGCATCTCTGACAGATCATAACATTCTCCTAAAAAGCAACCGCCCATAAAGGGCGGCTGAATATTTTTTTACTCACCCAGGTTTGCGAAAAGATCCAGGAAGTTCAGATCGTCTGCGGGATCCTCGTCCTTTTCCTCGGCATCAATTGCACCGGGGAAAGCGGTCAGGATCGGCTCATCGGCGACTACACCCTTCTGCGCGCGCTCGGAGGAGGGGAAGCCGGTGGCGATGACGGTAACGATAATCTCGTCGTCCAGATCGTTATTGAGGGCGACACCCCAGATGATATTGGCATCGGGATGCGCTGCCTGCTCTACCATACGGCTGGCCTCGTCCACCTCGTCCATCCCGATATCGGGAGAAGCGGTGATATTGAAGATAACGCCGGTTGCGCCGTCAATGGAGGTCTCCAGCAGGGGGCTGGAGATTGCCATAGCAGCAGCATTAACTGCCTTATCCTTACCGGAGGCGCGACCCACGCCCATATGAGCATTGCCTGCGTCCTTCATAATCTTATGTACATCCGCGAAGTCCACGTTAACAAGACCGGGGATGAGGATCAGATCGGAAATACTCTGAACACCCTGACGGAGTACGTCATCGGCAACCTGGAAAGCATTCAAGAGGGTGATCCGCTCGGCAGATACATCCTTCAGCTTTTCATTGGGGATGATGATCAGGCTATCCACGTGGGCGCGAAGCTTATCAATGCCTGCCTCGGCGGTCTTGAGCTTCATACGACCCTCAAAGCCAAAGGGCTTGGTCACGATGGCAACGGTCAGAATGCCCATATCCTTTGCGATCTCTGCAACGACAGGAGCACTACGGGTACCGGTACCCCCGCCCATACCGGCAGTAATAAAGACCATATCGGCGCCCCGCAGGACTGCCTCGATCTCCTCACGGCTCTCGATGGCACTATTCTCGCCCACCAGAGGATCGCTGCCTGCACCCTTGCCCTTGGTCAGCTTTTCGCCGATCTGCACCTTGATGGGTGCGGGGGATGCTTCCAGAACGGGCTTATCGGTATTGACGACAACAAAGTCTACACCCTGCACGCCTGCTTTGATCATTCTGTTTACTGCGTTACAGCCACCGCCGCCGCAGCCGATTACCTTTATATTTACGACGCCCTCGCCGCTATCTGCGAATTCAAAACTTGCCATTTCTTTTTTCCTCCTGCTTTTTTATATACCTATCCTATGATAAAATACTCTAAGTTATATTTTAATAGCAAACAAGATGAATTTCAAGTCTTTTTCTTAAAATAAAAAAGAAATTTAAGGAAATATTAAAATAGGCTGTAAAAAACGCAGATTTTTTACAGCCTATTTCAAAAATCAAATACAATACACGACGGTCGCCAAACGCTTTGCCGCCGCAGGCAATTCAGAGAGAGGTGCTTTTTCCTCTACCGAGTGCTCTCGCTTCCCATCCACGCCAAATCCGTCCAAGGTAGGAATCCCCGCTTGAGTAGTATACGCAGAATCGGCGCCGCCTCTGCGGTTTTCAGGCAGCATAACGGGCAGACCGCACTCTTCGTAAATGCGGTTCACCTCTTCCAGAAGCTTAACGTTTCTATCCTCCAAAGGCATAGACGGACGGTAGCTGACCTCCTCCAGATCGCAGGTACAGCCGGGGATGGTGGAATGCTCTGCCAGCCGACGGCAGAGCTGCACGACCTCCTCATACTGAGTCTGATCGGCAAAGCGGATATCCGCCGTAAAGCTGCATTCTGCCGCTACAGTATTGGCGACAGTCCCGCCACTGATGACACCGCAGTTACAGGTCAAACCCTTCGCATCCTTCATTTCCTCCAGCTTCAGCAGCTTATGTGCAGCCTCTGCTATCGCATTGGCACCGTCATAGCAGCCGGCGGAATGGACTGCTTTGCCGTGGATATGGAACCGATACCGCAGGATCCCCTTACGGGTCACGCAGAGTTGACCGGTGGTAGCAGGCTCGGTATTCAAAAATGCAACAGAGCCCTTCGCCTTCTCAACCATAAATTCGATGGTTTTTTTATTGCTTCCCTTACTGCTGGTCTCCTCATCGGATTGGAGGATCATCTGCACGGGACGGCTCTTAAAGCCGCATTGCTCCAAGGCGTCCATTGCCATAAAACCTGCCACAATACCGCCCTTGCAATCCGAAACGCCGGGACCGTAGATCCATTCCTCATCCACCCGTACTGCAGGGCTGCCGAAAAGCCCGACGGGATGAACCGTATCCATATGACCGGACAAGCTGATGGGAGTACCTTTTGCATCCGGATTCATCGTGATACAAATGGCATCGCCGGATACCTCTTGGAGGCAGATCTCCACCTTCCAGCCGTGCTCCTCTGCCATCCGAATGAAATAACGTCCCACTCTATCCACTCCTGCTTTATCCGCAGTAGGGCTTTCAATGTTGCAAGCGTCTTCCCAGACCTTGATATATTTTTCTTTCAACTGATCAATCTTTTCCAAAAGCTCTTTGCACTTCATCCTCGGCACCTCATTTAAAATTTGCATCCAGTATAACACATCTCATTTGCAATGGCAAATAAAATTCCCCGAAAAAAATTTCGGGGAATTTTTTATGCTTTCTTTTTAGGTCTGTAGTATACCCGCTCCGGATCGGAGACGTCAACGATCGCATCCTGCTTTTCGCCGTTATCCCGCACAAGATAGGCGGCCAGCTCCAGCTTGGTATCCACCCGATCCAGCGTGCCGAAATCGATGGTGAGGTGCTCGCCGTAAAGAACCTTGATATCATAGCGTGCAAAGAACTGCACCTCCCGCACCTTGGACCAGTCCAGATCGGGATTTTGACTGAAGCTCTCATATAGACGCTTGAGAAAATCGGTATAATCCTCTTCCCCCAGAACCGCGGTCTTTCCCACTTCAAGTCCCGTCACAGCGATCTGCGTCAGCTCTGCAATCCCGTCCACCGGAGAGGTCACAGGCTCTTGCGGTTCTGCATCCTCGGGCGGAGTCTCCTCCGATTCGGGCTCTTGCGGCTCTGTATCTTCGGTCTCGGACTCTTCCGGTTCGGTCTCTTCAGGTTCGGTCTCTTCGGTTTTTGTCTCTTCTTCCTCAACCGTCTTTTCCGCTTCAGGAAGCAGCTCTGCAGGCACGGTCAGCAGCTCCAGCACCCGATATTCTTCGTTCATAAGTGCTGCACCGGTCTCGGTACGCACCCAGACCACAGGCTGATTTTCCACCACCTTGACCGTCAGGGTATTGGGCAGCTTTCGTTTAATCGTAACGGTCTTTACATAGGGCAGAGTCTCCATCTGATCAATGACCTCAAACTTATCCAAACGGAAAAGATTTTGACCCACTTTAAGACCGCCTACCTCCAGCATTTCTTCGGCAGTATAGTGGGTATTTCCCTCCACCAGAATGGTTTCTGCATTGAAAAATACCGTTACCGAAAGGATTGCCAAGGTCAGCATCATTAAAACGAACAGCAGTCCGAAAAAGACCATTTTCGCTCGTTTTTTCCGTCTTTTTTTCTTTTGATAGTAGCGTTCTACACTATTACCCATTTTTTCACGTCCTTAGCACCTGATAAATAAAATTTGTTGTTTTTTCCGGCTTATCACTCGCAATACTTATCGCCTTAATGAATTAAGTCGAAAATCTCATTATAGATGGTCTCTGCCGCTTGAGGCAGGCCCAGCTCTTTGGCTTTACGCCCCAGTGCAGACCGACGCTCGGGGTGCTCCTTAAGTCCAAGCACCAGCTCATACAGTCGCTCGGCGGAAAGTTCCTTTTCCTCCAAGAGCAGTGCGCCGCCCCGATCGGAAAGAGAGCGTGCATTATGGTACTGATGGTTATGGGTCACATTGGGAGAAGGGATAAGCACGGCAGGCTTTCCGAGTGCAGTCAGTTCACCCAGCGTGATGGCACCCGCACGGCTGATCACCGCATCTGCGGCAGCCAGATGGATCGCCATATCATAGAGATAAGGCTGCACCGAAATGCGGGATTTTTCCTCCACATCAAAACCCTTATCCCGCAGCGCATCCGGCATCCACTTCCAGGCGCGCTCGCCGGTGGCGTGGATATGATAAAAATCTTTTTTCTTTGCATTCTTGGCGATGAAATCCACCATCGCACGGTTGATCTCCAAAGCACCCAGACTACCTGCAAAGGAAAGCAGATAGAAGGCATCTTCGGGGAGACCAAGCTTTGCTCTCGCCTCTTCTCTGGAGGTGGAGAGGATCTCCTCCCGCAGAGGATTGCCGGAGAGGATCATCTTTTTCACCTTGCCGAAGTACTGCTCACTGCCGGGGAAGCTGAGAAAGACAATATCGGCTTTTCTTGCCAGCATCTTACTGGTCACGCCGGGATAGGCGTTTTGCTCGTGGATACAGGTGGGAATCCCCAAGTTCTGCGCCGCAGCCACCACCGGACCGGAGACATAGCCGCCCGTACCGATGACGATATCGGGCTTAAATTCCCGAATAATATTTTTACAATCGGTTTTTGCTTTTAAGTACAGCTGAACCGTCTTGATATTATCAAGGGTCAGCTTGCGGCGAAAGCCCTGGATTTTAATAGCTTTGAAGGGAAAGCCCGCCTTTTCCACCAGTGTTTCCTCAATTTTGCCCGCATTACCGACAAACAAAATCTCCGCATCTTTATTTTTTGCTTTAATAATACTTGCAATGGCAATGGCGGGATTGCAATGACCCGCAGTACCACCGCCTGCTAAAATGACTCTCATTCGTTTACCTCCAATCTGGAATGGCGGGAGACCGCAAGGACGATCCCCATCTCGACCAGCAGCACCACCAAAGCAGTACCGCCGTAACTGAAGAAGGGCAGGCTGATCCCCGTAGGGGGAATGGAATTGGTTACGACCGCGATATTAAAGATCGTCTGGATCGCCACGCGGGATACGATTCCGACCACCAGCAAGGAGCCGAATTTATCCTTGGCGTGGTAGGCGATCACAAAGCCGCGCCAGATCAGCAGTACAAACAGCACGATTACCATCATCGCACCGATAAAGCCCAGTTCTTCGCAAACGATGGAGAAGATATAGTCATTCTGCGGTTCGGGAATATAGAGATATTTCTGACGGGACTGACCCAGACCAAGTCCCAAAGGACCGCCGCTGCCAATGGCGTAAAGAGACTGGATGGTCTGGAAACCGTCGCCGGTGGGATCGGAAAAGGGATCGAGCCAGGTATCAATGCGCCCCTTTGCATAGGGCGTCAGAAACGCAAAGCCCGCCAATGCCGCAACACCGGTGAAACCGATTCCGAGGAATTGCTTCAAATTGGAGCCGCCCACAAAGATCATCACCGCGCCCACCGAGAAGATGAGGATCGCGCCGGAAATATGGGTCTCAACCGCCACCAGACCGCAAACCAGAAGTAAGACCGCTGCAGGCATCAGAATACCCACTTTAAACTCTTTCATCCGCTTATAGTTTGCCGCCATATAAGAAGCAAAGGTCACGATGATCGCCAATTTTCCAAGCTCACTGGGCTGGAAGCGAAAACCGCCCACACCCAGCCAGCGTCGCGCACCGTTCACGACGATACCCACGCCCGGGATCAGCACCAAGATCAGCAAGATCACCGCCAATGCCAAAAGCCAGAGTGACCAACGGCGTAGGAGATGATAATCAAAATTCGGGATAAACAGCATAAAACCCACACCCACAACGGCAAAGATCAACTGCCGCTTGATGAAGTAATAGCTATCGTTGAACTTATAAAGGGCGCTGACATAGCTGGAGGAGGCGACCATAATCAGTCCAAATGCCAAGAGGCAAAGCACAAGGATCAAAAAGACCAGATCGATACCGCCCACCTCGCTCCTATTGACGAGCCATCTATTCTTTTTCTTGGCAACGGACTTTGCCACAGAGCTTCACCTCCTGAAAAAATCAAACATTAAAGTAACGGAAATAGAACATTCCCCAAAGTGCCAGCAGGCATCCTACTGCACTGACGGCGGTAAAGACCGCCACGATCTTGACTTCGGACCAACCGCACATCTCAAAATGATGATGCACAGGGGTCATTTTAAAGATTCGTTTGCCGTGGGTCAGCTTATAGAAGCCCACCTGCAGAACCACCGAAAGTCCCTCAAGGAGATACATAATACCGCCGATGATGATGAAATAGGGCATATCGTATGCCATCGCCAGCGCCACGATTGCCGCCCCCAGAAAGAGGGAGCCCGTATCGCCCATAAAGACCTTGGCGGGATGGAAATTATAGATCAGAAATGCCGCCAGACCGCCGGTCAGTGCCGCCGCAAGGATGGTGATACCGGTATTATTGCCCGCGGACAGAAAAAATCCGATGATGATAAAGGAAATGGTATACGGCAGGGAAACGCTGGTCACAAGACCATCCAGACCGTCGGTCAGGTTGACGGAGTTTACAAAGAAGAACACCATCGGGATCATCAGTACAAAATAGAAATAGTACAGATGCAAGCGGATGTTCAGATACGGGATAAAGATAGTATCTGTAATTGTGTTGGTGGTATACAGCGCGCCCAGGAAGAGCGCGATAAAAAGCATCAAGGGCAGTGTCTTTTGCATGACGGAAAGTCCCTTATTCCGCTTTTTGACCACCTTTACATAGTCGTCCACAAAGCCGACGATACCACAAAGTACAATAAACACCAGACAGATCAGCAGCCGATAGTCTCCACGCAGCATCTCACCGATCCCCATAATCAGCGTGATGAGGACAGTGGGAATGATGAAGATCAGACCGCCGATGGTGGGCGTCCCCTGCTTGGTCTCTTTATG
>JAZQAQ010000036.1:0-5897 GCA_045545255.1 Eubacteriales bacterium | reverse complement strand
AATATGTATATCGGCGGATGCTCTTTGGATACCCATTATTCCAATATCAAGGGAGACCGTCCTGCCTATCGTTACTATAAAAACACGATTGGAAAGTGGCAAACCACCGAAGATGTGGCAATCTCCACTGCGTTGAGAGACGAAAAATGGGATATCATTACCCTTCAGCAGGTAAGCGAAGATAATTCCAAAGCAGACAGTTATAATAATCTGCATCATATTTTGCGGTATATTGACCAGAAAAAACCGCAAAAAGAGACCAAGGTCCTCTGGCATATGACCTGGGCATATCAGGCAGACAGCAACCGAAAGGCCTTGCGGGATTACGGAAACGATCAGCTGAAAATGTATGAAGGCGTTTTGGAGCGAATTCGAAACGATGTGCTGATATTTGATGATTTCGATGGTGTGATACCGGTGGGGACTACGATCCAGAATCTGCGCACAACACCGATCGGAGACACCCTCACTCGGGACGGATATCATTTGAGTAAGGGTCTCGGGCGTTTCACTGCAGCACTGACGTGGTATTGCTATATCACCGGTGCTGACCCCGTGCAGGTGCCGTTTATCCCCGCTGAAGATATGATGAAGATCCAGCGTTATTGGGACGATATTTGTAAGTCTGTGGCAAAAGCTATTGAAAGTCCTTATGAAGTGATGCAATAAAGGAGAAAAGTATGAACATCAATTTTGGCAATATCGTCGGTAAGATTAAGCCAATGCACGCTGTGGGCGGTGCGCCTTACTACGGCAATACCTATGATTTTTGCCACTATCTGCAGGAGGCGCATATTCCCTATAGCCGTCTGCACGATCAAGGGTTGGACGCAATGCGTCCCAAGGTGGATATCCCCCGCATCTTCCCGAATTTTGAAGCAGATGTCAACGACCCCGCCGCCTATGATTTTGAATACACCGACCATATGCTTGCGGAACTTTTGAAATATGATTGCATTCCCTATTATCGCTTGGGCGTTACCATTGAGAATGCAGTCCGTCAGGGTTTTAAGCCCAGAAATATTTATCCTCCCGCAGATTTTCAAAAGTGGGCAGAGATCTGCGAGCATATCATCCGTCACTATAACGAGGGATGGGCAGATGGTTTTCATTATGACCTGAAATATTGGGAAATCTGGAATGAGCCGGAGAACGGTCATCCCGGCGCACCGGTCAAGCGGATGAACCAATGCTGGCTGGGGACTAAGGAAGAGTTCTATGAATTTTATGGCACCGTTGCCAAGCATCTGCGCAAGTGCTTCGGGGATACCGTTAAGATCGGCGGCTATGCAGCCTGCACGATGTATGGCTTTTTCCCCGACGAAGTTCCTCCCTCCCGCGCCGACGGCTCTGCCGCCTATCGGATGGAGTTCTTTGAGGGCTTTTTGGACTATGCCCAAAAGAATAACGTGCCGCTGGATTTCTTCACCTGGCATTCCTATTGGGATACCCCTCATAATTTCATTATGGCGAAAAAGTTCCGTGAGCATCTGGACGCCTATGGCTTTACCCATACCGAAAGCCACTTCAATGAATGGAATACCCACTACACCGTAGAGGAGAGAGGCACTGCTGAAGCCGCCGCCCATACCGCTGCTGTGATGCTGGGAATGCAGGATCTGCCGGTGGATATGCTGATGTATTACGATGCACGTTTCGGCACTTCGGTGTATGGGGGACTGTTCAACTGCGAATCCCGTCAGCCCTATCCCACCTACTATGCCTTGAAGGCCTTCGGCGAGCTGTACGTCTTGGGTCAGCAAGCAGAATGTATCATTGAGGAAGAGGGGATTTTTGCTGTCGCCGCCACCGATGGAGAAAAGCAAGCGGTGATGATCTCCAATATCGGAGAGGACGTCACCTTGACTACCGGCCTTTCCGGATTCGACGTCTATCTTGCAGATGGAGAGCATCCCTTGGAAAAGCTGGATCTTAATTCACGTCAATTTAAGCTTCGAGCTAATCAGATCGCATTGCTGAAGAGAGACTGAAGATGAAAGTCAATTTTGAAAAGCTTGTCGGTAAGATCAAACCGATGCACGCCGTCAATTGCGCGCCTACGGGCGGAGTGGATTTTACGCTTCTTAAATATTTTAAGGAGGCGCATATTCCGTATACACGTCTGCACGATATGGGGCTTGGGATGAGCTGTAACGTAGTGGATATCCCTACCGTCTTCCCGAATTTTGATGCCGATGAGAACGATCCGGCCTCTTATGATTTTGAGCATACCGATCGTCTCTTTGCGGCGCTGCTGGAAAATGATTGCGCACCCTATTATCGTCTGGGCGTCAGTATTGAAAATGCCATGCGCAGAGGCTGTAAGCCTCGCCATATTCTGCCCCCAAAGGATTTCGGTAAGTGGGCAAGGATCTGCGAGCATATCATTCGCCATTATAACGAGGGATGGGCAGAGGGCTTCTGCTACGGTATTAAATATTGGGAGATCTGGAACGAACCCGAAAACGGCATTTTCGATGGAGAAGTGCGGGAGAATAATCAATGCTGGTGGGGGACGGATGAGGAGTTCTACGAGCTGTATACCACCGCTGCCAAGCATTTGAAGACATGCTTCGGCGATTCCGTTAAGGTGGGCGGCTACGCCGCCTGTACCAACTACGCGCTCTTTGAGGATGCAGAAAAATGGGGGCTTCCCTCTGCAAGTGAATTGCGGAGCAGTAAGGCGATCCATAAGCACCGCCTTGAATTTATGCATGGTTTTTTGGGCTATATTCGTGCGCATAACGCGCCCTTGGATTTTTATTCTTGGCATACTTATTGGGATTTTGACCATAACTACCTGATGGCGATCGAAAATCAAAAGATTCTGGCCTCCTATGGCTATGGGGATACCGAGACGCATCTGAACGAATGGAATAACGCCCATGAATGGCGGGACCGCGGGACAGCCTATGCCTCTGCGATGGCGGCTGCCATGATGCTGCAGATGCAGGATACTCCCTTGCAGATGCTGATGTATTATGATGCTAAGCTTCATGCAAGTCCGTACGGCGGAATGTTTAATCCCATCAATTGCAGACCCTTCTGCCTCTATTATTCCTTCAAGGCTTTCGGTGAAATGTATCTGTTGGGTCGGCAGGCGGAATGTATCGTGGAGGAAGAAAAGCTTTATGCCGTCGCGGCTACCGATGGGGTGAAGAAGGCGGTCATGATCTCCAATATCGGCGAAGAGCAGACGCTCACTACTAATTTGGAAGGCTTTGAGGTTTATCTCGTGGACGAGAGCCATAACCTTGAGCGGGTGGATTGGGATTCTTCGGAATTTACCCTAAAGCCCTATCAGGTGGTTTATTTAAGCAAATAATAAAATGCGTTGCGAAGAACGGCTCTTCGCAACGCATTTTGCTTATTTTTCCTCAATAACGGTCTTACCGCCCATATAAGGACGCAGTGCTTCGGGAATACGGATGGAGAACTTGCCGTCCTTGCACTCCAGATTGTTCTCTAAGAATGCAATCAGCATACGGGGAGGAGCAACAACGGTGTTGTTGAGGGTGTGTGCAAGATATTTCTTGCCGTCCTCGCCCTTCACGCGGATGCCGAGTCGGCGTGCCTGCGCGTCGCCCAGATTGGAGCAGGAGCAGACTTCGAAGTATTTCTGCTGCTTGGGAGACCAAGCCTCTACGTCGTAGGACTTGACCTTCAGATCAGCCAAGTCACCGGTGCAGCACTCTAAAGTGCGGACGGGGATATCCAGAGAGCGGAAAAGCTCGACGGAATAGCTCCACATCTTATGGAACCAATCCATACTCTCTTCGGGCTTGCAGATGACGATCATCTCCTGCTTTTCGAACTGATGGATACGGTAGATACCGCGCTCCTCGATGCCGTGGGCACCCTTTTCCTTGCGGAAGCAGGGAGAATAGCTGGTGAGGGTCAAGGGCAGGCTGGACTCGGGAGTGATGGTGTCGATGAATTTACCGATCATAGAATGCTCGCTGGTGCCGATGAGATAGAGGTCCTCGCCCTCGATCTTATACATCATAGCGTCCATTTCTTCAAAGCTCATAACGCCGGTCACAACATTGCTGCGGATCATAAAAGGCGGGATGCAGTAGGTGAAGCCCTTATCGATCATAAAGTCACGGGCATAAGCCAGAACTGCGCTGTGCAGACGAGCGATATCGCCCATCAGATAGTAAAAGCCTTCGCCTGCCACACGACCGGCAGCCTCTTTATCGATGCCGGCAAATCTTGCCATAATATCGGTATGATAGGGGATCTCAAAGTCGGGAGCGGTCTTTTCGCCAAAGCATTCGACCTCCACGTTTTCCTCGTCGTTCTTGCCGACAGGTACAGAGTCATCCACCATCTGGGGGATCTTCATCATCACTTCGTTGAGCTTGGTCTGCAGTTCGTTTTCCTTGGTCTGCAGAGCAGCCAGCTCATCAGCCTGAGCACTGACCTGGGCTTTGATGGCTTCAGCCTCTTCACGCTGACCCTTTGCCATCAGACCGCCGATCTGCTTGCTCAAGCGGTTGCGGTTAGCACGCAGCTCATCGGCACGCTTATTGGATGCCAGCTTTTCTTCGTAGAGGGCAATTGCCTCGTCCACCAAAGGAAGCTTGGCGTCCTTGAATTTTTTGCGGATATTTTCTTTGACTGCTTCGGGGTTTTCTTTGATAAATTTAATGTCCAGCATTGCGATCGTCCTTTTCTCTAATTAAGATATACAATATTAATATTTTAGCATAAAAACGCGGTTTTTCAAGTGTTTTTCCGTGTTATATGTTCATCTTTTTTCTCAACTCCGCCAATTCAAAGGAAGAAGCGAGGGTTTCGCCGTTGTGCTGCAGCCGATAAAGCTGACTGGCGGCATTTTGCTCAATGGTTTTATCGCCCAGCTCTAAAATGGGCACCCACGCCGCATAGGGGGATTCCACCGGCTGAAGATATGCCGCATCCTCGGTAAGTGCCCGCAAAAGGGCGGGGATATCCGAACCGAAGGTCAGGGTGATCTCACGGGTATTTTGGAAAAGAGTACAGAGGGTGACTGCCCCTTGCCACCCCAGTGAGGATCGCCATTTTTCAATCTCCACCAGAGTCTTTTTGGAGAGTCCTAAAAGGACGCTCATTTTTTCCTGACTGTAGCCCAGTTCGTTGCGCACCAGCTTTTCTTTGCGGTCGCAGAGGGCGATAAAGGATTCGCGGGTCATAATGTTCACCTCGCAGAATAGAATGAAGTAAGTGTAATTTTACACCACTTTTGCTTTTTTGTCAATAGGGGGCAACTGTGCAAAGACCACGCCGCTGAGAATAAGGGCACAGCCGAGCCATTCCCGACCGGTCATCGTATCGCCGAAGACCATTCCCGCAAGGACGGCAAAGACCGATTCCAAGCTCATCAGCAGAGATACAACGGTGGGATTTGCACCCTTTTGGGCAACGATCTGCAGGGTGAACGCCACGCCGCTGGAGAGAACGCCTGTATAAAGCAGAGGGATGGTGCATTGGGGAAGTACGCTCCAGTCCGGCTGCTCAAAGAGCAGCATTCCGACGGAAGATACGATCGCCACAATAAAGAATTGCAGGCAGGAAAGGCGGATGGCATCCACCTTTTCTGAAAAATAGTCGATGGCAAGGATCTGACCGGTATAGCTGATGGCGCAGAAGAAGGTCATCAGATCTCCGAACTCGATAGTAAAACTGTCGGTGATGCAAAGGAAGTATAAGCCTACCGCCGCCACCACCACCGCGATCCACACAGTGAAGGGTGCCTTCTTTTTAAAGAATAATCCTGCGATAGGGACGAGTACCATATAAAGGGCGGTAATGAAGCCGCATTTTCCGGGGTCGGTGGTGCCGAGCCCGATCTGCTGAAAGGTTTGTGCCGCCGCCAGAAAAGCACCGCAGACCAAGCCGCCGATCAGAAGATC
>JAZQAQ010000035.1:0-3386 GCA_045545255.1 Eubacteriales bacterium | reverse complement strand
TGCAACCTTCGGTTGCAGCTCGGTTTGAAGGTTTCAAACAATTTTTCCTATCCCCCAAAGGGGGCTGTAAAAAACTCGCGTTTTTTACAGCCCCTTATCATTGTTTTAATCACTTAAATAACGCTCAAAAAGAGTGCAGGTTTCGCTGAGAAGACCCGACGGAGTTGTGATCCCCCGAACGACAAGCGGGCGAAAGATCGCCGTTTTTCATTAACCTTGCTTAAGGCGGATCAAAAATGGTGAGATTTTGCTCGATTGGAGAGACGGCGTATGCGATACGCCGAACGACAAGCGGGCGAAAGATCGCCGTTTTTCATTCGCCGTCACAGGAGCTCTGCGATTTGGATGGCATTAGTAGCCGCGCCCTTGCGTACCTGATCCCCACAGCACCAGATCGCAAGACCGCATTCATCGGTGAGATCCTTGCGGATACGGCCGACGTAGACGAGGTCTTGGTCGGTGGTATCGAGGGGCATCGGATAGACTTGATTGGCGAGATCGTCTACCAGCTTACAGCCGGGAGCGGAGGCAATGATATTGCGTGCATCCTCGACGGAGATGGGCTTTTCAGTCTTGACGGTAACGGAGATAGAGTGGCTACGGACAACGGGGACACGGATGCAGGTACAATTGACCAGCAGCTCGGGCAGATGCATAATCTTTCTGCCTTCGTTTTGCATCTTCATTTCCTCGGAGGTATAGCCCTCGGTGGACTCGCCGCCGATCTGGGGAATGAGGTTATAGGCGATCTGATAGGGGAACACGGTATTTTCATAGCTTTCGCCCTTGGTCAGAGCCTCTACCTCGCCCATCAGTTCCACAGGACCGCCTGCGCCTGCACCGGAAACTGCCTGATAGGTGGAGGCGATCATAGACTTAATGGGGCTAAGCTTATTCAGCGCGTTGACTGCGGTGATGGTGATGATGGTGGAGCAATTGGGGTTTGCGATGATTCCCTTATGCTTTTTAGCATCCTCAGGATTGACCTCGGGGACGATGAGGGGAACCTCGGGATCCATACGGAAGGCGCTGGAATTATCCACAAATACTGCGCCTGCTTTCACGATGGCAGGAGCCAGCTTCTTTGCCAGCTCATTGGTAGCGGCGCCCAGCACCAGATCCATTCCCTCGAAAGCGTTTTCGTCTGCCAGCTCCACGGCGATTTCCTGACCCTTAAAGGGGATCAGCTTACCGACGCTTCTTGCGCTTGCCAAGAGCTTGAGCTTACCGATGGGGAAATTACGCTCCTCTAAAACCTTTAACATCTCGCGGCCTACCGCACCGGTAGCACCCAAAATAGCAACATTCTTCATCATTCATTACCTCGCTTTACTTAATAAATCCATTATATAATACGCGGATCGCGTTCTCATAATCCTTATTATCCACGCCAACGATAATATTCATCTCATCGGGACCTTGAGAGATCATTCGGATGCTGATACCGTGGGTACCCAGCCGACCGAAGATCTTACCGGATGCGCCGGGACGGAATGCCATTTTACGACCGACCACCGCAACGATGGCGATCTCATCAATAACCTCGATATTATTGGGCTTCACCTTTTTCTGCAGCTCGCCCAGCACCGAATAGATGCAGGGAGCAGCTTTAGCGGAATCCACCACCAAAGAGACGGTATCCAGTCCGTTGGGCACGTATTCTACCGGCAGGTTATGATTTTCAAAAGCCTCCAAAATCCGCCGCAGCTCGCCCACCGCATAGGTCAGACCGTTTTTGGTGACGGTAACGATGGAATAATTCTTTTTGCCTGCAATACCGGTGATGATCCGATCCTCTGTCTCGGGGCCTTCCTCAAAGGACTCCATAATCATCGTACCGGGATGGGAGGGATCATTGGTATTACGGATATTTAAGGGGATATTTTTCTCACGCACCGGATAGATGGTCCCCTCGTGGAGCACCTGTGCGCCTGCGTGGCTCAACTCGCGCAGTTCGTTATAGGTGACCTGCGCGATGGGCTGGGGATCCTCTACGATACGGGGATCTGCCATCAGGATACCGGATACGTCGGTCCAGTTTTCGTAGACATCCGCATTGAGGGCGGCTGCCGCCAGCGCACCGGTGATATCCGAGCCGCCGCGGGTGAGGGTCTTGATCCGTCCGTCGGGCATAATGCCGTAAAAACCGGGAATGACTACCTTACGGTTTTCCGCCAATTTTTGCAGTGCCTCGTAGGAGGCTTCCTTATCAATGGTGCCGTCGAAGGCAAATTTCAGCCAGCGCGCGGCGTCCACAAATTCAAAGCCCAAATAATCTGCCATCAGCATTGCCGAGAGATATTCTCCGCGGGAGACCAGTTCCTCCTCGCTGATACCTGCGCCCATCTTTTGACGGATGCGCATCAGCTCATCTTCGATATTAACAGTCAGACCCAAGTCCTTTTTGATCTCCAGATACCGATCCCGAATCATCTCAAAGACCGGCTCACAAGAAACACCGTATTTCAGGTGCGCGTGGCAGAGGTAGAGCAGATCTGTCAGCTTATGGTCCTCTTTATTACGCTTACCTGCCGCAGAGACCACCACCACCTGACGGGCAGGGTCTGCCTCCACGATTTCCTTTACCTTTTTAAATTGGATCGCATCCGCCATGGAGGATCCGCCGAATTTCAATACTTTTAACATCGTTATTCCTTTATAGCCGCTACGAAAATTTTCTCATCTTCTGCTTTCAATTCGTCAATAAGGGCGTTCATTTCGGTGACGCTCATCGGCTTGGTCACAATTCCTGCGCCCCAATGCTTCTCCGCCACCTTGACCCGCTTAAGGCTGGTAGTACGGATATAGAAACGGTATTTTGCGATATCGTTGCAAACGGGCATTGCCGCAAATTCCTCCGAATAGAAGGCGCCCTTTCCTTCCACCATATCCAGGCAATCCTGCACCACATTTCCTGCGGTAGGATAGCGCCCTGCGCCCTGACCGTAGAAGCTCATCTGACCGGTATACTCTGTATCATAGGTGATGAGGTTGAAGTTGGTGGGGACGGAAGCAACCAAAGACCGGGCGGGCAGCAGCATCGGCAGCACGTACGCCGCCACCTGCTCCCCTTCCTTACGGGCAGTACCCAAGATCTTGCAGGTCAGTCCGTGGTCCTTAAAGACGGCGATATCCTCATCGGTGATATGGCGGATACCATAGACGGGAATCTCCTGCAGATTCAGTGCAACACCGAACGCCACGTTTGCAGAGAGCAGCAGCTTATGCATAATATCCTTACCGTCGATATCAGCGGAAGGATCTGCCTCCGCATAGCCCAAAGCCTGCGCTTCGGAAAGAGCGGTCTCAAAGGAGATGCCGTTTTCCGTCATATTGGAAAGGATGTAGTTGGTGGTGCCGTTCATAATGCCTTCAAAGTCGGAGGC
>JAZQAQ010000034.1:0-1627 GCA_045545255.1 Eubacteriales bacterium | reverse complement strand
AAGCTGCTTATAGATCTGGGGAGACTGGGGCAGCGCATAGAAACTGCCGGGATGGATACGGCTGGGGACGAGGTAGTCCCGCGCACCCTCGGGAGTAGACTTCATCAGCATAGGAGTCTCGATCTCGATAAAGCCGTTCTCATCAAAATAGTCGCGGGTGATCTTGGTGATGCGGTGACGCATCAGGATATTACCCTGCAGATCGGGACGGCGCAGATCCAAAAAGCGGTATTTCAGCCGCAGCTCTTCATTTACATTGCTGCCTTCCACAATCTCGAAGGGCGGGGTCTTGGCCTTGGACCAGACCTTGACGGTATCTGCCAGAATCTCCAGCATACCGGTCTTGAGGTTTTCGTTAACCGCGCCGCCGCGCTTGGCAACGGTACCCGTCACCTCCAGCACGAACTCGCTGCGAACGGTAAATGCCACATCAAAGGCTTCCTTATTGACGGATTCGTCAAACTGCAGCTGCACCAGACCGGTACGATCTCTCAGGTCGATAAAAATCAATCCGCCCAGATCGCGCTGACGCTGAACCCAGCCGCATACCGTTACCTTCTGCCCGATCTGCTCGGGGACGATGTTGCCGCAATAATCTGTTCTTCTCATTTGATAAAGTCCTCCAACCATTTGCTATTCAACGCGCCGAGCGCGATTTTTTCCTGACTGCCGTCTGCCATATTCTTGACGGTGATACAGCCTTCTTCCAACTCACTGTCGCCCACAACGGCTGTGCAGGCGGCGCCGATTTTATCGGCATACTTCATCTGCGCCTTGACTGAGCGACGGAGCAGGTCATACTGCACCTTGGCACCGTCCTCCATCAAAGCACCCGCCAGCTTGACCACCTCTTTGCAGGCGCGGTCTCCCAAGGGGATCAGGAAGAGATCGCAGCTTCGCTCGGCAGGCAACGTAACTCCCGCCTGCTCCAGCACCAGCATAAACCGCTCCATACCCATCGCAAAGCCGATACCGGGCTGGGGTGCACCGCCGAACTGCTCGGTCATTCCGTCGTACCGACCGCCGCCGCAGACAGTCCCCTGGGCACCGATCTGATCACTGACAAACTCAAAGACGGTACGGTTATAATAGTCCAGACCGCGGACGATACGGGGATTGACCTTATATTCAATGCCCATCGTATCCAGATATTCCTTAACAGCGGCAAAATGTGCATCGCAATCCGCGCAGAGAAAATCCGTGATAACAGGGGCATCCTTGGCGATCCCCTTACAAATATCACTCTTACAGTCCAGAATCCGCATCGGATTCTTTTCCAGACGTTCGCGGCAGGTGGGGCAAAGCTTATCCTGATCCTTTTCAAAATAGGAAATCAGTGCCTCACGGTACTTACCGCGACATTCCTTACAGCCGATGGAATTTAATTCCAACGAGATCCCGTCCAGCCCCACCTTTTTAAAGAGGCGATAGGGCAAGGAAATGATGGTAGCATCCGCGATGGGATCGGGTGCGCCGAAAAGCTCGATACCGAACTGATGGAACTCCCGCAGACGCCCTTTCTGGGGCTTCTCATAGCGGAAGCATTGGATCATATAGTAAAGCTTGGTGGGCAGAGCGTCGTTAAAAAGACCGTTTTCCACAAACGCCCGCACGATGCCTGCCGTAC
>JAZQAQ010000033.1:0-2026 GCA_045545255.1 Eubacteriales bacterium | reverse complement strand
TCGCAAGCGATCTTCAGAGCCGCCTTAGCGGTTCTCTTACCGTTACGGGTCTGCAGCATAAAGAGCTTGCCGTGCTCAACGGTGAACTCCATATCCTGCATATCACGGTAATGGTCCTGCAGAATTGCGCAGACCTTCTTGAACTCTGCGAAAGCCTCGGGGAACTTATTTTCCATCTCTGCGATGGGCATCGGGGTACGCACGCCGGCTACCACGTCTTCGCCCTGTGCATTGGTCAGGAACTCGCCCATCAGACCCTTATCGCCGGTGGCGGGGTCACGGGTAAAGGCAACACCGGTACCGCAATCGTCACCCCTGTTACCGAAAGCCATCATCTGTACGTTAACAGCGGTACCCCAGGAGTAGGGGATATCGTTGTCGCGACGATAAACGTTGGCGCGGGGGTTATCCCAAGAACGGAACACTGCTTCCACAGCGCCCATCAACTGCTCAACGGGATCGGAGGGGAAGTCCTTACCGATCTTGTTCTTATACTCGGCCTTGAACTGCTCTGCCAGAACCTTCAGATCCTCGGCGGTCAGCTCAACGTCCTGAGTAACGCCCTTCTTTTCCTTCATCTCATCGATGAGTTCCTCGAAGTACTTCTTGCCGACTTCCATAACGACGTCGGAGTACATCTGGATGAAACGACGATAGCAGTCGTAAGCCCAGCGAGCGTTGCCGGACATAGTAGCCATAGTCTCCACAACTTCTTCATTCAGACCCAGATTCAGGATGGTATCCATCATACCGGGCATAGAAGCACGGGCACCGGAACGGACGGAAACCAGGAGGGGGTTCTCCTTATCACCGAACTTCTTGCCGGTGATCTCTTCCATCTTGGTGATGTTCTCAAGGATCTCTGCCTTGATGGCATCGTTGATGGTGCGGCCGTCCTCATAATACTGAGTACAAGCCTCGGTGGTTACAGTGAAGCCCTGGGGAACGGGAAGACCGATAGCGGTCATCTCAGCCAGGTTTGCACCCTTACCGCCGAGCAGCTCACGCATAGTAGCGTTGCCTTCTTTGAAAAGGTAAACAAACTTTTTGCTCATCTTTTTCTTTCTCCTTTTATATATTTTTCAAACAAAATTTATAGATCGTCTGTTTCACCAGACCATCAACCTACATTATAACAATAAATCCCAAATTAGTAAACTGTTTTTTTCAATTTCGGTCATTTTTTTAGGATTTAACAAAAATCCGTGGGTTTCTTACGGTTTTTTCCGTGAAAAACGAGAAAAAATCACCGATAAGAGGGGAGTTCCAGTGCCTCAAAGCGACGGAGGAAGGCATAAAGACCGTCGGCGATCTTCAGCGCACCGCCCTCGGAATCGCTCTCGATATTGATGGGGATAACAGGATCGTGGAGAGACATCCGCACCAGGAACCAGCCGTCGCCCTGCTCCTTACCGAAGTTGACACGAACACCTTCATAGTTGGGGGAGACCATCTCCCAGCCCTGCTCCTTGCAGTAAGTCTCCAGCTCCTCCAGCACCTTTGCGCCGTATGCCTTGAAGTCCTCTGCCTTGATATTTGCGCGCAGCTCCAGAGACTCGGCAGGCTCTGCCAGACCGTCGATGAGGGAGAGGAGGGTCTTGCCCTGCTTTTTGAGGGTCGCCAGCTCTGCCAGCATCCGTGCGGCGAGGTAGGAGCCGTCGTCCAGATAATGATTCTCCTTCAATGGGCCGTGACCGCTGGTCTCCATGGCAAGGGGGGCGCAGACACCGGTCTTTTCCAAGCGAACCGCCTCGTCAATGACCTTTTTATAGCCGCGCATAAACCGATGATGGACACCGCCGCGCGCCTCAATGAAGGCTGCAAGCCCGCGGGAGGTCACAGAGTCGGTAACGATGGTACAGCCGGGATGCTCACGCAGCATCAGCGCACCGATCATCGCGATCATACGGTTCCGATTGATCTCCATACCGCTGGCATCCACGATGGCAGAGCGGTCGCAGTCGGTATCGAAGCAGATACCCATATCTGCGCCTGCCTTGAGGGTTGCCTCGGCGCAAGCCGCCAT
>JAZQAQ010000032.1:0-2906 GCA_045545255.1 Eubacteriales bacterium | reverse complement strand
TCCTTGGCCCACAGAACGACATGGCTACGATCCGACTTTCCATCTGCTCTGCGAGATTCAGATCGATTTTATTGACCTGTGCCGTCAGTTTACCATCGGCATATCCACACTGCAGATAGTACTCGCATGGGAAAACAAGATAGTTTGCATAGCCACCGCAATATTCATCCGTTCCGTCATCAATAGAGAACGCAAGAGAATGAATCTCCGGATCATTACTGTCGGAATAATAAGCTCCATCGTATTGCTCCGCAATGATCGTACCGACTACGCATCCGTTTTCATCGGTATAGCCTTCCAGCTCTGCATTATCAGCAGAGAGATGCAGACCTGTAGCAGGAGTCCCATCCATATAGGTCGCCTGCGCAGTAAAACGAATCTCCTCTCCTGCCATATAAGCCAGACGGTCGGTGCTGACGCTCACCTGATAAACAGGCAGCTCATAATCCGCCACATCGAAATAGGTAGATGAAAGCCAAGTTCCATCCAAAAGAAGATCGATACTTCCGTAAGTTGCGGCAGTATTGTTAAGCGGCAAATTGGCGGTAAACGTTCCGTTTTTAGAGACATCCGCCTTCATTTCCGCACCAATAGACTCACACTTTAGGGTCACTTCCGAAGGAATGCCGGCCTCGCTCTTACGCGGCAAAATCACACCAAAAATCCCCACAGTATCTGTTGCTCGATACAATTTGCTTCCGGTCGCAACATAAGAATAATAGCGATTCTGCTGCGTTACATCTCCGTCAACACCGCTGCCATCCAAAGCCACAACATACGGATAATCTCCATTCTCCACAGTCAGGAAGCGTTGATCTGCCTCTTCCTTGGCACCCTTAAAGGTAACAACGCCCAAGCCGTTGGTCTTTCCGTCTTTAAAGCCATCTAAAGTAACTTTTGCTCCGGAGACAGGCTCACCGCTTTTTGTATCATTGACCCAGACGGTATAATCTCCGTTTGTGGTTATGGTATACACAGAAAGCGTCGTACTTTCAAGAAGCTGATAAAGCTTATATCCGCCCACTTGAATCTCGGCAAAATAATAGCCCAGCGGCAACGGATCGGGATAATTGATAAACGCTGCACGTTCATAATAATCGTTATAATCCGTCGTCAAAGCAGGAGTGGTATTAAACTGCAGATGCGCCTCCCCTGCCAGTGTCATAATCTCGGGTGAAACCTCACCGTTACGCACATATTCTTTATATGCCGCGATATATGCAGCACTATCCGCAAAACGATAGACATTCACGTTCGCATTAGACATATCAGCCTGATTATAGCAGATGGCAGCAATGGGGCTCTCGTCCGCAAGAAAAGTATCTGCCGCCTCATTTTGCTGATAGATCAGATAGGCATAAGAATCCTTCGGCATCGTGGTAAAGGAGAAGCGATAGTCCTCATTCAATTCAACGCCATCGGGACCCTTCACATTCTTTTTAACCGTGACGGTATAAAGGGTACGAGATTCCATAGGCGCACTCGGTACAAACGCCCAAGTCCGTCCGTAATGCTCAAACGTACCTTTCACTGCAGGGGTGATTTGAAAAGCCTCTTCAAAACCGGTCACGTCCGCGTGGGAGAAGGTCACTTCAATCGCCGCATCGGTATTAACGTGGTTTTCATTTTCGGGAATCGCAGAGGTAACGTTAAAAGTCGATTCCGTCTGAAATGCCCAGCGATACACAACTTTTCCGTTATACATCGCTTGCAGGTTATAAAGAGAATTCTCCTGTAATTTATCATTGAATTTAAGCTCATATACACAGTCACCGGTCTTTCGAAGCTTAAATTCAGCCTTCGGTGCCACCGCAAGACGGGCACCCAAATCTTTGATATCCACATCTTCCTTGGTCTTGATCTGCAAAGCAGAACCCAGCTTCATTCCAAGGCCGCTTTTATCGTCCGCAACTACCGATTCAATAATATTGACTGCGCCGGTCACCACCGGTTGCTGCTCGGTGACCCCTCTGCCCATAAAGGTCAATACTGCCACAATCGCAATCACTGCCACTGCGCAGGCGGAGATCCCTGCCGCCGTAAACTGCAGGATTCTCGCACGCCGCTTTAATACACGCTTATGCACTCGCTCTGCCGCAGGCAACATTTCGGATCGATTAATATGAAAGAGATCTTTAAATTTCATCAGTCACCCCTCCTTTTTATTCGTAATCTTCCAAAAATTCTTCTCGTATCTTTTTCAGTAAACGATAGATGTAATTACGCGCAGTAGATACAGGAAGCTTCAGATCTGCCGCGGTCTCCTCGATGGATTTTCCAAGGTAGAAATGAATTGTAAAAGCACGACGCATCAAAGGAGGTTGCCCGGAGACAAACTCCAAAATATCCTGAATCAGCATCTGCTTGACTGCTTTTTCTTCCGTAATATCAAATTCCGTCTCAAGCAAAACATCCAGTTGCTCCGCTTCCTCAATTGGGATCTTGATCTGCAGCTCCTTGGAATGTTTTTTCCAATACTTGGATATTCTATTCTTCAGAACAGTCAAAAGATAATGTTCCGGATCGTCAATCGGGTCTTTTTTATTCAAAAAACGCTTATAGACTGCATAGTAGGCATCGGAAAGCAAATCTTCGCAATTGATAAAATCACCCGTCCTCGCCATGCAATACGACATCGCCTTGGAATAGGGTTGGTTATAAAATTGGCTGAATTTTGCTTGAAGCTCAACCTTTTTCATCGTATCCCCTCCTATATGCTTTCATAATATAAGAGTATCATAATACCAATAAAATTTCAATAAAAACAAAAATAAATGGTACAAGGGCGATATCCCGTAAAGATAATCGCCCTTGTACCATATTTTCAAAATATTATTTCATAGCATTTCGTGAAATTTCCGGCATTAAAATCAAAAGATGTAAAGCTTTCGTAATCCCCTTTTTTA
>JAZQAQ010000031.1:0-6358 GCA_045545255.1 Eubacteriales bacterium | reverse complement strand
AACTATGATCTGGGTCGCCATCAGGAAGCCAGCGGTAAGAGTCTGGAATACTTCGATCCCGAGACCAACGAGCATTATATTCCCTATGTTGTAGAGCCCTCTCTGGGTGCCGACCGTGTGGCTCTGGCATTCCTCTGCGAGGCATACGACGAGGAAGTTTTGGATGCGGAAAAGAACGATACCCGTGTCGTCCTCCGTCTCCATCCCGCTCTTGCACCGGTCAAGGCTGCCATCCTGCCCCTCTCCAAAAAGCTCTCTGCAGCTGCTCAGGAGAAGGTATACAACGTCCTTTGCAAGGAATTTAATGTGGAATTCGATGATGCAGGCTCTATCGGTAAGCGTTATCGCCGTCAGGATGAGATCGGTACTCCCTTCTCCATCTGCTATGACTTCGAGAGTGAAGAGGACGGCTGCGTCACCATCCGTTTCCGCGATACAATGGAGCAAAAGCGTGTAAAAATTGAAGAATTGACCGAATTTATCCGCGAAAGCTTGAATTTTTAAAAATTTTGGTTGACAAATTATGTTGACCTATTATATAATGTAGTACGCTCAAAAAATGTTAAGAGATCCTTAAAGTAAAGGAGGAAAGAAAATGCTTCGGACTTATCAGCCTAAAAAAAGACAGAGAAGCAAGGTTCACGGCTTCAGAAAGAGAATGCAGACTGCTAACGGTCGTAAGGTTTTAGCCAGAAGAAGAGCAAAAGGCAGAGTCAGATTATCTCACTAATATAAAGGCCACAGTGATGTGGCCTTTTTTATTGAATAATCTCTTGGGATGGATATGAAAATAGAGAGCGTAAAGGAAAACGTAAATTTCAAAAGAGCATATCATCAGGGCAAATCTGCGGTCAGCAGGGAGATCGTTGTCTATTGGCGGAAAAATCGGATTGGAAAGATCCGTCTCGGAATTACCGTCAGTAAGAAATTGGGCAACTCCCCCCAGCGAAACCGGATCCGCAGAATTATCCGTGAGGGGGTGCGGCAGAATATAGAATTGCTGCCCGCGGGGTATGATATTATTATCGTGGCCCGCAGCAAAAGTCTTACCTGCAAAAGCACCGATATCGCCCGCATCATTAAGGAGACCTTTTCGGCTTGAGCATCCTGAAAGGAATCCGCAGCCTCTTTATTTTACCGATCCGTTTTTATCAAAAATGGATCTCCCCGCATATCCCCGCCCGCTGCAAATTCTATCCTACCTGCTCCGCTTACGCCTGCACGGCGATTTTGCGCTTCGGCATATTGATCGGCGGAGGGCTGGCTTTATGGCGTGTATTGCGCTGTAATCCCTGGTCGATGGGTGGCTATGACCCCGTTCCCGAGGTGGAACACTTGTTTAAAAGGAGAAAAAAATAATGAGTTTATGGAGTTATCTGATCGTTCCGTTTGCTTGGATTATGCAGCAATGTATGGGACTTCTGAAAAATTACGCCCTGGCTCTGATCGCCTACGCGGTGATCACAAAGCTGATCATCTTCCCGCTCTCAATGAAGCAGCAGAAGACTCAGCTGAATATGGTTCGGCTGCGCCCCTATCAGGAGGCGTTGGCAAAGAAATACGGCAATAACAAAGAAAAATACAACATGGAGCTGCAAAAGCTCTATCAGCGTGAGGGCTATAACCCCATGAGCAGCTGCTTGCCCCTTTTGATCCAGCTGCCGTTGATTTTGTTGATCTATAATATTGTTCGTCATCCCCTGACCTATGTTCATTTTAATCAGCTTTTTACCGCCAAAGCGGCAGATTCCGTCTATCAGCTCGCACTGAAGCTGCAGGGCTTGCCCGAGGCAGTAACCAAGGTGGTCAAGGAGATCACTGCCGGTACTGCGAATGTGACTGCCATCAGCGATTATGAGCTGCAGATCTATAATGCCGCTACCAAGGCAGGCGAGATCAACATCCCCGGTGATACCTTCTTTGGGATGTTCAGCTTTGCCGGCACCCCCAGCGAGGATTTCTTCAGCTGGATGATCCTCATCCCCGTTTTGGCGGGTGTGACCGGCTTTATTACCTCCTGGTTCAGTCAGAAGCTGAATGCAATGACTCAGGATCCTGCCGCCGCAGGCAATACCAAGATGATGACCTATATGATGCCCATCATCTCCGTATTTTTCTGCTATTCCCTCAACTGTGCATTGGGCTGGTACTGGATCATTACCAACATACTCAGCATCGCCCAGACCTATATCCTGCATAAGATGTATGACCCCAAAAAGGTGCTGGCAGAGGTAGAGGCCAAGATGCAGCAGGAAAAGGACCGTGAGAAGGCAAAGCGTAGCGCCGCTGCCGCTAAAAAGGCTGCTGCCATCGCTGCTTCCAAGAAAAAGAAATAAGGTGAATAAATAATGGCAATGAAAGAACTGTTTTTTGAAGGAAAAACCATCGAAGCTGCAGTGGAAACTGCAGCACTTGAGCTGAATGAGGATAAAGACCTGCTCAGCTATACAGTAGAAGAATATCCTACCAAGGGGATCTTCGGCATCGGTGCAACCCCCGCCAAGATCAAGGTGGAGATCGAGTGTGCCGATGAGGAGGTTCCGGCAGAGAAGCCTAAAAAGGAAGCCCCCAAGAAGGAAGTAAAAATCCCCGCTTGGGAGCCGGAAAAGCTCTCCGGCGGTAAGGGCAAAAAGTCCGAGAAAGCCGAAAAGAGCGAAAAGAAAACCGAGAAAAAGCCCGCCAAGAAGCACGCTCCCGTGGAGCTGGAGCCCCAGGTGGAGAAAAAGCCCGTAGACGACGAAAATTCCAAGAAGATCATTGAGTTTATCAGCGGTCTTTTGGTTCATATCGGCGCAGAGGAAGACAGTGCCGTTAAGGTAGAGCTGGGCGAAGAGGATCATTACTACGCCGAGGTCAGCGGAGCCAAGATGGGCGTGCTGATCGGACGCCGCGGTGAGACGCTGGACGCTGCGCAGTACCTCTGCGGTCTGGTTATCAATAAGGGTCGCAGCGGCGATAAGCTCCGCATCACCATTGATACCGAGAACTATCGTGCAAAGCGGATCCGTACTCTCCAGAATCTGGCAGAGAAGAATGCGGAAAAGGCACTGAAGTATAAGAGAAACATCACAATGGAGCCGATGAGCCCCTATGAGCGCCGCATCATCCACGCAGCCCTCACCGGTCGCGAGAATATCACCACCTTTTCTGTTGGCAGTGAGCCCAAGCGTCGGGTTGTAGTTAGTTATAAAAAGTAATCGGCACAACGGCTGAAAAAGGCGCAGACCAACAAAAAGAAGAAATAATAAATAATAGAATTGGTTGAAATCCACCCATTGGGTGGATTTCTTCCTTTTTTATTCTTTTTTCTTTATACTTTATTATTTATTTTATTCTCCCTTTTCCTTGCAATTTTCTTATTTTTCCTTATAATGAATTATAGATTATATAAGGAGTAAAAATATGAAGAGATTGGCGGCATATTTACATAAACATTACCATTGGATCGTGGCGGGTGTGATGTTCCTGATGGTCTTTATCTATGGTGGCGCAGGCAATAACCTTGTTAGTCTTCATATCGCTCCCGTTTCGGAATATCTGGAGATCTCCCGTGGCGAATTTACGATGGCAGGCAGCACCCGTACCATTGTAAGTATGATCAGCACCTTCCTCTCCGGCTTTCTCATCTCCCGCTACGGCGTCCGTCTCTGCGCAGGGATGGGAATGATTCTTTGCTCTGTAGGCTATGGGGTGCTGGCGATGGTGGAAAATACCTTTATGCTCTCCTTGGGCAACGGTCTTTTGGGCGTCGCCTCCGGACTCAGCTCCACCACCGCCGCCGTCTACATTGCAAGGGTCTGGTTTCACCGTCATAGCGGGACCATTCTCGGGCTCATTACCG
Source organism: Eubacteriales bacterium (assembly GCA_045545255.1). Taxonomy (GTDB): domain Bacteria; phylum Bacillota; class Clostridia; order Oscillospirales; family QAKW01; genus QAKW01. The sequence goes on along the minus strand of JAZQAQ010000031.1, from coordinate 2,517 downwards.
CCGCCTCCGGCATCGGTGCGGGTGTGATGTGTATGATCCAGACAGCTGCCATCGAAGCATCCGGTTTCCGTGCCTCTTATTGGACGTGTGCCGTTTGCTTGGGTGTGGGCGCGGTGCTGGTTTTGGCATTTGTGCGTAATAAGCCGCACGATATGGGTCTTTTGCCCTTGGGCGACGGCGAAAAGGTCACCGGCAGACGCCCCACCAATCAAAAGGTGGGCTTTGCAGGATTATCAATGAAGGAATTATGGAAGATCCCCGCATTTTATGTGATGATCCTCTGCATCGCTTTGGCAACGATTTCCGCTTATACGGCGTTTACGGTGGTTCGTCCCTTTATTGTGGACTGCGGCTATACGGCGGCGCAAGCCAGCGGTATTCAGAGTATGATGATGCTCTTTCTCACCGTCGTAAAAATTATGACCGGCTATCTCAACGACCATTTGAGCGGACGGACGGTATTCGCCCTTTGCGTGGTTTGCGGGATCGCGGGACTGGTCCTTTTAGGGGTAACTTCCAACTATATTTTGATCCTTATTGCGGTCATTCTCTATACCGGCAGCCTCCCCCTCACCACTCTGGCGACACCCCTTTTGGCAACCGATCTTTTCGGTTATCGGGCGCAGCCTCAATATACGGGGATCCTCCTCTCTATTATCGCCGTCACCTCCTTTTTGGGAGAGTATTTCACCAATCTGCTTTACGATATTAAAGGGTCTTACCACTTTTCTTTTATGGTGGGCGCGGCTTTGGGGGTAGTATCCCTGCTGCTACTCTTTATTGTCGTGCGGATGAAGAGAGGACCGCAAGAATAATTTTTAATCAAATGCGAACGATCCGCCCTTTAAACGGGTTTGGATTACTTTAAGAGGTAAAAAATGAGCGATACCATTTGTGCTATCTCCACCGCCCCCGCTACGGCGGCGTTGGGAATCATACGAATCAGCGGTGAGGATGCCGTATCCATCCTGGAATCGGTGCTGAATAAACCTGTAGACCAGGTCGGTAAGACCGCTCTCCGCCGCATTGAGTTTGAGGGCGAGGTCTATGACGAGGCGGTGGTCACCGTCTATAAAGCCCCCCATTCCTATACCGGCGAGGATACGGCAGAGATCTGCTGCCACGGCGGTCTTTACGTCCTGCAGAGCGTCATCGAGCTGCTGCTTAAGCAGGGCTGCCGTCTGGCAGAGCCGGGCGAATTTTCCAAGCGTGCCTTTTTGAACGGCAAGCTGGATCTCATCAAAGCCCAAGCAGTCATCGATCTTATTGAGTCTTCCTCCCGTGCGGAGCAGAAAAATGCACTCTCCCAGATGACGGGTCATCTCTCCCGTAAAATTACCGAGATTTACGAAAAATTGGTGGAGCTGAATACCGCGCTTTTGGCTTATGTGGACTTCCCCGAGGAGGTGGACGCCCCCGAGGAGGATCTCCTTGCAGAGCTGCATCTTTTAGACGCCGCCCTCACCCAACTGCTGGAAGGCACCCGCCGCGGTCAACTGATCCGCGAGGGCTTGAATATTGCCATCGTCGGTGCGCCCAACGTGGGTAAAAGCACCCTGATGAATCAGCTTTTGGGCTATGACCGCAGTATCGTCTCCTCCATCCCCGGCACCACCCGTGATACCGTCACCGAAGGTTGCCGCCTTGGTGATCTGAAATGTCATATAGCCGATACCGCAGGCATCCGTGAAACTGCCGACCCCATCGAGCAGCAGGGCATTACCATCGCCCGCCAAAGAGCCGAAGAAGCGTCGGTGGTCTTTGCCGTCTTTGACGGTTCCCGTCCCCTTACCGAGGAGGATCAAGCCCTCGCAGAGGAATTTGGCAATCCCCGTAATTTGGCAATCATCAATAAGGCAGATCTGCCTCAATTAACAAACAAAGAGTATATTAAAAGTAAATTTATACATTGCGTAGAACTTTCTGCCCAAAATGGCACCGGTTGCGACACTCTGGATCAATGGGTACGAGCGCAGTTTTCCACCGAGGATACCGAAGCCCAAGGCTTGATCACCTCGGTGCAACAGACCCAACGCCTGCTGGCAGGTCAGCGTTATATCCGTCGCGCCATTGAAGGTCTGGAGCAGGGCTTCACCCCCGATATGGCATCCCTCGACATCACCGAAGCCGCCGCCGCTGTGGGCGAGGTAACCGGGCAAACGGTAACGGATCAAATGATAGAGCAGATCTTCAGCAGATTTTGTGTAGGAAAATAAGCGGATCTTTTTGGCTCTTTTTCCTTTTTCCGCCCTCGGTGTATCAACATACGTCTTCGGTTGGAGAAAAGAAAAAACACCTCAAAAATATCTCGCTTATTAAAAGAGACGGCTCTTTTGGCTCTTTTTCCGTCCTCGCTTGGAGAGAAGAAACCAAAATGAACCGGGATTAAGTTGAACTTTAATTGAGCTTTACCCCAAATGAATTGGGGAAAAGATAAGCCTTGAATGTGGTTTACCCCAAATGAATTGGGGAAAAGGATGAGTCTTGAGCGTGGCTTACCCCAAATGAATTGGGGTA
>JAZQAQ010000030.1:0-5709 GCA_045545255.1 Eubacteriales bacterium | reverse complement strand
CAAAGGCGGTGTAGGCACAGATGCGGTCATCGTGTCCGTATGCACCGATCAAGCTTTTATCGAAGCCCAGCTCTGCGGGGTCGAATTTGGGAACCAAGGTCAACTCGGCAGAGATGAAGTCTTTTTCTGCCATTCCGTATTTTTCGTTGAGGATTTTAAGGACGGCGGCTTTGACCTTTTCTTTATCTGCCGTCATATCGGGAATGGAGCCTGCAATAACCCGCAGATTTTCGCCCTCAATCACCTTGGACGCACTCTTTTCCATCTGTTCGTGGGAGAGATGGATCAAAAGCTCGGAGATGGTAAAGGTATAATCATTTCCGGAAAGATCGACGGTTGTGCCGTCCGGGAGTACAACAACACCTTCCAGTGCCAGAGGAATGGTAGTCCATTGGTACTTTTTGATACCGCCGTAATAATGGGTCTTTAAAAGCGCAAGCCCCTCGGATTCATAAAGTGGACAGGGCTTGAGATCAATGCGGGGCGAGTCGATATGCGCTGCGGCAATGTGAATGCCCTCGCTTGCAGGTTTTTTGCCCATAATGCCAAGGTAGATGCTCCGTCCGCGGTTGACGATATAAAACTTATCGCCGCTCTTCAGTGCAGCTCCTTGCTCCAGAGGCTTAAATCCTTGCTCCTCTGCTCTTTTTTGGAAGTATGCAACGCAAGTCCGCTCGGTCTTGCAACGGGTCATAAAGTCCATATAACCCTCTGCTGCTTTGAAGATGGCAGGAAGCTCTTCCTTGCATTCAAAGATGTTTTTGGTTTCATAGAATAGGCTCATTGGGATTCTCCTAACTTTTCTTGATATTGCAGATAGTATTTATTTACTCTCTTGATATATTCATCCGTTTCCTGATAGGGAGTGTCTTTGATATGGATCCCGTCATCGGAATAACGGCGATCCTTCAGCCATTTGATGGTGTTGCCGCGTCCTGCGTTATACGCCGCCAGAGCAGTATCCCGATCCTCAAATTCATTGATGAGAAGAGAGAGGATCAAGCACCCGTATTTGATGTTGGTATCGGGGTCATAAAGATCCTTTACCGTGTAGTCAGCGTTTTGATTTTCGCGGAAGATCGCCCAATTTAACGTGGGCTCGGTGATCTGCATCAACCCGTGGGCATCCTTATCGGATTTCGCATCAGGATCAAAGTTGCTCTCGGTTTTGATGACCGCGCAAACCAAAGCAGGCTCCAAGTCGTACTCTTTGGCATAACGATTGATTATCGGCTGATAGTCTATCCGTAAGAAGAGATGCGGGCGGAGAAAATAAACGGCAATTGCTGACAATAGCAGAATGCCAAGACAGATCCCAAGTCTTTTATAATGCTTGATCATTGATTTTATGCAATAATTCCAGCGCTTGCGTGGTCAGCGCTTGGATCCCTTCGTTATTGATTAAGATATAATCGCTTTTTTCTGTGTAGTAGCTTGCGGGATGCTGGCTGGATAACCGCTTTTCGGCGTCCGTCTTTGATAATCCGTCCCGATCCATAATTCGCAGGAGCGCGTTGGCAGGATCGGAAATGACCGAGAGGACTTTGTCGCATTTATGATGCAGTCCGCTTTCGAAAAGTAAAGGGGCATCCAAAATGACAGACTCCTCACTATGGGCATCCAGCGTTCGCTGAATGTGGTCTAAAATAAAGGGCATCACCGTATCGTTAAGCTTCTTTAAAGCGTCAGGATTGCCCATTGTGCGTTGCCGCAGGGCAGGACGGTCAAGGACTCCTTCTTGGATCAAATCTGCACCGAAAACCTCGGCAATGGCCGAGAGGACGGCAGGATCGTGGTACACCTCGTCGTGAACCAGTTGATCACAGTCTAAATGATAAAAACCGTGCTCCTTGAAGATGGCGGCAACGGTGCTTTTTCCCGCACCGCTGAAGCCGGTCAATCCCAGAATCATTAAAAATCACAGCCTTTCAGCAGGAATGGTATGAAAAGATGCTGCCCGCAGCAGCCGATTGCAGACCGCAAGTCCCATCCCTTCTTCGGAGGGATACATTGCGTAGATCTGCTTGCAGGGAAGCGTGTCAAAATTGCGCAGAGCCTCAAAAAGGGCGTTGGATTGAGAGAGAGGATCCTTTTCCGATCCAAAGGATAATGCGTTAGTAAAACGGTCTTTGTATTCGTCAAAAGCAAGCACCCAGACCTCATCGGCTTGCTTTTTCGCAATAGCGGTGCATACAGCCTCTGCCTCTCCGGTTACGATAGCCATCGGTGCTTTGGGCGCATAATGGCGGTGCAGCATCCCGGGTGAGGAAACCTTTTGCCCCTCTTTGACGGGCGCGAGGATGGCGGGGTCAAGCTCCACCTCAAAGCCTGCTTCATTCAGCATAGGAATGGTGATACCGCCGGGGCGCAGAAGCTTTACCTTCCGTCCGCCCATAGGGGCGATGACCGTACTTTCCAGACCGATGGTGCAACGCCCGCCGTCGATGATGGCGGCAACCTTGCCTAAGAGATCCTCCTTGCAATGGGCAAGGCAGGTGGGGGAGGGACGACCGGAAAGATTGGCACTTGGCGCCACGACGGGAACCCCCGCTTGACGGATCAGCGCGCGGGCAACGGGATGATCGGGACAGCGTACCGCCACTGTCTGCAAGCCTGCTGATACGATGCTCGGAATGTTTGCGCCTCGGGGCAGTACCATCGTCAGGGGACCGGGCCAAAACTGCTCCGCAAGCTCCCGCATTTCGTCGGGGATGCTTTTGACCACCTGATCCAGCATCGTCCAATCGTCAATATGGGCGATCAGCGGATTATTCGCCGGTCGGTTTTTAACTTGAAAAATTCGCGCTACCGCCTCCGGGTCTAAAGCATTGGCACCCAGCCCGTAGACCGTCTCGGTGGGGAAGCAGACCAGCTCCCCGGAGCGAAGCAGCGCACCGCACTCTGCCAGTTCCGGCTCGGTTGCGGTATATATTTTAGTTTCCATCAATCTTGTGTACCTTTCAGTTTTTCCGCTTGGTCGCTGGTGACCAGTGCATCGATGATCTCATCCAGATCGCCGTTGAGCACCTGCTCCAGTTTATAAAGGGTCAGACCGATCCGATGATCGGTCACCCGTCCCTGCGGGAAATTATAGGTGCGGATCCGTTCACTGCGATCGCCCGTACCTACTTGATTTTTGCGTTCGCTGGCAACTGCAGCCTCCTGCTTTTCCCGCTCGATATCTGCAAGGCGGGAACGGAGGATCTTCAGTGCACGCTCTTTGTTCTTATGCTGACTGCGCTCGTCCTGACATTCTACAACAAGACCTGTAGGCAGATGGGTGATACGGATGGCACTTTCGGTTTTGTTGACGTGCTGACCACCTGCACCGCTGGATCGGAAGGTATCGATCTGCAGATCAGCAGGATTGATCTCAAAGTCCACTTCTTCCATTTCAGGCAGGACGGCTACCGTTGCGGTGGAGGTATGGATTCGACCGCCACTTTCGGTTTCGGGTACGCGCTGGACCCGATGTACGCCGCTTTCAAATTTATAACGGGAGAATGCCCCTTCACCGCTGATGGAAAAGGCAATTTCCTTGATACCGCCCAGCTCGGTATCGTTGAGACTTAATACCTCGTAACGAAAGCCCTTGGCATCGGCGTGCATCGTGTACATTCGGAAGAGGGTGGCGGCAAAAAGCATTCCCTCTTCACCGCCTGCACCGCCGCGGATCTCAATGATAACGTTTTTATCATCGCGCTCGTCGCGGGGGAGGAGCAGGATCTTCAGTTTTTCCGTGCAAGCTTCCATTCCTGCTTTGCTATCTTTGTATTCCATCTCTGCCAATTCCCGCAATTCGGGGTCGGAGGTATCCTTGAGTACCGCTTCCGCTTCGGTGAAATTGGTCTCCAGTGCTTTGTATTCCCGATACTTTTCCACCACGGGGGTAAGCTGCTTATACTCCTTCATCAGAGCGGTATAGCGCGCTTGATCACTCACTACACCGGGGTCGGAAAGCTGATTATTAATTTCTTCGTATCGCTCTTCAATGAGCTTTAATTTATTGATCATCGGATTCACGCTCAATTCTTTTGATGTTTTTTTCGATATTCTTTCGGGGTGCCATAATCTCGTGCCCGCATTGGCAGCAGCGGATCTTAAAATCCATTCCGATTCGGAGGACTTCAAAGCGATTGCAGCCGCAGGGATGCTGCTTTTTCATAATAAGAATATCCGAAAGTCGTACATCCATCCTTGACCACTCCTTGAAAACGAAATTTTTCCTTTTATATTATACCAATAAATGATATGGTTTTCAATTGTGACTTTATCAAAATAAGTTATAGATTTTTCTGCTGTTTCATATACATTTAACCAAGAACGGTTTGAAAGGAATGGAATAAAATGATCAAGGAAGCATACCGTCCGGAAGGATCAGAGCGCGCCGAGGAATGGCAGTATCTGGAAACGGAGCAGGGATTGCGACGCGCAAAGGAAGAGGGCGTGATTTTGCAAGCACGCTGTACCCTTTGCGACAGTGGACATAATCTATATGTAGAGCTTGGCTCTATGACCGGCTATATCCCTCGGGAAGAAGCGGCAATGGGGATTCGGGAGGGGACGGTCAAGGATGTGGCGATCATCACCCGCGTCAATAAGATGGTCAGCTTTGTTGTGAAAGATTTTATGCTCGTCGGTAATCGGCGTATGGCAGTGCTCTCAAGGCGTGAAGCGCAGGAGCGTTGCCTTGCTCATCTGCTGGATACTCTGCAACCGGGTATGGTGGTGGATGCCAGAGTGACGCATCTGGAGCAGTTCGGCGCCTTTGTGGATCTGGGATGCGGGATCATATCGATGATCCCGATCGATCGAATCTCCGTCTCCCGTATTCGCCATCCCGATCACCGCTTTGTTTGCGGAATGAATGTTCGCGCGGTGGTTCTGCAGGTGGATCGCGAAAACGGACGCTTTTTGCTCTCTCATAAAGAACTTTTGGGTACTTGGGAGGAAAATGTCCGTCAGTTTGAGGCGGGGCAGACCGTAGGCGGGATCATCCGCAGCGTAGAAAACTACGGGGTGTTTGTGGAACTGGCACCGAACCTTGCGGGACTTGCGGAATTGACGGAGTATGCCGAGGTGGATCGGTATGTGGGGGTCTATATCAAAAGCATCCTGCCCGAAAAGATGAAGGTGAAGCTGGCGATCGTAGATATCGGCGATCCCATTACCAAGCCGACTCCCTTTACTTACTTTTTCAAAGGGGATTGGATGGACCGCTGGGTCTATTCTCCGGCAGAGTCCTTGCGGCTGATCGAAGAGGTCTTTGAATAAAAGAAAAAAGGGCACGCTCTGGGGCGGTATGCCATAGCGAAAACCCGGTTTTGCCTTGATCTTTTTCCCTGCAAGAAGGGTTTCAACCTTGAAATACGGCAGTATCCCTGCGGTTTCAAGCCATCCTTGCAAGAAAAAATCTACGGCGGCAAAACTGCGAAGCACTTAAAAATCAGGCGTTTTTGTGCCAGACAAAACGAAAGACCACGGTAACGCTGTCGCGTACCGTGGTCTTTTAATGCAGTATTGGCGCAAAAAGGGCGATTTTAAAGCGGATTATCGCTATGGCACACCGCCCTTAAGGCGTGCCCTGAATAATTATATATAAATTATTCAGCTTCTTTTCTCTTGGCGAAGCAGTCACTGCAATAAACAGGACGATCATCGGTGGGCTTGAAGGGAACTTTGCATTCCGCACCGCAATCAGCGCAAACT
>JAZQAQ010000029.1:0-23028 GCA_045545255.1 Eubacteriales bacterium | reverse complement strand
GTTCCATACTGAAGAAGAGTAACGGTGCCTTGGCGGTAAGCTGCCAGGTTAGAACCAGGGCGGGATTGGTCAGCAGATTGACCGCCGCCACGATCGCCAGCCCCCATCCCCGCTTTTTGGTGAGGAGCGCGAAGAAAAGCTCCAGAGCAAGGGTCGCCAAAAGTGAGATTCCCATCGATAATAGTAATGTCATTGGGCGCACCTCCTGCCGAGAAAAAGGAGCAGCAGGCTTAAAAGAGTACCGCTCGCCGGGAAAAAGCCGTCAGTCGGCAAGCTCCAGCCCAAAAGAATGGGGAGAAAGCCGAGAAAGAGGGCAAAGGTCAGCAGCCCGAAGGAAAAGCCTTTGGCACCGGGGCAGCACCGCGCCGCCGCCCAAAGGGTGACCGGCATAGTCATCTGAAAGAAGAATAATCCCAAAAGCCCCGTCCCCATCCGGTCCGGCCGTAAAAGACAGCAGGCCGCCGGGAGCAGAGAAAAGAACGCAGCGGGCAGATAGCCGAAGTGATCCAGTAAAAATCCGCCCGCCACCTTGCCCAGCATCGTCACAATGGCAATCGTAAGAGCGGTATAAAAGGAATTGTTCCAAGGGAATTTTATGCAAAAGCCTAAGTAAGAGCGGAGCACCACTACCCCGAAAAGCGCCCAGATTTCGGGTGGCAGGCGTGTCAGCATCGGTGGTGAATTGCCGGACGGCTTACGCTCATACCAAAGGAGCAGCAGTCCGAAGACCACCAGTAAAAGCGGAAAGGGAAAGAGGAAAAAATCGGTCTGCCCAAGGCGGGTTCCCAAAAAGAGACCCAGTGCCCCGGGAGCAACAAAGCCACCCAGTCGGAACGCCCGATGAACACTGCGGTTGAGGATCTCGATCCCACCGCCGGTATGGAAAAGGGCGTTGCCGCAGCCCGCCATAATGATGCTTATCGGCATAGAGTCGGTAAAAGAAAAAGCAAAGGCGGTCAGCAGCATCCCTGCCGCCGCGACCATCCCGTTGCGATCCAGCCGGTCTGCCAAGATGCCGAAGGGGAGCTGCAACGCAAAGGCACAGAAATTATAAAGCAGCATCGCCATTGCCCAGTTCTCGCTGCCGGGGAAGTGGCGGAAAAGCAGCAGAGCGCAGCAAAGATCCACCGTAAAATGCGCTGCGCCGTAAACAGTCATTTTCATCCGCTTCCCCTCCTTTATTAAGCATTACGATACAGAGGCGGAAAATGTTGCATTTTAATAAAAAATAAAAGCGATCTTTATAAAAGAATATAGGGAAAGAGTAATTCTCTTTCCCTATATCAAGCGTTATTAATTAGCTTCAACCGCTTTTGATTTTACGGTCGAAGACTTTTTTTGACAGCCTCAGCGTTATTCTTCGCCTCGGCGATCAAAGTCCAGCGGCTTGAACAAAAGATTGATCAGCCAGATTCCCGCCAGCGCGACGACTACGAATATAATTCTGCTGATAATGGAATCCATACCGCCGAAGATCCAGCCCACAAGGTCGAATCGGAAAAGACCGACCAAGCCCCAGTTGAGGCAGCCGATAATGGCAAGAACTAATGCGATTTTATTCATATGCTCATCTCCTTTATTGTCGATGTGGATAGTTTTTCCGTCCGAAAGGCGAAATATTCGAAAAAAATTAAAAAAGATCACAAAGAATCTATATTTTTTCATAAATTTATGCTAATATATAATTTAATGAATTAAAAGGAGCCTGAATATTTGAAATTTTTAGGACGACTGAAAAAATTAATGAGACGAGGACGCTTGGGGAAGGCAATCTCAGTCAATCTGCGCTGGGGAATGCGCCGCTTCCGTCGTTTTTTTCAGCGAGATCAGTTCAAAAAGGGCGTACGGGGCAGCTATGCCCGTCGGCTGTATTGTATGTTGGGTCTGCTGGCGGCGGTCTGCGGGCTGACGGTTGTCTCTTTTGCGATGAGTGATTCCTGGTTGGCCAATGAGGCGGTGCTGGTGCGTCGGCTTTCCGATCCGGACTTTGATCGGAATAATCCTACTTTGGCGGCACTTCATTGCTTCGGTTCCTCCAATCGGATTCAGGTGACCCTGCAGACCGAGCAGCGGGATAATCTGCATCCTCAAAAGGTGGATCTGGATCAGGGCAATATCAACCTGGTGATGACTCTGAAAAACGGCAGCACGATGGAATATACCCTGCAAAACCGTAATATTGATAATTTTGAAAGCGGAAATACCGATCAGTTTACGTTGATTTTGCCGAGCATCATCTCTGTTTTTGACATTACTGAATTTAAACTGACCCTCCTGCCGGACGCAGAGGGGGAATACGGCAGCTGGCATTGCCGCTGGGCGCAGATCTCCTTCCTGCTGGGCGGGAAGCGGGTGCTGCTGGCGGAGGACGATTGGCAGGAGACCTTCGTGTTCTCCAAGGATCAGCAGTCCTGTACCCTGCAGCCCTTGATGGAGGAGAATTCCCATTATATGCAGGTCAGGGAGCTTTATCCCTATGCTTTGAGTATTTGTAAAAATAATTATGCCACGGTCCACGACAGTAAGCTCAAGCAGGAGACTTTGGAGGCGTTGGGGCTTTCGGAGGGGGATGTGTTGTATCTGGATGTGGAGACCCTGAATCTGGAAAATCAAAACGCCATCCTGCAAACCCAAATGGGCGATATGGAGCTTTCGGAATTTGACCTTTTGAACTATAACGGGACGATGTCTCTTCGGGTACGGTTTTATTCCGATGCGGCGGGCGGCTACTATAAGGATTATCCGCTGGATACCTTGGGTAAGGATGATTTTGAGCTGGGCACCACCTCCACCTTTGCTTTGAATATGCCGGATGGCTTGAGTGTTTTTGATATCGTTTCAATGGAACTTTTGGTCCATAATCCCGATGATGCCTGGGCCCCGCGTATGCTACGGGCATATCTGCGTACTGACTACGGTACGACCTTGGAGCTGGCGCGGCTGACCGATACCAAATTAGCGGAGCAGCGTCGGACCGGCGTGTTCTATCGGGGGTTGATCGAGACTGCGCTCAGCCCCGTGGCACTGGATCTGGAGGCGACCTATCAGTTGCCCGCCGTCCTGAAGGAGCAGATCGAAAAGAAGTATTATACCGAGATCACCGGCGTGACCTACAGTATGTATTTCAACGAGTTTAATTTCTATGAGCGGCAAAAGCTGTTCTATAGCCAGATGATGGCACTCTATGGGGAGGATGCGGAGAATGATGCGTAAAATATCAGCGTTGTTGCTGGCGATTCTGCTGCTGCTTTCTGCCTGCAGTCAAGATGTGGGCGGCAGTAAGCCGATGGATGCGCTTTTCGAAAAAACTGCCGCATCGCTGGAGTCGGGTCACTTTTTCTTCGCGGGGAAGATTCATTCCGTTTCCGCAGAGAAAAAAATGATCAGCTTTTATGATGCGGAGATGGAAAAAAGCACCTTCTATAAGGTGGAGGTGACGGACGATCCCTTCGGTTATATGCCCGATCGGATGATCACCGTCTGCATTCTGGGCAGTGCAGAGAACTTCACCGAGCGGATGACGCTGGGAAAGAATAAGGAATACTTTTTCGATACAACCCTCTGGGTGCAGGAGGATGAGGCGGTCTTTTTACTGCCTACCTTTTATGAAAGCCTGCCGGAGCGGGTGGAGGATGCGCTGTTCTATACCGACCAAGAGGGTCGGGTGGCGATCGACGGCGGATATGAGGATTATCTCACCCGCCTGAAAAAGATGGCAAACGAGGCAGGCTATGATTGCCAAAAGGTGCTGACCGCCGCCAAGGAACGGCTGAGGCTTGCCGCAGAGCGGAATGCTACATATTTTAAAGAACAAAAATTTGAAAAGGTGGACGCCAAGGCTCTGAAAAAGACCAATGAAACTGCAGCCGCATTGTTGCAGCGGGCGGAAAAGACCGCCGCCACCGGAGAAGGAATCGGGAATTTATTAAAATGATTGTTTTAACAGCACTTTTGACCGGTATCGGTCTTTCAATGGATGCATTCGCAGTGTCTGTATCCAATGGTATCTGCAGTCCGAAATTAAAGCTTCGTCACGCCCTCGCAGACGGGCTGACCTTTGGCTTTTTTCAGGCATTGATGCCGCTGATCGGACTCTTTTTCGGTCTCTACTTTATGCGTTATATCGAGGCGGCGGATCATTGGATCGCTTTTCTCCTGCTGGCGGGGATCGGTATCAATATGATCGTCGGAGCCTTGAAAAAGGAAGAGGAGCAGGAATGCTCCAATCCCTATACCGTCAAGAATTTGTTGCTCCAGGGGGTCGCTACCAGTATTGATGCACTGGCAGTGGGCGTCGGTCTTTCCGCCACGATGGGCGGTTATAGCGAAGCACTGCTGACTGTGGCGATCATTGGCGTGTCTACCTTTATTCTCAGTACCGCAGGCGTGTATATCGGGCGGATGTTCGGTGGAATGCTGAAGGAAAAGGCAGAGATTCTCGGCGGTGTCATCCTTGTGGGCATCGGTGCGAAGATTTTGATTGAGCATTTGTTTTTTTAAGTGAAAAGGTACATTGTGGCACCTTCCTAACGGAGGGTGCCACAGTTATATTCGCCTTGCGGCGAGTGATATTGCTTCGCAGTGATAGGATGCTTCGCATCGTTTTATTGCCCTTCGGACAGTTTGAAAGCCTGACGCGGCTTTGCGAGCACCTCAACGAACCATTTTGCTGTGCAAAATGATTCAAATCTTCGAGCAACACGGCAAAAGAAAAAAGGACATCTTTCGATGTCCTTTTTTCTTTTGGCGCGCTGGAGAAGATTCGAACTCCCGACCTTCTGATCCGTAGTCAGACGCTCTATCCAGCTGAGCTACCAGCGCATTTTAATTGGGGCTTTTTCAAAGCGAGATATATCATACCATAGTTTCTCGGCAAAATCAAGCCCCAATTTAAATATTTTTTAGTTTTTTGAGATTATTGCGGGATTTTTTCCTCAAAAGTTTCAAAATAGGCGTCGGTCAGCGCTTCGATCTCTGCGCGATAGGGATCGGAGAAGGGATCTCGGACGCCGACGACCATCATTCCCGCCTTTTTCGCAGTCTGCAGTGCGACTAAATTATCGTCGTAGAAGCAGACCTCATCTACGCTGCAGCCCAGCCGACGGGCGGCCTCCAGATAGATCTCCGGCTGATCCTTGGTCATATCAAAATCCTCAATGGTCCAGATTTTATCGAAGCAGTCGTAAAGACCGTTACGCTTGAGGCAGGGGTCGATCAGCCAATGGGGGCTGGCGGTGAGGACGTTGCAGCTACAGCCGGCATCTGTTAGCCGCTGTACATAGTCTGCCACCCCCGGCTTGAGGATGATCACGTTGGTATATGCATCCTCCGCCATTGCATACATTTGCTCGATCAGCTTTTCCCGCGGGGTCTTGATTCCCAAAGAGATAAAATAGTCGGCGGTGCCGCCGTAGCCCAGCGGGGTAATGATGCGAACGACGTCGTCCGGATATGAGATGCCTGCCGCGTCCAAAATCTTCAGCATCGTCCCTGCCCACACAGGCATAGAATCACCCAAGGTGCCGTCGAAATCAAAAAGATGGTATTTTTTCATAGTAGTCTCCTTATTTTTATTTGCGTTTACTCGAAAGGCAGCGGGGGAGAGCCCCGTCTGTTTTTTAAAGGCACCGGAAAAGTATTCCGGTGAACTATAGCCGATCTGCTCTGCGATATGCTTGACACTGTAGCGGGTATGGAGCAATAGTTCCTTGGCGTGCTCCAGCCGAACAGAGGTCCGATATTCCAGCGGCGACATTCCGGTCTGCTTCTTAAATAACCGAGAGAAATGGTATTTGCTCATCTCGCACATCTCCGCGTAGCGTTCCAGATCGGTATTTTCATCGTAGTGCTTGCGAATGTACTGAATGACCGCAAAAAGCTCCGGATCCCGTTGCTCTTCCTTTTCGTCGAAGATCTGCCGCCGCACGGAGATAAAAAGATACATTGCCAGCGATCGGCACGCCCTGCGGTAATCCTCCCGCTGAAGTTGCAGTTCTCGGATGATTCGCTCAAAGATATCAGCCGTGTCTGCAGAGGATTGACTGTGGTAGAGTACCGAGGTCTGCATCCCCAGCGCTTCCAGGTAAGCAGGGTTTTCGGTGGTGAAATGCAGGTAGTAAAATTCTCCCGATCGGATGGACTCGTAAATATGATGCTGCTCCTCGCCGGGGGCATAAAGGATGAAGTCCCCGCTCTTTGCCTGCAGCTCCCGTCCGTGGAGAAAGAATCGCACCGCACCCCGATGAATATAGAGCAAGAGATAATTCGGCCGCCCTTTGGGACGGTTGATCTCCCGCCCGTAAAAGGTGTAGATATGCCCGCAACTATCGGTGATAATATCGGTGCCGTCCTCATTTTCGCCCCAATAACCGTTGATCAGCATAGGCTCCTCCGCAAGATTTCTTAAGATCGGAGCAATTTTTCTTATTGCTCTCTCCCTATTATACTGCTATAATGAAGAAAAAACAAGATGAAGGAGCAAAAAAATGGCGGTTAACAGCGATGTTGCATTTAAGTTTGGCTGCGGGCGGTATCTGCAAGAGGCAGGTGCCATCGAAAAGTATCTTCCCATCGAGCTGAAGCGGTTTGGAACCAAAGCGTTGGTCTTTTGCGGAGAAAACGGCTACAAAGCGGCAGGCGATAAGATCAAGGCGGCTTTGGGTGATTTCCCCCACGAGTTTATGATGTTCCATAGCACCTGCTGCTTGGAAAATGCAGATGAAACGGCTGCCTATATCAAGGAAAAGGGCTTTGACCTCTTGGTGGGTGTAGGCGGAGGCGTATTGATGGATCAGTCCAAGCTGATCGCGGAGCGCGCCAATATCCGACTGATCAATATCCCCACTTCCTCTGCCACCTGCGCCGCGGTCACCCCGCTGAGCGTGATGTATGATCGGGATACCGGTGCCACCATCGGCTCCATTAAGCTGATGAAAGAGGTGGATGCGGTCATCGTAGATCTGGATGTGATGATCCGTCAGCCCTCCCGCCTGCTCTGCGCCGGCGTGATGGACGCGATGGCAAAGATGATCGAGATCAACCACCGTACCTATCAGGTTCCCCGTCTGGAGATCACGATGGGTCTGGATATGGCGTATGTTTTGGCGCAGGCCACCTATCGGGATTTTGAGGAATATACCGACGGTGCGATGGAAGATTTGGAAAAGGGCGAGATCACGCCGCGTTTTGAGCGGGTCATCTTTGATGCCATCGCGGTGACCGGCGTCATCAGCGGCATCTCCAAGGGCTCCAATCAGTGCGCCATCGCCCATAAGTTCTATGAGCTTTCCCGCGTGGGTTATTACGAGGAGACCAAGCCCTATCTGCACGGTGAGCTGGTTGCGATGGGTCTTTTGCCCCAGCTTGCATATCAGGATCTGGATGAGACCCCCATCCGCGACCTGCTCAAGCGGATGAAGCTGCCCCATCGGTTCAGCGATGTGGGACTTTCTGTGACCGAGGAGCCTCTTAATTGGTATGCAGAGAAGATCTGTGCCTCCACCGCTATTCAGAATACGGCTCCCGAATATATCGAGAAAATGAAAAAAGCGTTAATGACGATTTATTGCTGAGGTGAATGAAATGAGAGAACAAACGATTGCTAAAATTAAGGAAGAAAAGATTATTATCATCGTCCGCGGTGTGGATCGGGAGAAGCTGATCCCCATGGCAGAAGCGATGTATGAGGGTGGTATCCGCCTGATGGAGATCACCTATGATGCCAATGGCAATCCCACCGACGAAGAGATTGCCGACCGCATTGCATTGCTGGCAAAGCATTTTGAAGGCAGAATGCTGATCGGTGCCGGTACCGTCCTCACCGAAAAGCAGGTAGAGCTGACCAAAAAGGCCGGCGGTAAGTTTATCATCTCTCCCGATGCTGCTCCCGAGGTCATCAAGGCCACCCGTGCCGCAGGGCTGGTTTCCATCCCCGGCTGCCTGACTCCCAGTGAGATGCAGGCCGCTCATAAGGCGGGCGCAGACTTTATCAAGCTCTTCCCCTCCGATGCCTTTGGTCCTAAATACTTCAAGGCGGTCAAGGCACCCCTCTCCCATCTGGATATCCTGGCGGTGGGCGGTGTCTCCACCGAGAACCTTGCCGACTATCAGGAGGCAGGCGCAGCCGGCTACGGAATGGCAAGCAATATCCTGGATCGCAAGGCCATTGCCGAGGAAAACTGGCAGGTCATCACCGATAAAGCCAGAAAGTATGTAGATTTGGTAAAATAAAAAAGTTTGAGGCACACTTCGCAAGGAAGTGTGCCTCAAACTCAGCGTGTCAAAAAACTTCATTTTTTATTTTGACACGCTGGGAGACTCTCCAAAATGTTTCCGAATTCGTCAAACCGGTCTCGTCGGCGTACACGGGTACGGTAGAGAGCGGTTTGGCGGATAGCAGAAAAATTTTAATTAAATTCCGCATCGCTATGCGGAATTTTTCCTTATAAAAGAACAAATGGAAAGAGTATGAAAGTCTTTACAAATTGGTTTCAATTCTTTCCTTTCCCCATTTTTTCTGCGGTCGGGGACTTTTTTGACAGTCTCTAAAAAATTGAGGCACACTTCGCAAGGAAGTGTGCCTCGATTTTTTCATTATTTTAAACCGGTGATCAGTTCAGAAAGACCATCGATGATCCGCTGGGCGGTATCGGCCTTGAAGCGGGAGGTGGCGGCTTCATAGGAACCTTCTGTAAAGTCGGTGGGGAAGTAGCCCTCTCTGCCGTTGGTGCAGCTGGTAGGGAGAGTGACGGCATAAGGGGATCGCTCCTTGACGGCACGTCCCACTTCGGTGAAGGGCTCTCCCGGAACGCCGGCAAATACCACATCGCCGACAGCGATGGCGGAGAGATACAGCTCGCGGCTGTCGGGGGCGTCCATCAGCTCCACGATGCGCCCTGCCTTTGCCAAGACCGTAGTAGCGTGCATCTCTTTGGGAATGCCGCCGAATGCGGCGATGGCCTGATCCCGATCGCCGGTCTCTTTATAAAGCGTATGCAGGCGAACGGCATCCTCGATCTCCTCGGGCAGACCCTTGTTGTGGTCTGCGGTGATGGCCTTCATACCGTAGGTGATTCCGGCAGTTTTCATCGGCTTGGCCAGAGAACGGTTGGCAATCAGCGACATCGCGATCTTCTCGCCCATATAGCGGGCACGGGGATAGCCTGCTCCCGTGGCTTTGGTCAGCCGTACATCGATGTGATTACTGTCCCCTTCGGCACCGTTAAAGAAGATGCAGCGGGAATTGGGGATCATCCGCTCATAGGTACGCCGCAAAAAGCCGCACCAGTCGGCAGAAACCTTCGTACCGCCGATGACATCGGGATGGGTCTGGAAGTGGGTGATGGCGATTTCAGGCTTATTTTCCCGTTTGTAGATCAGCAGGGTGGCCAGTTCATCGGGGGTATCCATAGCACAATCGATATCGGGGTTCTGCCAACCGGGATTGGTGCGCAGAGAACCGTCCTTCATACGGTAGCGGCGGATAAAGGACACCTCCGGCACATCTGCGCGGGTATAGCAAGCGGAGGTGACAGGTGCTAAATCTCCCACCGCAATGACAGCAGTATCGACGGCACGCTGCAGGAACCAGACCTCATACTCGTGATCCTGAGGGGTGATGTATCCGCCCACACCGACACCGGGGGCGAGATGGGTATGAACGCAGGTGATGTAAACAGCCTCTGTCGCACAGCCGGTGGCCTCTGCGATCCGCTCACGAAGCTGATCGCAGCAGGGTTGCTTGATGCCCACATTATCAATACTCAGCAGAACGGCTTTCTTTCCGTAATCCTCAAAGGCAACGGCGTTGATCTCCAGAGGATCCAGTACACCGTCGCAGATTCGCGTCCGAAAGTTCCCCTTCAGAGAAACTCCCAAGGGCGGGGTAACGTCCATTCTTGCAAATCCGGCATTTAACATATTCTTCTCCTTATTGACAGAAATTGAACATTATTTGAAGCTTTCGATCAACTCATTGAAGCCATCGATGATCCGCCGGGCGGTGTCTGCTCTGAAGCGGGAAGTGGCGGCTTCGTAGGAGCCTTCCGTGAAGTCGGTGGGGTAATAGCCCTCCTTGCCGTTGGTGTTACAGGTAGGGAGGGTAACCGCATAGGAGGACTGCTCCTTGATGGCGCGGCCCACGTCGGTGAAGGGCTCACCGGGAACGCCTGCAAAGACTGCGTCACCTACTGCAACGGCGGTGAGATAAAGCTCACGGCTGTCGGGGGCGTCCATCAGCTCCACAATACGGCAGGCCTTGGCCACGACGGTGGTGGCGTGCATACTCTTGACATCAAGGTTGGCGGCAGCGACGGCCTGATCCTTATCGTTGGTTTCCTTATAGATCTTATCGATGCGGATGGCTTCCTCCAGTTCCTCGGGCTTTCCCTTATTGGCATAGGCAACGATATTCTTCTGCCCGTAGGCAAGGTGGGTGTTCTTCATGGGTTTGGCTAGAGGGATGTTGGCGATCAAAGACATGGCGATCTTTTCACCCATGTATTTGGCGCGGGGATAGCCGCGCCCCTCTTCCTTGGTCAGGCGCACGTCGATATGGTTGGTATCGCCTTGGGCACCGGTGAAGAAAATACAGCGGGAGTTTGGAATCATCTGCTCGTAGGTACGGCGGACAAAGCCGCACCAGTCGGCGGAAACCTTATTGCCGCCGATGACGTCGGGGTGGGTCTGGAAGTGGGTGATGGCGATCTCGGGCTTATCCTCTCTGTTGAGGATCAAGAGGGTCGCCAGCTCGTCGGGGGTGCCGAGTGCATGGTCGATATCGGGATTTTGCCAACCGGGATTGGTGCGGATGGATCCGTCCTTCATCTGATAGCGGCGGACGGAGGAAACGTCCGGCACATTGGCATGGGTATAGTGGGCTGAAGTAACGGGAGCCAGATCGTCCATTGCCATGACGGCAGTATCGACGGCGCGCTGAATGAACCAAGGTCCGTATTCATCATCCTGAGGCGTGACGGAACCGCCTAACCCCATGATAGTTCCCACACCGGGGCCCAAATGGGTATGGGTGCAGGCAAGGTAAATACCTTCCCGAGCACAGCCGGTGGCGGCGGCGATCTTATCGCGGATCTCGTTACAAACACTCTGCTTGATGCCCACATTATCAATACTCAGCAGAACGGCTTTCTTTCCGTACTCCTCAAAGGCAACGGCGTTGATCTCCAGAGGATCCAGTACACCGTCGCAGATACGAATTCTGTAATAACCTTTGAGGGATACCCCCAAGGGCGGGGTAATATCCATTCTTGCAAATCCGGCTTTTAACATTTTCTTTTCTCCTTATTCGGCAGGGTATTCAATTTTGATAGAGCGGTTCTCTCTTGCAGATTGAGCGGCAGCCAGGCAGACTACGACGGAACGCTCACTGTCGTAGGCAGAGGTGGGGACGGGTCTGCCCTCCAGAATGCACTCGGCAAAATCACCCAGCTCACCGTAGGTATTGTGGCTCGCCAGCTTGACGGGCAGGCTGATGGGAATGGCAAAATCCTGCTTGTTTTCGCCGAAAACCTCTACTTTTTCTTTCATTTCCGCCTTATAGATGGTGATATGGTTGCTTCTGTTGTCGCAGATGATGGTGCCCTTGGTGCCGTAGAAGCAAGAGCGCATGGTGTAGTCCCGCTTACAGCCGATGGAAACGAATACCTTACCGATCACCTCATTGGGGAATCGCATAATAGCGACGGTGCAGTCATTAATGGGCCAGTCGGTGAGGCACTTATGGTTGGCATAAGCGGTGACCTCGGTGGGATCGCCTGCGATCCAGCGCAGCAGGTCCACCGCGTGGCAGCCGCCGCCCAAGAAGGGCTCTCTCAAGGGGTCTACCCGCCAGTCATCCGCACCGCGGGACTTGGCGTAATCGTGGGCATATTCGCTCTCCACATAGTAAAGCTCGCCGATCTCGCCCCGATCCACCAGCTTTTTCGCCAGCTGGAAACCGGGTGCATAGCGGCAGATCTGACCGACCATCAGACGCTGACCGTACTTCTTTTCTGCATCCCGCATCTGCTCGCATTCCTCGATGGTCAGAGCCATCGGCTTTTCACAAAGTACCTGCTTGCCTGCCTTGAGGGCTTCCTCGGTCATCTCCGCGTGGAGACGGTCTGGAATGCAGAGCACCACCGCTTCGATTTCGGGATTGGCGATCAGCTCGCGCCAATCGGTGTAGTAATTGGGGCAGTCCACCTCCGTCTTGGCGATCTCCAGCCGCTCGGGATTCTTATCGCAGATGGCGACCAACTCCATCTTGGGATGATGGGCGATGGAACGGATATGGTTAAGACCCATACCACTGGCACCAACCATACCAAACTTGACTTTTTTACTCATTGTTTTGTACCTCCTTAAGCAGACGAGAGTCGAAGACATCACGCCTGCCAAATAATTATTTTTCGTTTTTTCTTGCCTCATCGCTTGAAATCTGCTTAAGATAAGCACTGGGCGTTTTGCCGGTGCGCTTTAAAAATGTTTTTAAAAGATGATTTTCCGATTCAAAGGAAAGATAATCGGCGATCTGGGTGAAATTCAGCGGCGTTTCTTCGATGAGCTGCTTGGCGCGGTCGATCTTCAGGTCCAAAAAGCAGTCGATGACCCCGCGACCGTACTTTTTGGCAAACGCCTGCTTGACATAGGAGACGCTGACCGAAAGCTCTCGGGCGATCTGCTCCAGAGTCACCCGATCGGTGATATGGTCGGTCAGATAGCGGTAGACCGCATCTGCCACCGTGGCTCTGCCGGCGGGCGTCTTTTTCGTCAGTCGGGATTCTATCAGCTTGATCAGAAAGATCTCCAGCTTATTCTTTAACGCTTGCAGCCGTCCGCGTGAGATATCGGGCGCAACCAGATACCCCAGCTCATTGCTCTGCCGAGGCAGACGCGTAAAGCATCGGCTGCCGTCCTCCACCAGCTCGCAAAGCAGCGCACTTTCGTCTGCCGAGAGCAGGAAGGGCTTTTTGCATAAGGGCGCAGGAAACTGCCCCTTGCTGGTAAATCCCGCAAAGAACAGGAGGGTCTCCGGCTCCCGATCCAGTAGCTGATGCACCGTAAAGGGTGCCGCCAGCAGACATTCTCCCGCCCGTATCGTCACCGGCTCTCCATCTAAAAGCAAGGAGAGCGATCCGGTGCGGATGTAGTATAATTCATAGTGATCGTGCTTTTCCGGCGATTCCGGCACGTGCCCTCGATTGACCTTCATCGGGTAGATGAAAAAGGTTACCAGTCGGTCGATCATAACTAAATTGATGATTTCGGTGGTGCGAAAGGATTTCGTCTCCATTTCTCTTCACGCTCCTCTTTTCATTATAGCAGGATAATTTTGTTTTTCATCGTAAAATCAGACATAAAATTCGTAAGATAAGACACTTTTTCCCCAAAACGCAGGAGCAGAAAAGGCTCCTGCTCCGTTATTATTGATTTTGCAATTCTTTAAGGTAGGCACCGGGCGTTTTTCCGGTACGCTTGGAAAAGGTTTTGGAAAAATGGTTTTCCGAGTCAAAGGAAAGGTATTCGGCGATCTGGGTGAAGTTCAAGGTGGTCTCTTCGATCAGGGCTTTTGCCCGCTCGATCTTTAGGTTTAAAAGGCAGTCGATGATCCCCCGCCCGTATTTTTTGGAAAACTCCCGCTTGATATAGGGGACGCTGAGGGAGAGAGATTTTGCGATCTGCCCCAAGGTTACCCGATCTGCCACGTGCTCGGTCAGATAGCGATAGACCGCATCCGCCACCGAGACCCGCATCGCAGGTGCCTTTTCGCTTTGGCGGGATTCGATCAGCTTGATAAAAAAGATCTCTGCCTTGTTTTTCAGTGCCTGCAGCCGTCCTTTGGAGATGCCGTCCCGTACTCTGCAGCCCGTTTGTTTACTTTGGGCGGGCAATCGCTCAAAACAAAGACCGCCTTCCTCCATCAGCTCATTGAGCAGACCGCGTTCATCCGCCGAAAGGTCAAAGGGCTTTCCGCAAAGGGGAGTGAGCAGAGAGCCGCGGCTCATAAAGCCGCAGAATTTCATAATCGTTTCCTCTTCCCAATCTGCAACCCGATGGACGGTGTGGGGCGGCATCAGGAAGGCTTGCCCCGGCTTTAGTTGGGCAGTCTCTTCCCCAAAGGCAAGGGTAAGCATTCCGCTGACGATATAATAAAATTCATAGTGGTCGTGCTGCTCCGGCGTGCCGTAGTGACCGCGGTACGGGTGGTTATGATTATAAAAGACCACCAACTGATCGATCATAAAAAGATTGAAGATCTCGGTGGTATTAAAAGGCTTTTCGGTCATATCCTTCTTCTCCTATCTGTTTACGGGATCATTATAGCACGCCGTTTTTTATTTGACCAGTATTTTCGGCTATAAAATAAGTAAAATCGGCTCCTGTCTTGCAATTCCGCGAAAAAACTTTTATAATAAATGCTAACGACAGACCGGTTCCTTGCAGACCCAGATCACATCCTCTCCGATCCGTTCCACATCGCACCAGGGAATACGGATCTCCTCACGGCGAAAAAGACCTTTGCCGCAGAGGATCAATGCCTCCAGCTTTCCGCAATCGCAACTGATGATGAGATCGGTGGGGAACCCGAGCTTTCTGCCGCTGCAGGAGACGATGACCTCCTTTTCTTTTAAGCAATCCAAAGAAAGTTCCATAAAATCACCTCAATACTACAATATGAAAGGCAACAGAATGATGAACACAGATTTTAAAAATCAAGCGTATACCGCCGCGCGGGAGCTGATCGCCACAGCAGGATTGAAGGCAGGCGACCTTTTGGTGGTAGGCTGCTCTTCCAGCGAGATCGCAGGGGAGAAGATCGGCACCCATTCCGCTCCCGCAGTGGGGAAAGAGGTGGCAGAGGGGATCCTTGCCGCCTGCAAGGAGGCGGGAGTTTTTTTGGCGGCCCAGTGCTGCGAGCACCTTAACCGCGCCTTGATCCTTGAGCGGGAGGCGGCAGAAAAGCGGGGCTACCCCATTGTCAATGCCGTCCCTCAACCGAAAGC
Source organism: Eubacteriales bacterium (assembly GCA_045545255.1). Lineage (GTDB taxonomy): Bacteria > Bacillota > Clostridia > Oscillospirales > QAKW01 > QAKW01. Next base: position 8,026 of record JAZQAQ010000029.1, on the reverse strand, counting down.
AGGCGGCTCTTTTGCCACCGCCGTTTATGAATTGTTGGAGCATCCTGTTGCGGTGGAGCATATTGCCGCCGAAGCGGGAATGGATATCGGCGGCACCCTCATCGGGATGCACCTAAAAGAGGTGGCAGTCCCTTGCCGCTTGCAGACAAAGCAGATCGGCAATGCGATCCTGCTTGCCGCCCGTACCCGTCCTAAATTTATCGGCGGCGACCGTGCACATTACGACGAGGATCTGAAATAAAAAGGGGGCTTTGGCGTGTATACCAAGCATCAATGGGAGCATCCGTATTATTATAATTTCAAGTATGTAAAATATCTGCCTAAAGATTATGACGAGAATAAAAAATATCCCCTCGTCCTTTTCCTGCACGGCGCAGGAGAGCGGGGAGATGATTTAGAACTTGTTTGCAAGCACGGTTTTATGAAGCACGTGCGGGAGAGCGGAAAGGAGTATCCGTTTATCTTCGTGGCACCCCAATGCCCTGCCACGAAGTATTGGGGGTGCTATACCGAATCTCTGCTTGCTTTTCTGGACGAGATCTGTAAGAGCCTGCCCGTTGATCGGGAGCGGATCTATCTCACCGGCTTGAGTATGGGCGGTACCGGCACCTGGATGCTGGCAATGGCTGCTCCGGAGCGGTTTGCTGCGATCGCACCCGTCTGCGGCAGCGGGATCTGTTGGAATACCGGCTACGTTTCCAATATTCCTATCTATATGTACCACGGCGATTGCGATGAGACCGTCCCCATTCAGGAGAGCATTTCGATGCTGAAAGCCGTCAATAAGCGGGGCGGAAACGCTCAACTGAAGATCTGCTACGGTGTGAAGCATAACGCCTGGGATACGGCATATGCCGGCGATGAGCTGGTGAACTGGTTTTTGAGTCATAAAAGAAATCCGAATGAACCCTTAACGCTCCGAAAACCCTGAACGCAGAAAAAGCGAGGTGGAATACCTCGCTTTTCTTTATTGAAAAGCAAAAAAATGTCGCGTTTTCGATTTATTTAGAGTTTTTTATATACAAAAGCGATTTTTATTGTTATAGTCAATAGCGGTAGGGAGATTTTGCGAAAAAAGCAGTGATAGATCGTTCTCTTATATGAGAGTAATGATAAGGAGAAAAAATATTGGCTGTCATTAAAGTAGAGACGAAAAATAAGGTAGATATTGATAAAAAACCGAGGGTGTATTTTACCTGCCATCCGGAGGATTTTGAGAAGTATTTCAAAAAGGTTTGCGAGGATATTTTCAAGACCCACGATTGTGCCGTTTACTATACCGAGGATATGACCGAGCGCATCGCAGAGGATGAAAAGGAAGTGGAGCTCGGGCGCAATAACCTGTTTGTCATTCCCGTTACGCATAAGCTTCTCTCCACTCCGAGCCGAGCGATGGATGAGGATTTCCCGTGCGCGATGAAAGAGCATATTCCGGTATTGCCCATTATGATGGAAACGGGGATAGACCTCGCCTACAGCGAGAAGTTTGGTGAGCTTCAGTATCTGAACCCTTATAGCAGAGATTTAACCGAAATCGCCTACGGGGAAAAGCTGAAGAAATATCTGGAGTCGGTTTTGATCAGCAACGAAACGGCGGAGCGGATCCGCGCCGCCTTCGATGCCTATATCTTTTTGAGCTACCGTAAAAAGGATCGCAAATACGCCAATGAACTGATGCGACTGATCCATAGCTATCCCGAGTGCGCGGATATTGCCGTCTGGTTCGATGAGTTTTTGACGCCGGGTGAGAGCTTTAAAGAAAATATCGCAAAGATCCTCGAGGATTGCAAGCTGTTCACTCTGCTTATCACCCCACGGCTTTTGGAAAAGGTCACGGATGAAAACGGTGAGGAGCGGGATAACTATGTGGTGGGAGTCGAGCTTCCGGCAGCACGCCAAAAGAAAAAAGAAAAAGGCACCGATATCATCGCCGTCGAAATGGCAAAAACGGATAAAAATGCCCTGCATACGCTGGAGATCGAGGACTGTCTGAACCCCGCAGATGAGGTATCCCGTGCCCGCTTGGTGGAGGCGATCTCCGAAATTGCCGTCAAAGAGAATAAAACGGCGGAGCATCATTTTCTTATCGGGCTTGCGTATCTTGAGGGGATCGATGTGGAGGTTGACCGCAAGCACGCCGTTGAATTGATCATAAGCGCGGCAAATAAGAATCTGCCGGAGGCGATCAGCAAGCTGGTCGGCTTATATAAAAACGGAATCGGTCTGCCGTACGACATTCATAACGCTATCATGTGGCAAAACCGATTGATCAGTATCCTGGAGCAAAAATATAAAAAGACCAAGCAAAAGGATGATCTGATCGCTTTGTTTTACGCAAGGTTTGAATGCGCCGAGCTTTATATGACCGTCCATAACTATGCTTTTGCGGAAACCAAAATCGAAAAAATATTACCTCGTCTGATTTCGTGCAAGACGCAGAAGGATTCCATCGTCAAAAGAGATCCGAGAATCGTAAATTGCATCTTATATTCTTATCTGCTTTTGAGTGATATTTATTTGAAAATGGGTGAGGTTTCAAAAAGCATATGCTCTTTAGAAAGAGCACAATCCTTCTACAGTGATATGATGATGCCGACCGAGGGCGAGGATAAAGCAGCGGTGGAATCGATTATAGCCAATCATATTGCGATATATCTACAGCTTGCAAAGCAATATAAGGAACTGTATAACTATAAAGAATCCCTTGAATATGCTAAAAAGGCGATCCGACTTTTCGACCTGTATCTGCCGCAAACCAGCTGCTTTTGCAACCCGCGCCAAATGGGCTCTGCCTATGAGCTTGCCGGAGACGCCTGCTTTTACGACGGTGATTTTGAAAATGCGGCGGTTTATTATGAAAAAATGTACGATACCATCCGTGCTTATGCAGCCGATTCGGAGGATCCGCTGTACCAACGCGATCTGGCGTACTCCTGCAATCGTATGGGCGAGATTACGATGAAAAACGGTAAGCTGAAAGATGCCAAGGCGTATTTTATGCGTTCATTTAGCCTCTCTTCAAAGATCGAAAGACGTGACGACGAGGACGACGGCAATATGGCGTTTTGCTATAATCGCTTCGGCGATCTGTACGGGTTTCAAAAAAGGCACCTGTTGCGCGTCCTGAACTATAAAAAAGCCAATAGAATAAGGGTGGGTATCTATGAAAAGCATCAGGATTTGGATTCGGCGATGCATCTTGCCTATTCTTATGTAAATCTCGGCAGGGTCTCTCTTTTCCGGCAAAAGTATTATTTTTCAAAGGCCAAACCGCTTTTTGAGTTTTTAATTGAGAAAAGTCCGACTCCGGAGTATTATGAAAAATTGATGCACGACTTGCTCGGGCTTTGAGAAAAGGGCTTTGAATAAAAACTTGTAAATACGGGAATTTAGATATACAATATAGAAAACGGAGGTGACGCAAATGATTCCGAGAGATCGCGTTTTGGAGAAGCTGGACTCGCTGCTTGGGAGCAACGATTATGCAGGCGCCAAACGGCTGCTGCAATACTGGCTTTCCGAAGCGGAATATACCGGCGATGCGCAAGGGATTTTGCTGATGGAAAATGAGCTGATGGGTCTTTGCCGTAAGCTGGGGGAAAAGGAGCAAGCACTGCAGTATGCCGATAGCGCACTGGAGCAGGTGCGCAAAATGAATATCGAGGATAATGTGGGCGCAGCGACCACCTATCTCAATAGTGCCACCGTCTATAAAGCCTTTGGAAAGGCGGAGGAGGCGATCGCCCTTTTCCAAAAGGCACGCGCCATCTACGAGCGGGACCTACCGCCTTCGGACGATCGCTTGGCGGGGCTTTATAATAATATGGGCTTGGCACTGGTGGATCTGAAGCAATTTCGGCAGGCGGAGGAGCTTTATCAAAAGGCACTTTCCGTATTGGACGGATTGCAGGAGAAGGAACCGGAGCAGGCGATCACCTATTTGAATATGGCAACTGCCGCGGAGACGGAGTATGGGTTGGCAGACGCAAAACCCATCATTGCAGAGCTGATCCGAAAAGCAACGGCTTGCTTGGAGATCGGTAAGGATCGGGTAGACGGCAATTATGCCTTCGTTTGTGAAAAGTGCGCGACGGTCTTTGGCTACTACGGGTATGAAGAGTATGCGGCGCAGCTCAATGCGCGCTGCAGGAGGATCTATGAAGGGGATTGAGCTGGCAAGGCAATATTATGAAGCCTATGGCAAGGAAATGCTGCAATCGCAGTTCCCCGAGGTACTGCCCAAGCTGGCGATCGGGCTGGCAGGCAGCGGCTCAGAATGCTATGGCTATGATGATGAGACCTCTCGGGATCACGATTTTGAGCCGGCTTTCTGTATTTTTCTGCCCGGCGAGGATGTGGTAGACAGCAGGACTGCGTTTCTGCTGGAACGGGCGTATGCAAAATTGCCCAAGGAATTTATGGGCTTGACGCGCAGCCAGATCAATCCCGTAGGCGGCAGCCGTCACGGCGTAATTCGAATGGAGGACTTCTTTTTGTCGAAAACCGGAAGCGCAGACGGCGACCTTTCTCCGGAGCAATGGCTCTCCTTGCCGGAATACGGCCTTTTGGAGGCAACCAACGGAGCAGTCTTTGCAGACCCTTACGGGCAGTTTACGGCGATCAGAGAAAAGCTGCACCGTTTTCCGGAGGGTGTACGGCGGAAAAAGCTGGCAGGATACCTGCTTTTAATGGGACAGTCGGGGCAGTATAACTATGGTCGCTGTATTGCCAGAGGAGAAACGGCAGCGGCGCAACTGGCAGTATTTGAATTTGTCCAAAGCACCCTGCATTGTATCTACCTTTTGAACCGTACCTATATGCCCTATTATAAATGGAGCTTTCGGGGAATGAAAGAACTTTCCCGATTGCGTGCGTCTGCAGAAGATCTGGAATATCTGATTTCCAGCGGCAATACCCCGCAGGAATCCGAGCGGAAGGCGGAACTGATCGAAAAGATCTGCGCTTCTGTCGCGGATGAGCTGCGGGTGCAGGGACTGACTGCCCTGCAAAATGCTGAAATGGAGCGTCAGGCTTACGCGGTCAACAATTCCATCACCGACCATAATGTGCGCAATCTTCATATTTTATACGGTGTATAACAAAAAGGTTGTTCTTTGTCCGCATTTTAACATTGGAGGCGCAGATGTATGTTTGAACAAACGAAGGCGTTATGTCAACACTTTCTGGATATGGGTATACCCGGCTTTGATCTTATCGTTTATAAGGATGGGGAATGCGTCCTGCGGCATATGGGTGGTTATGCCGATCCTGAAAATAAGATTCCAATAAAAGGAAATGAAAAATACCACATTTACTCCTGCTCCAAGCTGATCACCTGTGCAGCAGCTATGCAGCTTTGGGAGAAGGGGATGTTCTCTCTGGAGGACAATTTATCCGACTATATGCCGGCATTTAAGGAAATGACCGTTAAAACCGCAGACGGCATCAGAAAGGCAAGGAATCCCATCAAGATCCACCATCTCTTTCAGATGACCTCCGGTATGAGTTACGATATGCACTCCCCACTGCTTGAGGAGTACTACAACATCCCCGGCAACAACTGCCCTACGGTAGAGACTGTCAATATGTTTGCCAAGAATCCATTGGAGTTCGAGCCGGGCGAGGGTTGGAAATACAGTTTTAGCCACGATGTACTGGGCGCGCTTGTGGAGATTTTGTCCGGAGAGAAGTTCGAGAATTACGTAAAAGCACATATTTTCGACCCTCTCGGAATGAAAAATTCTACCTTTTTGCATCCAATCGAGGATTGGGAGGGCTTTGCCCGTCAATTCCGTTACGATTCGCAAAATAATCAGATGATGCCTGCATGGCGTTTCTGGTGCCATATTGGAAAAGAGTTTGCAGGCGGCGGTGGCGGCTGTGTCTCCACGGTAGAGGATTATATCAAGTTTTTAGAGGCCATGCGGATCGGAGATGTGATCTTAAAGAAAGAAACCATCGCTATGATGGCGACGGATTATCTCACCGACCAGCAGCGGTCGATGTACTCCTATAGTACTACCAATATCGGCTATGGTTTGGGAATGCGTGCTCCTCGCAAGGAGGCCACCCACAAGGAATTCGGCTGGGCTGGTGCCGCAGGTGCCTATGCCTCGGTAGATCCCGTAAACAATGTTTCCTTCTATTATGCCCAGCACGTCCTCCGTTCGCCCAACCGCCATCTGCGGCGCTGGCTTTACGAAACGGTGCGAGCAGACCTGCTTGGCGAAACGGTGGAGGTTCCGATCACTCAAGTCGACAACGCACCGCATCTGACATACTAACAAAAGCGAGGTGAAAATCACCTCGCTTTTCGCCTATAAACTATATTTATATGCATAAATACCGGGTTTCCGGTAGCTTTTGATTAAACTTAATTTGCACAAAAGGTCAAATTTCAACCAAATTGTACATATTTGGAGGAGCAGAGAAGTCTGCTCATTTTCGCTTTTTGAGAAAACATTGATTTTTTAGAAGTGGTGTGGTAGAATTTATAAAACAAAGAACATAAGGCAGAGAGATGTTATGAAAATATTTACCGTTTCTGAAACAAAAACCGAGATGTTTGTAGCCGGAAGTCCCCAGTATCCTATGTGGACAAGCGAAGAACCTGATATTTATGTTTCCGAGATAGAATATAACGACGACGAATACAATAAAATACGTGCCGAGGCTAATCGTTGGAGAATTGACATTGATTTGTACCAGGACGATGACCACGGGTATGAACAACAAAGTTCTCATAGCAATTCGCGCAACAGACCAATTAACGATGAAGAAATACTGGTAAAAGACGGCTCTTTTTTTGGAATCATTACGTCTGTAGATCGGTCTTTTTATTCGAAGTCTCCTACTTTCCATAAAGGCTATGAATATATTTCTATAAATACAGCACATATGAAACACGGCCTTTGGAAATATCATTATGGACATTCGTCGGATAATGGGTCATCCGACGATGATACGGTTTATTATCTTCACCCCTTATTTGAAAAGGAATAGATATTAATTAGCAAATGCCATAAAATTATTTAAAGAAGTATAAATCTCCTTGTTTTACAGATACTAACAGTACAAATTTGTAAAGCAAGGAGATTTTGTATATATTATGAAAGCAACATGTATTGTACGCCGTATAGAGGAATGCGTTATAATAGGGCAAACCGCCTGAAACCTGCATAAACACTAGGATTTTTGCAAGTTTGCCCTATTGAACACAAGGGTGTCAAAATCAGGTTTTCTGCGGTTTTTATACATAGCAAAAGCGAGGGAAAAATCCCCTCGCTTTTTCGCTTACTGTGATTTATAAACATATCGAGACTAAATAATTCAAAATCATTTAATCACCATATTGTATATCAATGTACTAAAAAACTGACTAGCATCAAAGTAATAATCCGCACTATTAACAGAAATAGTAACAAATTTTCCATTAACATTCACTAACGCGATGAAGGAGTATGTAATACGGTCCTCATATGTTGTAGATAATTCGATTATCGGAATTTCCATATCTCCTTTCGGCATAGTAAAACTTGCATCAAGCTTAATATCTGGACGATTGCTTTTCAAACTTGAAACAACCTGCTCCCTGAAATCAATCAATTTCAAAGCATCAGTAACATCAATACCGTAATTTTGAATAATGATATCATAGTTTGTGAATACAGCAACTATAGAATCTGAATAGAGCCCACTATAAGTCTTGCTGATCTCCTCTTCGCTTGGAATATAAGTATCATTCGGCACGTACAGATCTATGTTTTCTAATACAGATGAATCTGAAAGTGTGCTTAATAGCACATAATCAGAGGTGTCAACCGTTTCAACATTATCCTCTTTATTGAAGAGCTTATAGCAGAAATCATCTACTGCAACCGTAATTTTATCAGGTAAAAACTTAATATGTGAGTTTAAAAACAAAATCCATATTACTGCGCTCAAAACCAATATGATTGTAATAATACTTCTTATTAATATCTTTTTCATTCCGTATCACCTAACCTTTATGTGGAACTTAATTATC
>JAZQAQ010000028.1:0-2876 GCA_045545255.1 Eubacteriales bacterium | reverse complement strand
AGTACAATGTACTTTCAAAGTAGTCGGTGTTGATTATGAGTTGGTCCCACCCGTTCCCATTCCGAACACGGTAGTTAAGCAACTTCATGCGGACAATACTTGGCTGGTGACGGCCCGGGAAGATACGTAATGCCGACATAAAAAAAGATCACCCAAAAGGGTGGTCTTTTTTTAATCCAATCCGAAGGATTGGTATGTAATTTCCGTAAGACGTATGTAATCAGTTCGCCTTGCGAACTGTATGTCATCAAGTCGCAAGACTTGTATCTTTTTTCTTCGGATTGATTACATACACATAATATGTGATTACATTCAACACACTGTGTTGATTACATCCACGGCTACGCCGTGATTCTTTTTATTTTGGGTCTATGCCTTAAAGTCAGGAGAGTAAAGTAAAAAAGATTGCTATTGAATAGAGTTTTAAGGACTAAAAGTTTAGATTTTTTTCAAAATCTATTGACAAATCATACTTGGATTGTTATACTAATTCTTGCTTGTTTAAGTAAATATGCACCTTTAGCTCAGTTGGTAGAGCAACTGACTCTTAATCAGTGGGTCCCGGGTTCGAGTCCCTGAAGGTGCACCAAAGAAAAAGACCACCAAGCGGTGGTCTTTTTTCTTTGGTGCACCTTTCCTCCCTCCGGTCGGACGGACATAAAAAGCAGAATTGCTACTATTAGCAATTCTGCTTTTTCATTGATAACTTTCCGGCAATCCCAGCAGATAGTTGGCGGAGATCTTAAAGTAGCGGCAGATGGCTTTGAGATCTTCGATGCTTGGCTCATATTTTCCGCATTCAATGTAGGAAATTTTGCGTTGGGTCATATATAGTGCTTTACCGAGTTGGGTTTGATTCAGGTCTGCGTCCTCACGCAGATTTCGGATTTTTTCGCCTATCGTCATTTCCATTTTATCACCTCTCCAATTATAGGATAGACGAAAACTGTCTATTGACAAATAGACGCAAAACATCTATAATGAAAATACTTTTCTCTATCATTTGGTTTCAAAGCTTACCAAAGAGAGTGTTTATATTATAAAGAAAAGGAGAATCAAAATGAAAAAGATTCTTGCGGTGATCGTAGCGTTTGTTTTGGCGCTGGGGCTTGTTGTCCCCTTTACCGTTTCCGCCGGGGCTGCCAGCGGCACCACCGGCGACTGCACCTGGACGCTGGACGATAACGGCGTCCTCACCATCAGCGGCAATGGGGCGATGGCAGATTATGATGACTGGGGTCCTTGGGGCATAGATATAACAGAGATAATTATTGAAGATGGTGTCACCTATATTGGTGCTTATGCTTTTGCCGAATGCGGAGGTCTGCGCTCGGTGACCATCGGTAATGGCGTGACAACCATCGGCAGATCTGCTTTTGATGCGTGTGCCATAACCTCGGTGACCATCCCGAACAGCGTGACGAACATTGGAGCCGGTGCCTTTGAGTGTTGCTTCAGTCTGACCTCGGTCTATATCACGGATATGACGGCGTGGTGTAATATTGATTTTGGGGATAAGTTCGCAAATCCGCTTTGGTATGACGCAGATCTTTATTTAAACAATAACCGTGTTACCAAGCTGGGAATCCCCAAGGGCGTTACTGCCATCAAGGATAACGCTTTTTATGGATGCGGTAGTATTACTTCGGTGACGATCCCGGACAGCGTGACGAGCATTGGGTTTTATGCTTTTAGTGAATGCACCAGCCTGACCTCGGTGACGATCGGAAATGGCGTGACGAGCATTGGGTCTAGTGCCTTTAAATTTTGCTACAGCCTGACCTCGGTGACGATTCCGGACAGCGTGACAAGCATTGGAGATTATGCTTTTTCATACACTGGCTTGACCTCGGTGACGATCGGGAATGGCGTGACGAGCATTGGGACTCTTGCATTTGCAGATTGCTATAGCCTGACCTCGGTGACGATCCCGGATAGCGTAACGAGCATTGGGGAGAGAGCCTTTGAAACTTGCTCCAGCCTGACCTCAGTGACGATCGGGAATGGCGTGACGAGCATTGGGACTCTTGCATTTCAAGACTGCACCAGCCTAACATCGGTAACGATCCCGGATAGCGTGACGAGCATTGGGGAAGGTGCCTTTTCCTGTTGCGACAGCCTGACCTCAGTGACTATCCCTTATACCGTTCAATCTATCGGTCAATGGGCATTTGAATCGGATACTGACCTCATCGTACACGAGGATTCTGCCGGTCATACCTATGCGTTGGCAAATTCCAATCCTTATACCTTGACGGAGCATACTCCTGCCGGGGAGGGTGTCGTCGTTCCTGCAACTTGCCTTAAGAGCGGTACGGAGAGCAATAGTTGCTCGGTCTGTGAAAAGGATTACGTAACGGTATTACCTATGCTGGCGCATAATATTGTTGATGGACTCTGTACCGTTTGTGGACTACCCGACCTTCAGTCCGATCATCCTTACGCCGATAATCTGGATCAGACCTGGACCCATACGGTCGATGGTGCCGGCATTATCAGCGTCACCTTCTCCGAGGAGACCTTTGTGGAGGAAAACATCGACTATATCTACCTTTACGATGGGCAGGATAAGGAGCTGGGCTATTACACCGGCGCGCAGCTTGCTGGGCAGACGGTGACGGTCAGCGGGAATACCATCAAGATCCGTCTGGTCAGCGATAGCTCTACCAATGGGTTTGGATTCCAAGTTACCTCTATTACCTCGTCTCCTGCCATCGAGCAGACCACCGACGGCGTTATTCAGTTGCTGAAGCATATCGACGGACACGACGTAGGTCTCGATGATGCAGTTGCCGATATCAACGGCGACGGCGATGTCACCGTCTTTGATGCGGTACGCCTGCTGCAACTGATTGCGGAGCAATAATGGAAAAGAA
>JAZQAQ010000027.1:0-19115 GCA_045545255.1 Eubacteriales bacterium | reverse complement strand
ATTATTTAATCCGTCCCATATGGAGGCTTAGCTCAGCTGGTTAGAGCGCATGCTTCACACGCATGAGGTCACAGGTTCGAGTCCCGTAGTCTCCACCATGAAAAAAGTCACTTTTGTCTACCGACAAAGGTGACTTTTTTCAATGATATCCGTTCCTGACGGAACGGGTGATATACCTTCGGTATGATATCGCACTTCGTGCGATGATATATGCCTTCGGCATATGAAGGAACGGATATTATATCATATTTGCAGAGCAAATATATCATGCGGCGTTAGCCGTATATCATATCGCGCCAGCGATATATCATTGAAAATCGAGTTGATTCGTGTTACAATCGTCTTAAAGTGAGGTGAGAATAATTGTTTTATTTTTATAGTGTCGTCATAGTTTTATACAATCTTCTACTTTATACTAATTTTCGAAGTGGAATATACGATTATCTTCGCTTATCAAAAATGAGCAAAAGCAACATCAAAAAGAATAGAAAAGGACTTAAGGACTACTGGCTGTATCAGTCAATTAACAAGCAAACACCGCTCGGAATCTTATACAGTTTGAATTACATCTTCTTAATTTCTACAGTTGTTTTCACTATACTTGTAATTGCAACAGGGTTTATCAAGATGTTTCAACCCTTCCTGGTAGTGATTGCTATTATACTCTGTTTAGTGGAGATTCCATCAAGCATAATTGCATCGATTTATAGTAATAAGATGGAGTATGGGAGAGCATTTGTTTTCCTGGCAAAAAGAAAATATATGAGAGGTTATAGCAGTTCGATAATTGATATGTTTTCTTGGGGCATAACCGCATTTTTCATTTTTCTCTTATACCAACAGTTGTAATTACATTACTTTTAGTCTTTTTTACCTCAATTTTGCTCCGTTTAGGTAGTCTTTCGCAAAATAAAAGCACCCTCAGCGAGGGTGTTTTTATTTTGGTCTTTGAATCCAGGAGGACTTGAACCTTAAGAAGGCTCGTTGCGTTAAAAATACAGTCCGGTGCGACTGTTTTTTAGCAACGAGGTGCGCAGACGGGTACCGCGAGCAGTGTGGAGCGGTCGGCAAGCAGTCAGCATTGCGAAGCAAGGCGAGTCCTGTCGCCCGCACCAAAATAAAAGGTCCCTAAAGCCTTGATTTCCAAGGCCTTAGGGATCTTTATTTTTGCTTTTTGGTGCAGTATGGGGATATATTTAATCAAATCCCCGCGTTTTTTAATATGCTCAAAAGTCCAGGCACATTAGTTATCAAAAATCGAAACAAGATATCTGCCGGCAGATTCAGCCAGTTTAAGAGCATCCGGAATCAGTTTCTTCGGGAATTTTTTAAGATAAGTGCCTATCTCATATGTTAAATCCCCCGTGTAACCAATTTCTTTAAGAGCAAGCATAGTCGCTTTCCAGTTTATATCACCCGTAAACGGAAGAATATGCTTATCCTTTATATAATCATTGTCGTGGATATGCAGTGCTCTCAAAACAGAAGGCTCCATACGTCTTATAACCGTCTCGGGTTCTTCTTCACTTGTAATCGCCAGATGACCAATATCTAAACAGGCAACAAAACACGGAGAATCAAGCCCTTTAACGATTGCGGTGAGGGCCTCGGGAGTATGTAACATTCCTCGGCGATACCGTCTTTTTGCATCGTAATAGAACATATTTTCAACCGCTATCTTTATCCCAAACTCCTTACAATAGGGTTCAAGAGATTTATAATACATATGATTATAATCCTCATAGCTTATACCATTAACTGTTTCTCCCACGGGAACATATATAGGGTGCACCACGATCTGTTCTGCACCCAGAATAGCAGCCGCTTCGATTGAACGCACGATTTCGCTGTAATGGAGCTCGCTCATATCAAGCTTTTCGTTTCTTGCAAGACTAAAAGGCGCGTGTGCCTGATTGCAAACAAGACCCAGTTCATCCATATATTTTCTAAGCTTTTGAGCGTATTCTCTGTACCCCTCACCAAGAGCCGGAGAGTTTTCAGGCAAACCGCAATAGGAAAAATCCACTGCATCAAAGCCTGCATTTTTAATAAGTCGGAGACCTTCCTCGTCTCCAAATCTTGCACAAACCTCTGCTGATTCAACAGATAATCTCATTTTTACTCCTTATTCATACTCAAAGGAAACACACCATTTTCCGTTAGTAAAGTCCGGAATTTCAACAGGACTGCTGCCCAATTGAATCGATCTTTCGGAAAGCGGCGTGATTGCCATCCAGGTCGCCATATCATATACATTGATAGGCATCGGCTTATTTTCTTTCAACGCATCAAAAAACGCACTTACAACAAGCCAGTCCATTCCGCCGTGACCTTCTCTTACGCCTTCTTCTATATATTTCTTCCAGATTGGGTGTTCGTACTCGTCACGATACTTCTCTTCATTGCCGAGATTTTCCTTCTTCCAGTTTGCTTCTTCTTTTTCTGTAAAATCTCCGTCACGCACTACGGTTTTTGTATCTTCGCTGAAAAAGGCATCTGTTCCGTAAATAGTCAAGCCTCTGCTGTAATAACCCGGAAGCGTTGTGGATAAAGTAAGCTTTATCGTCTCACCGTGAGCACATTTGATCACCGTGGTGATAATATCGCCCTGATTAAAGGTCGTGCCCATAAGTTCGTCATCATCCGAATGATGCTTTCTTGCGTAATCGTGAAGTCCCACGGCCTTTGATGCGGTGGAGGTAAGCGAAACCATTCTGTTTCCGCGATTAATATTAAGATACTGCGCGATGGGACCGAGTTCGTGCGTAGGATAGTTTTCGCAGTTTCTGTTCATATAGTTACGAAGTCTGTAATGCTTATTTACATTTCCGCCGATGATCTCGTTTCTTAAATCGTGACGGTATGCACCTTCACAGTGCGCTATTTCTCCGAAAAAGCCTTGCTTGACCATATTAAGAAGCATCAGCTCGCGTCTGCCGTAGCAACAATTTTCCAGCATCATAATCGGAGTTTTTGTTTCCTCATATGTTTTCACAAGCTCCCAGCACTGATCAATTGAATATGCTCCCGCTACTTCAACAGCTACGGGCTTTCCTGCACGCATTGCCTCGATCGATGCAGGAATATGCGCCTCCCACGCTGCAAATATCATAACAACATCCACATCCGCACAAGCAATCAGCTTGTGATAATCGTCTGTTGTAAACGAGGGGAGAGTTATATTCTTTTCTTTCATATAGTTTATTGCTTTTTCAATTCTTTCGTGATAAAGATCACACAAAGCCGTGATTCTGACGTTTTCAACATTACATACGTGCTTCATCAGGCTAAAACCACGTATTCCAAGCCCGAAAATGCCAACTTTGATCTCGTTCATCTTAACTTCTCCTCTTAAAGTGTTTTATAACTAAAATTATATACTTAATATATTAGTATTGTCAACATTAATTCGACTGTTTCCTATGTCACTTTTTGAATAATTGCGCGATTGCGCAACCTGCGGTTGCGCTTTTTTGTAAGCAAAGTTGGTTGACATCCGTATATATATCGCGTAAAATCAAAGCAGTTTTTAAAACAGAAAGGCGGTTTCATATGACTCTTGGAGAAAAAATATCGGCTCTTCGCTCAAACGCTGGTCTCTCTCAAGAAGAGCTTGCTGAAAAGATCAATGTATCTCGTCAATCCGTTTCCAAATGGGAAATGAATCTGGCGTTGCCGCAAATCGATAAGGTTTTAATGATTTGTGAATTGTTCGGTGTTTCTACCGACGAGCTATTATACGATAAAATCGAAATCAAAATTCAAAGTGAATCTGAAAAGCAGAAATTCAAATACTTTGGCACCGACGGTTTCAGAGGCGAGGCAAACCTTGATCTTACCTCCCTTCAGGCGTACAAGGTCGGTAGATTTTTAGGTTGGTACTACTCCTCCCCTCTCTCCGGGTGCAGAGAGCCGAATTATCGCCCCCGCATCGTCATAGGCAAAGACACGAGACGTTCAAGCTATATGATAGAATATTCTATCGTCGCGGGTATTACCGCGTCGGGTGCAGACGCATATATGCTCCACGTAACGACAACACCAAGTGTTTCCTATGTGATCCGTCAGGATGAATTTGATTGCGGAATTATGATCACCGCTTCACACAATCCTTTTTACGACAACGGAATCAAGATCATCAACCGATACGGCGAAAAACTAAACGATGAAACAATATTGCTGATTGAAGCCTATCTTGATAATAATTTAAAAGCTCTTGGTCTATCGGGTGACGATCTGCCGCTTGCCGCAAGAAACAAAATCGGTTGTATTGTAGATTACGTGTCGGGCAGAAACCGCTATTTAGGTTATCTGATCTCTCTCGCTTCAAACTCATACAGAAAACTAAAAATCGGTCTTGACTGCGCCAACGGCGCATCTTGGATGATCGCGAAGAGCGTGTTTAGCGCAATTGGCGCGCAGACCTATGTGATAGGAGCCGAGCCTGACGGTCTTAACATCAATCAAGATTGCGGCTCAACGCACATCGAAAACCTCTGCAACTTGGTCAAGGAAAAACATCTCGATATGGGTTTTGCATTTGATGGCGATGCAGACAGATGCATCGCCGTCGATGAAAAGGGAAACATCGTAGACGGAGATGCCATCTTGTACATCTTGGCAAAGCGCCTGAAAAACCGCGGAATGCTGACGGATAACACGGTTGTGGCAACAATTATGTCTAACAGCGGACTTTTCTCTTCGTTAAAAGCAATCGGCATCAACTGTGAGCAAACTACCGTTGGCGATCGCTTTGTTTACGAATGTATGCAGAAAAATGATTATTCGTTAGGCGGCGAGCAATCGGGTCATATTATCATTAAAAAATACGCAACGACAGGGGACGGTCTTTTAACCGCGATTATGTTAGCCGAGGAGGTTTGCGATTCAAAACTCTCCCTCTCCGAACTAAAAGAACCCGTTAAGCTCTATCCTCAGAAGATGAAAAACCTTCGTGTGAAGGATAAAGAGGCTGTTTTAGCGGATGAGGCTGTTTTGGCATCAAAGGCGGCGATCGAAACGCTTATTAACGGTAACGGACGCGTTTTACTTCGTAAAAGCGGGACGGAACCGGTAATTCGCATTATGGTCGAGGCAGAGAGCGAAGAGTTATGCAACCAATATATAGATTCGATCGCAACGGTTGTGGGCGAAAGAGGGCATTTAAGTGAATAAGCAGGTTTCACTTTAAATGTGCAGGCGCACTAAAAAGGTGCTGTAAAAACGCTTTTTTACAGCACCTTTGCTATTGCATTCTTTATAATTTATGATAAAATGGAATCAATACTAATATGGAGTTGATACAGATGAAAATTCACTTTTTAGGCACCTGCTCCGGTACAGAGCCAATGCCCGGAATGCATCACTGCTCTCTGGTGATGGAGATCAACGGTACCAACTACTGGTTTGATGCCGGCGAATGCTGCGTCCACACGGCCCACACGATGGGCTTGGATATCACCAAGACCCGTGCACTCTTCATCTCCCACCCCCACATCGACCACATCGGCGGGCTTGCCAATCTGCTTTCCTGCTTCGATAAGCTGAACCGCCGCTATGATATGCATCTGATCCATAACGATACCTTGGAGGTCTTTTTTCCGGGTCTGCAGATCTTCGAGGCTGTGAAGCTGGTCGCAAACAGCGGCTTCAAAGCGGATTTCTGCTTTTCCACCGTCGAGCACGAGATGACCGACGGGCTACTCTACGAAGACGAGAACATCCGCGTCACCGCGCTGCACAACGAGCATCTTAAAGGAGACGGCACAGACGGCTGCTGGCACTCTTACTCCTTCCTCATTGAAACCGAGGGCAAGCGGGTGGTCTTTTCGGGAGACGTTAAGCGTCCGAACGAACTGGATCCGCTGATCGGCGAAGGCTGCGATCTTCTGATTATGGAGACGGGGCACCACAAGGTCACGGACGTCTGCGAATACACCATCCGCAAAAACGTGGCTCGACTGCGGTTTAACCACCACGGCAGAGAGATTATCGGCGACCGCGCTGCCGCCGAAGCACTGACGGCGAAATATGCCGAAGAAAACAACATTTCCATCAAGCTCTGCTACGACGGAATGACAGAAGAGTTATAAGCATAAACACAAAGCCCTTACCCCAATTCATTTGGGGTAAGGGCTTATCGTTTTTATGGGGGTTACCCCAAATGAATTGGGGTAAAGTTTTATCCTTTTTATGGGGGTGTTTACCCCAAATGGATTGGGGTAAAGTTTTATCCTTTTTATGAGGGTATTTACCCCAATTGAATTGGGGTAAAGTTTTATCCTTTTTATGGGGTGTTTACCCCAATTGAATTGGGGTAAGGGCTTTTAGAGTTCCTCCAAGAATTCGCCGATACGACGGAGTGCCTCTTTAATATGGGCGGTGGAATAGCAATAGGAGGCGCGGATGAAGCCCTCACCGCCTTGACCAAAGGCAGGCCCCGGTACCACCGCCACGTGCTTTTTCTCCAGCAACTGCTGGCAAAATTCCTCGCTGGTCAGCCCTGTTTTTTGGATGGAGGGGAAGGCGTAAAATGCGCCCTTGGGATCCCGACAGGTCAGACCCAACTTATTAAATCCGTCCACGATCAGGCGGCGGCGGGCATCATACTCCTCCGCCATCTCCTCAACAGCGTCGTCGCAGACCGTCATTGCTGCCACTGCCGCATACTGCGAGGTAGTGGGCGCACACATAATAGCGAACTGGTGGATCTTGGTCACCTGGGTCAGGATCTCCTTGGGACCGCAGGCATAGCCCAGCCGCCAGCCGGTCATAGAAAACGCCTTGGAAAAGCCGTTGACCACCAGCGTCCGCTCCCGCATTCCGGGGATAGAAGCGATGGAAACGTGGCGTTTTCCGCCGAAGGTCAGCTCCGCATAAATCTCATCGGAGAGCACCAGAATATCCGTCCCGCGGAGAACCTCTGCGATCTTTTCCAGATCCTCCCGCTCCATAATTGCCCCGGTAGGGTTACAGGGGTAAGGCAGGATCAACAGCTTGGTCTTGGGGGTAATCGCCGCTTTCAGTGCCTCGGGGGTCAGCTTGAACTGATCCTCTTCCTTGGTCTCAATGATCACGGGGACACCGCCCGCCAAGCGGGTGATCGGCTCATAGCAAACGTAGCTGGGCTGGGGGATGATCACCTCATCGCCCGGGCAGACCACCGCACGGATACAGCCGTCGATGGCTTCGCTGCCGCCAACCGTCACCAAAATCTCGGAAAGAGGCTCATATTGCAGATCATATTTCCGCTTCAGATAGGATGCGATCGTCTCCCGCAGGCTCTGCAGTCCGGAATTGGAGGTATAGCGGGTCTTGCTTTCCTCCAGAGAGAGGATGCCTGCCTTACGGATCTGCCAAGGGGTGGGAAAATCCGGCTCGCCCACGCCCAAGGAGATAACATCCTGCATCGTCTCCGCAAGGTCAAAAAACTTGCGGATACCGGAGGGCTGGATATTCACGACCTCCGGGTTGAGAATTTTATTATAGTCCATTAGAGAGAGAAGAGGCCCCGATCGTCTGCCTCTGCATCGCAGAGCTCCACATCCAACTCTTTGTAGCGCCGGAGTACAAAGTGAGTAGCTGTAGAATTAACATTTTCCAACGTAGAAAGTTCTTTGGCAACAAACATTGCCACGCCCTGGAAGGTCTTACCCTTAACGATGACGCAGAGGTCATAGCCACCGGACATCAGATAAACACTCTCCACCTCCGGATACTTCATCACCTTTTCCGCCACCTCTTCAAAGCCGCGACCTGCTTTAGGAGTGACCTTCAGCTCGATGAGGGCAGATACATTGGACTCATCCACCCGCTCCCAGTCGATGACCGGCTTATAGCCGCGAACTACGCCGCTCTTTTCCAGCTCATCCAGGTCTGCTGCCGCCTGCTCCGCGGAGATTCCTGCCATAACAGCAAGATCTTCCAAAGAATAACGGGCATTTTTATTCAATAATTTCAATAATTTCATATTCATTGGGATTACCTCAATTAATACAAGGGATACTTTTTGCAAAGCTCCAGCACCTCTGCCAGAACACGCTCCTTATTTCCCTCAAAATCAGTGATAACATCCTTGATCCAGCCACCGATCAGTTCCATCTCCGCCTCTTTGAAGCCACGGGTGGTGGCAGCGGGAGTACCCACACGGATACCGCTGGTCACAAAGGGCTTTTCAGGATCGTTGGGGATGGCATTTTTATTGGCGGTGATATGCACCTCATCCAGTCGGTACTCCAGCTCCTTACCGGTGATGCCGTTGGTACGGAGATCCAGCAGCAGGAGATGGTTATCGGTACCGCCGGAGACCAGATTGACACCCTCTGCCAGCAGCTTCTTTTCCAGTGCTTTGGCATTGGCGATGACCTGCTTCTGATACTCCTTAAATTCCGGCTTCAGCGCCTCGCCGAAGCAGACCGCTTTTGCGGCAATGATATGCTCCAGAGGACCGCCTTGAGTACCGGGGAAGATGGCCTTATCGATTGCCTTGGCGTACTCCTCCTTGCAGAGAATCAAGCCGCCGCGGGGACCGCGAAGGGTCTTATGGGTGGTGGAGGTGACGATATCCGCATAGGGAACGGGAGAGGGATGCAGTCCTGCCGCCACCAGCCCTGCAATATGCGCCATATCTACCATAAAGAGAGCACCGACGCTCTTGGCGATCTTGCTGATCCGCTCAAAGTCGATGGTACGGGGATAAGCGGAAGCACCTGCAACGATCAGCTTGGGATTATTCTCCTTTGCCAGTTTTTCCAGCTCTTCATAGTCGATACAGCCGGTCTCCTCGCTGACGCCGTAGGGGATGAAATTGAAGAATGCGCCGGACATATTGACCGGGCTGCCGTGGGTCAGGTGACCGCCGTGAGCAAGGCTCATACCCAGTACGGTATCGCCGGGCTTCAAAAATGCAAAATAGACTGCGGTATTCGCCTGTGCACCGCTATGAGGCTGGACATTGGCGTGCTCCGCGCCAAAGAGGGCACAAGCACGCTTACGCGCCAGTTCCTCTACCTCGTCCACACAACGGCAGCCGCCGTAATAACGCTTACCGGGATAGCCCTCGGCGTACTTATTGGTCAATACCGTACCCATTGCAGCCATCACTGCGGGGGATGCGAAGTTTTCCGATGCGATCAGCTCAATGCCGTCCTGCTGACGCTGATATTCAGCCTGAATGGCGGCACCCACTTCGGGATCCATACTGCTGATAAATTCCATATTCTTTTCTAACTGCATTTTTTCTTCTCCTTATTTTTTTCCTAATTCTTTTGTTCTTTCAAAGGCCTTGATGACCGCTTCGATTGACGCGGCACGAAAAGCCCCGTCCTCCAGCGCCTTGACACCGGCGATGGTACTGCCGCCGGGGCTGCAGACCGCATCCTTCAATGCACCGGGATGTTGCTTGGTCTCCAGTACTGTTTTAGCACTGCCCAGCACCGTTCCCGCCGCCAGTTCCAGCGCAATATCGCGCGGCAGACCGCAGGCGACGCCGCCGTCTGCCAACGCTTCGATAAACAGATAAACAAATGCCGGACCGCAACCGGAAAGTGCGCTGCCCGCATCAATGAGCTTTTCATCCATTTCAAGCAGCACTCCCGCCTCGGCAAAGAGCTTGCAAAAGCCCTCGGTCTGCTCGGAGGTGGCGTGAGAGGTATAAAGGATCCGTCCCTCCCCCACCTGCACCGGGGTATTGGGCATCATCCGAATCCAAGTAGCTTTCGCGCCCAGCATCTCCTCCAAGGTCTCGATCTTCAAGCCGGCAGCCATACTGACCAGCACCGGACTGCCCTGCAGGGAAAGGGAGGCTAAAACGCTGCCCATAATCTGCGGCTTGACGCCCAGAACAATATAATCGCAGGTCTGCCCGATCTCCTCATTGGTAGAAACCTTCGCGCCCAGTTTTTCCGCAAGGGCTTTCGCCTTGCTCTCGTCTGCATCTGCCAGCAGGAGGTTTGCACCGCCTACCGCCTTTGCCGCTGCCGACGCCAGAGCGCCGCCCATATTGCCGCAGCCGATAAATCCGTATTTCATATTCTCACCTGTCCGTTTCCGCGAATGATATATTTATAAGTTGTCAATTCCCGCAGACCCATCGGTCCTCTGGCGTGAAGCTTCTGGGTGGAGATTCCCATCTCACAGCCCAATCCAAACTGCCCGCCGTCTGTAAAACGGGTGGATACATTGACGTAAACCGCCGCACTGTCTACCATTGCGGTAAAGAGCTTGGCGTTTTCTTCCTTCTCTGTAATAATAGCTTCACTATGACCGGTGGAATGGGCACCGATATGAGCAATCGCCTCATTCACATCCGCCACCGTCCCCACCGCGAGGATATAGTCCAAAAACTCCGTATCAAAGTCCCGCTCACCTGCAGGGGTTGCATTCATCACCGCCTGCGCTGCGGGATCACAGCGAAATTCCACCTTCGGCAGACGCGCCTTCAGGCGGGGGAGAAATTCTCCGATGATATTCTGATGCACCAAGCAGACCTCCGCCGCATTGCAGACGGAAGGACGGCTGGTTTTAGCATTTTCGATAATATTCAGTGCCTTTTCGAAATCGGCGGTTTCATCCACATAGATATGGCAGATCCCCGTACCGGTCTGGATCACCGGTACCTTTGCACCCTCCAGACAAGCATTGATCAAGCCGGGACCGCCTCTGGGGATCAAAAGATCCACATAGCCTACCGCCTCCATCAGCTCCCGCGCACTTTGGCGGGTGGTATCCTCAATGAGCTGAACTCCGTCTGCAGGCAAACCTGCATCGGTCAGTCCCTGCCGCAGAGCATCCACAATGGCTTTGGCGGAGTTCCAAGCCTCCTTACCGCTGCGCAGGATGCAGACATTGCCGCTCTTGAATGCCAATGCCGCCGCATCACTTGTCACATTGGGGCGGCTCTCGTAAATGATCGCCACAACCCCCATCGGGACGGCGGTCTTTTCGATCACCATCCCATTGGGACGCTCGACCTTTTCCAGCACGACCCCCACGGGATCGGGCAGTTCCACCACTTCTCGGATGCCCTTTGCCATATCTGCGATCCGCTCTGCGGTCAGCCGCAGGCGGTCCTGCATCACGACGGTCATCGTATCGCCGTACTTTTCCAGATCGGCGGCGTTGGCCTCCAGAATGGCGGGGGTTGCCTCCACCAGTCGGTCTGCCATTGCAGAAAGTGCCTTATTCTTATCTGCCGTCTGCAGTACCGCCAATCCGCGGCGGGCTGCAACTGCTCTTTCCAAAATCTCTCGGGTCGTCATTTTTTAGCTCCTTTAAAGAGAGTGCCTACCGGCTTACCCTCAAAGATATCATACAGGATTTCGGGATCCTCACTATTGGCGATAACGGTGGAGATTCCCTCTGCCATACAAAGTTCTGCTGCGTGAAGCTTGGTTGCCATACCGCCCGTACCTAAAGAAGAGCCCTTTCCTCCTGCCGCCGCCAGCAATGCAGGAGTGATCTCCTCCACCACCGGGATCAGCTCGGCATTCGGATTACTGCGGGGATCGGCGGTATAAAGACCGTCAATATCCGTCAGCAGCACCAGCAGCTCCGCCTCCGCTCCGCGGGCAACGATGGCACCCAAAGTATCGTTATCTCCCACCGCGATTTCTGCGGTGGAAACGGTGTCGTTTTCATTAATGATCGGCAATGCGCCCAGCTCCAGCAAACGATGGAGGGTATTGCGGAAATTCTCGTACCGATCGGTATGATTCATATCTTCGCCGGTGATAAGGATCTGGGCTACGGTATGATTATGTTTGGAAAAAAGTCGGTCGTAAGTATACATCAGCTCACACTGCCCTACTGCCGCTGCCGCCTGCTTGGTGGGCATATCGGTGGGTTTGCTGCCCAAGGACAGCTTACCGACCCCCATTCCGATGGCACCGGAGGAGACCAGAATCAGCTCGTGACCTGCATTTTTCAGATCGCTCAGCACTCTGCAAAGGATCTCCACGTGACGGATATTCAGATTTCCTGTTTTATGGGTCAGGGTTGATGTCCCGACCTTGACTACTACGCGCATTTTCGTCACCCTTCAAAAAATAAAGATACTGTCATTATATTATAGTTTTATTTCGATTGCAACATATTTTTTAAAAATAAAATATTAATATATTTTTTAAAATTTATTGCAATTTATCACTAAAATATATATAATTAAATTAGCATTATAGGCTCAATTTTATCCCCGGGAGGTACCTTATGAAAAAGTATAGCTTATTCGAAAAAATAACAGCTACCGTATTGGCCGTTTTGTTGGTCATCGGTATGCTGCCATCCATCGTATCCTCCACCGTTTCAGCGGAGAGTGCGATCCTGGACATCACCGAGCGTCTCAGCGATCCCGCCACCCTGAACGAGTGGGAGAACTATTTCGGTGAGAACGTCCTCAGCACGGAATTTGCCGGCGGAGTCTGGACGGATAAGTCTGTCCTGACCGACGCAAGCCAATTCCGTGCAGGCATCACGATGAAGGATCCGGAGAAGAATTTCCTGGTCGCCCTTTCCGCCATTGCTGCCAACCAGCAGGTGGTGGGCTATTCCAGTATGCCGCTGGACGTTATGCTGACGCTGGACGTTTCCGGCTCTATGGACAGCAACAACAAAGATACTGCGATGATCCAGGCCGCCAACCAAGCGATCCACAGTCTGCTGGCGCAGAATAATAATAACCGCGTAGGCGTGGTTCTTTATTCCGGAAACAGCAACACCAACCAGAATGCCGGCACCGGCACTGCCACCGTGATCCTGCCTTTGGACCACTATACCACCTCTTCTACCACCAATATCGGCAGTTGGCAGAATCCGGAATACATCCCCGCTTACCTGAGCCTCTCTTCCAATACCGTCTCTGTTGCAACCGGTGTTCGCAACAGCAAAAACGGCAGTGTCAGTGCCAGCAAGAGCGTTTCCGGCGGTACCTATATTCAGAACGGTCTCTATAAAGCTTGGGGCGAGTTCTCCAAGGTGACGGATACCGTCGTACCCGAAGGGAACGCCCAGGCAGGCGCGCAGCGCACCCCCATTATGATCCTGATGTCCGACGGTCAGCCTACCCTTGCCACCACGAGTTATAATAACGTAGGCACCTCTATCAGCACCTACGGCGACGGAAGAGAATCCACTACTACCTGGCGGACGGTCTTCCTTACCCAGCTTACTGCCGCTTTTGTAAAAGGCAAAATGGAAGCCCACTATAAGACCACCCCGAAGTTCTACACAGTCGGTCTCGGGACGGGTAACTCCAACTATGCTACCGCTGTACTCAATCCCACCGCTACAGACACGACTCTGGACGGGTACTGGACCCGTTTCCTCAACGGAACTCCAAACTACAACGGCAACGTCAATGTCAACACCGGCAACAACGCCTGGTGGATCTATAAAGACAGCAACGTGAAATCCCGCAGTTATGTGGAAGCAGACGGCTACCATCTGGCATCCGATACAGAAGGTCTGCTGGAAGCATTCAAAAACATCGTGAAGGACATCGAGCTGGATGCCGCCGACTACGTCACTCTGGTCGAGGGCGATGGCGAGGATTTCTCCGGCTACATCACCTTCACCGATGAGCTGGGCGTCCTGATGGAGGTCAAGGACCTGAAGGGTCTGGTGCTGGGCAATCAGCTCTTCACCGGTCACGAGCTGGCAAAGTCTCTGCAGGAGCAGAGTATGGGCACCCAGCAGCAGCCCACCCCGTACGGCGATGAATTTATGCGTACCGTACAGGAGCGTCTGGGCATTGACGATCTGACCACCGCTCAAAATCTGGTCCTTGCCGCTTATCGCGACAATCAGTTACACTACGACGCCCAGACTGATGAATACAGCAACTATATCGGCTGGTATTCCGATACCGACGGCAAATACCTCGGTTTCTGGGATAAGGATACCGGTATCACCGCCGAAGGTGCACCTGACGGTGCCACCTGGATCAATAGATCCTACGGCTATCTGGGTACTGCAGGCAGCAGCGATATGATGCACGTGGTCGTTATGCTCTCCACCCATATCGAGACCGGAATGCAGGTTATGCAGTATAAGATCCCTGCCTCCCTTATTCCCACCGTTACATACAGCGTGGAGCTGGACGGCTCCGATCCCACCCAAATGAAGTCCATCACCCGCAACGAAGCATTCCCCCTGCGGCTGGTCTACGAGGTGGGCGTTCAGGACGGGGTCAACTCTGTCAATATCGCGCAAAAGACAGCAGCTCTTTCCGATAAGCTTCATATTCATACCGACGAAAACGGAAACTACGAGCTTTTCACCAATCTCTGGGGCAACACAGACGGCGACCATAACGTTGACTACAACGATCCCTTAAACCACACCGTCGCACAGTCTCACTTCCATCCCGCCGAGGGCAACTCCCGTTATTACTATACCGAGGATACCCCCGTCTATCAAAAACAGGGCGAGAATTATGTCCTCTATAACGGCACTGCCGCCCCCGCAGGCGAAGGCTATTTCCGCGCTTTCCATTATTATACCGCAAACGGATACACCACCGCGTATCTTCCTATGTCTGACTATGCGCTGCAGATGTCTGCCGCCCACGGCAGACAGCAAGACGGCTATTGGTACATCCCCGAGGGCGCAGTCTTCCAGCAGTTGGATCGCTTCCATATGCTCAAGGGCGGCGATGCCAACGGAGACGGCAATGCTGATCAGAACCTGACCGAGACGCTGGAATATTACGATTATCCCGTCGTTGTGAATCTGGGCGATAAGTACGAAACCTACGCCTTCCTCGGCAATAACGGTAAGCTGACCATCGCCCCCGCGCAGGGTATTAAGCTCACCAAGACCGTCACCGAGACGGTAAGCGGCGCGCCCGATACCTTCACCTTTAAAGTGACCCTTGATCGGGACGTCACCCCCGTCGTCACCGATGCCGAAGGCACCATCCTCTCCAACTGGAGCAAGGACGGCAAGGTGATCACCCTGACTTTGAAGGCAGGCGAGACCGTCTATATCACCAATCTCCCCACCGGCACCGTCTACACGGTGGAAGAGGAGGTCACCCGCTACTATGCAGCCTCCTCCGCCAATGCAAACGGCACGGTTGCGGAAAAAACCGTCCACGCAGTTGATTTTGTCAATACCCCCAAGGGCTACGGCGACTTGATCATCAGTAAGGACGTAGAGCATCCTTATACCAACGTACCCGATGCTCTGACCCAAAAGGAATTTACCATCCAAGTCACCCTCAACGGCGCGGATGTGGCCAATAAAGAGTTTGCCATCGCAGGCACGACTCAGACCGTCACCACCGACGCCAACGGCAGCTTCACCGTTACCCTGAAGGACAACGGCTCTCTGACCGTTCAGGATCTGCCCGAGGGCACTACCTTCACCACGACCGAGATCCTTGATCCTGTTGCTCATAAGGGCTTCTCCATCGACGAAGAACGCTCCACTCTCAGCGGTACCGTCGTTAAGGACGAGACTGTTCAGACCCACGTCGTGAACCGATATGCTCCCTCCGTCCCCGTTGCCACCCTGGATGTGGCAGGCACCAAGACCTTGAAGGACGATGCAGGCGCCTTTGACTGGAACGGCAAGGAGTTCACCATCCGACTGGAGCACTACGATCCCGCTACCGGTACTTATACCACCATCGGCGAAACCACCGTCACCGAAGGAAAGCTGGATTATAAGTTCGAAAATCTGCTGACCTTCAATAAAATGGGCACTTATTATTATAAGGTTTCCGAAGTGATCCCCGCAGAGGCAGATCGTCCGGACGGAATGTCCTATGATGCTACCGCAGGTCGATTTGAAGTGCGTGTCACCGATGACAATGTGGACGGCAATCTGGAATTCGTCGTCTTCGATGTGGATACCGGCGCAGAGATCACTGAAAATGCACTGAAGTATACCTACGATAAAGATTTCACCAATATCCACACCACCGACGCCACCTTTGTGGAATTCACCGTGGATAAGGATATCTACGATCCTCATAACGTGGGTCTCTCCGAGGCAGGCTACCTCTTTGAACTTTTCGAAGTGGTCGGCGGCGTTACCTCTACCACCCCTGCTTACTCTATGAGAAGCGTCCTGGTGGAGGGCAACGGTCAGGCGACCTTCCATCTCCCCATCACCAAGGTGGGCGAATGGACCTACGTCCTCAAGGAAAGCGAGCCTCTCGCCGAGGATAAGATCCCCGGTATGGTCTACGATTCTTCTGAATATACCGTTACCGTCACCGCTACCGCTCAAGGCGGCAAGCTGGTCCCCTCTGTCTCCATCGTAAAGAACGGTACTCCCCTCGCAGCAGGAGAAAACCCCGTCTTTACCAATAAGCTGGAGCTGGATCCCATGACCCTCAGTCCCTATGTCACCAAGACACTTCAGGGACGCGATCCTATGCAGGGCGACACATTCACCTTCCGTCTGGAGCAGACCAACGGCTCCTTTGTACCCGCCTCCTTCCCCGGCGGATATTCCGATGAAATTACAGTAGATTATGCCGTACTGACCCAGGACGGCGGCAAGGCTTACTTTGGTGATATCACCATCAACACGGTAGGTACTTATTACTTCCGCGGCATCGAGGTCGCAGGCAATGCAGGCGGTATCACCTACGATAGCAGCATCTACCACATCACCGTCAATGTTAAGGTTGAAAACGGCGAGTTGGTCAAGGACGTCACCTTTGTTAAGGTCGGCGTAGGTGCTCCCTCCACTGCAGCAGACTCTATGCAGTTTGTAAACACTTATGAAAACAACGACACCGCAGAGGTGGTACTGGCAGGTCATAAGAGCCTGACAGGACGCCAGCTGATCACCGGTGACTTCAGCTTCAAGCTGGAAGGTCCCAATGGCTACAGCGAGACTGTAACCAATATGGCAAACGGTGACTTTAAGTTCTCCCCCATCACCTATACCGCCGCCGATATCGGCACCCATACCTACACCATCTCCGAGATCGACGAGGGTATGGGCGGTATCTCCTACGATGGCAGAAGCTATACCGTCACCGTCACCGTCTCGGATAACGGCGCAGGTGAACTGGTCGTTACCACCGACGGCGCAGACGCCATTCAGTTCAACAACACTTATAGTTACGGCGGTCCCATCGACGTAGCCTTTACCGGCACCAAGATCTGGACCAATACCGATACCGGTCTTCCGATGACGATGCATGGCGGAGAGTTTACCTTCGTATTGCACGAGTCCGATGAAACCTATAGCGTCAAGGGTGCTGAAAAGGCACGCGCTACCAACGCTGCAGACGGTACCTTCACCTTCAGCGCAGCAAACGGCAACCCCCTCACCTTCAGCGCACCCGGTCATTACTACTTCCTGCTGAGCGAGGAGATCGGTGATCAGGCAGGTGTCGGCTATGATACCGCCGTCTACCAAATCAAGATCAGCGTCCACGATTCCGGTCTGGGCATTCTCTACGGGATGGTATCCGATATCAATAAGGTCGGCGGAGAATCCCATAGCGTATCCTTCTCCAACATCTATACCCCCGCAGAGGACGAGATCATCATCAGCGGTGAAAAAGAGCTGAACGGTCGCCAGCTTCTGGACGGCGAATTCAACTACCAGCTCTTCGCAGCAGACAGCACCTTCACCGCAATCGGCGAGGCACTGCAGACCGTGACCAATGAAAATAAGGTCTTTGCCTTCGCCCCCATCCCCTTTGCAAAGTCCGGCACCTATCACTACATTGTGAAAGAAGTGATCCCCACCGGCGCAGTCAATAATGTCTACGACGGCGTGGAGTACGATACCTCTGTGATGGAGATCACCGTCTCCGTCACCGATGCCGATCTGGACGGCAAGCTGGAAGCAAGCTATGCCGTTACCGAGAACGGAGCTGCTGCTGAACTGAAGTTCGTCAATAACTACACCGTCTCCACCTTCACCTCCTTTGAGGTCTCCGGTGAAAAGAAGCTTACCGGCAAGACGATGCAGGGCGGCGAGTTCACCTTCGAGCTTTACGACAGCAACGGCGTACGAATCGAGATCGTACACAACGATAGCTTGGGCAACTTCAAATTCCACGATATCCCCTTGACTACATTGGGCGTTCATAACTTCACTATTAAGGAGCTCAACGACGGAAAGGGCGGCATCACCTATGATTCCCGCGTCTACAACGTTACGGTGGAAGCCATCGACAACGGTAACGGCACAATGTCTGCCACCACCCCCGTCGTCACCCTCAACGGAACACCTGCAACACCGGTGTTTGAAAACAGCTATAAAACTGCAGACACCACTGCTCAATTCCGTGCCCAGAAGATTCTGGAGAATAAGACCATGCAGGCAGGGCAGTTCGAATTTCTGCTGCTGGACGATGCAGGCAATCCCCTGCAGACCAAGACCAATCTGGCAGGCGGCGGCGTCGTCTTCGATGCCATCACCTACACCTTTGATGATGCAGGCGAAACCTTTACCTACACCATTAAAGAGGTCATCCCCGCAGATGCAGTCAACAATGTGAAAGACGGCATCACCTACGACACCCACGAATGCACCGTTGAAGTAACCGTAACCGATAACGGCGACGGCACTCTCTCTGCAGAGGTCAGCTATACAGGTCTCCCCCGCTTTACCAATACCTATAATGTCACCGGCAATACCACTGTGGACATCAGTGGTACCAAGACCCTCATCGGCAAGAGCATTGCCGATAAGATGTTCAGCTTCGAGTTGAGAAAGAACGGCTCCGTCGTTGCTACCGCTGAAAACACCGGCAACACCTTCCTCTTTGAAGACGTTGTACTGGACACTCTCGGCAAGCATATCTTCACTGTCACCGAGGTCAAGGGCGGTACCACCGATAAGGGTATCACCTACGACGGAAAGACCTACACCGTCACCGTATTGGTTACCGATAACGGCGTAGGCGGTATGCAGGCAGGTGCCCCCGTCATCACCCTCAACGGTGTAAGCGCAAGTCTGGCATTTGAAAATCAATACGCTGTCAGCGGTAATACTACGGTGGATATCGTCGGTACCAAGAAGCTCACCGGTAAGAACATTGCAGACGGAATGTTCACCTTCGAACTGAAGAAGAACGGCTCCGTCGTCGCCACCGCCGATAATAAGGGCGAAGGCATCCTCTTTGACGACGTGGTACTGAACAC
>JAZQAQ010000026.1:0-2450 GCA_045545255.1 Eubacteriales bacterium | reverse complement strand
CCTACTTAAACAATTTCAATACTTCTGCGCTTGGTTACTTTATCAAAGATCGCCTCATAGGGCTGATCGCATTCCCAAAGGATTTGGGCGCAAAGAGCCTCGGGCATCCAGATGCCGCCGGCAAACTGACCCGCCAGACCGACGGTAACGTCGGGATTGCCGTGCTCAAAAATGTGTTTTGCCATTTTATAGGCGTATTTGCCGTATTGCATCCAGCCGCTTTGCAACCGCCGCCAGATGGGCTTGAGCATCTGCAGATCGTGCTGAATGGTGCGCTGGGATGCTTCACCCAAAACGAAGGGGCCTGCCTGATGAACGAAACAGTTTTTATGCCAATCCAAGGTCATAAAGCCCTTGAAGAGCATACTGACCGCGCCCTTTTCACGCAAGTTTAGGATCTTATCGGTGAAATCCACCGTTTGCTCAAATTCCTCTTCGTTATTTATGACGGGGTGATATCCATAGGGGAAGGAGCCGCAATCCTCCCACATAATCTCGATGCGCTCGTCCACCTTGGAGATGAAGGCGAGATGATCCTTAACAGAGGATGCGTGCAGACCGAATTGAATGAAGAGATGGGGATGTTTTTCCAGAATCTTGCCCGCAACGCTGTTTACAAAATCGGTCACCACTTCTGCAACGTTCTTATCTCCGAGGTTCGCCTCGTTCAGTTCGGTAAAGGATTGGAAATAAATACCGTCGCCGAGACCTGCGTATTGCTCTTCGTAGGTCTTTATAATGGTTTCGGCAAGCTGATCAAAGTCCAGAGCGTTTAAGTCGATACCGGCGCAGTTTCTTCTCCAGCCCCAGGCATAGCCCCAGATGATCTGGACGCCGAATTCGTGAGCATACGCCACGATGTCTTTGGCATTTAAGGGTGCATAGTCGTTCCAGATGATGAGCTGATTCAGCTTCAGCCGCGCCATATTCTCGATGTATTCACGGTAATCGTTGATGGGGTGTCCCCAGGTGAATACGCTGCGGGTCTTAATGGCGGGGGCAGAGGAATTATAGTAGTCGGGCAGATTGTTTTCAAAGATCTCGTCTGCGAGATGCAGGGCACCGTGCCGCGGCGTGGCGCATACAAAATAATCGTCCACGAAATCCGCTGCTCCGTAGAATAAGGCGGCGGGGTCATTCGCTGTGATCAAAGCGAGCTTTAAGCCTTCGGTTTCGGGGTTGTCCATCACCTTTACAACATAGCCGTCGGCTTTGATCTCGTTGCGCTCGATGAATTTTTGGATCAGGGGATTTTCGTCATAAAGTCCGATAATAACCGCGTTCTTATTCAGCGAAGCGGTCTTGGCATTTTCGCATTCGAGGACGTGAAGGGTGTAGCGTCCCTGATCTCTTAAAATCTGGGCACCCAGTTCTTTATAGATAAGCTCAACCGCTTTTTTCTCCATCCCTGCGTAGGATGTATAGATGATTTTCCAGTTTCTTTTATCCATTTTCTTTTCTCCTTGCTTTGTTGATAAGGGTATATTATAATTATATCGAACAAAATGCAGAAAAACTATCTTTGTTTTGATTAAAAGTATAACAGGATTGACTTTTGGAGGGGTTATGTTTATTGATGATTTTAAATCGAGATATACCACCATTCCTTTTGCAACTCATTTCAGAGAACGCAAAAAGAACACCCGCGCCTATGATACGGTAACCCTTTTTCATATGCATCGGGAAATAGAGATTTTTATGGTGCTTTCCGGGGAGGCGCAGGTGGAACTCGATTCGTCTTCTTATCTGCTGCAGGCGGGGGACATTGCGGTGATCGCACCCTATACGATGCATCGGTATACCCTTTTTGCAGATCGGGATATCCATCATTATTGCTTGTGTTTCGATGCAGATCTCTTGTTTGATAAGAAAATGAAAGCAGAGCTGGAGCAGGGGATTTTACCTATTACCCAAGTGATCGGAAAGGATCAGCTTTGCGGGGAATACATTAAAAATGCATACCTTGCCCATAAGGAAAAGCGGGAGGGTTGGGAGTTTAATGTGGTAGGTGATCTGACACTGCTTTTCGGCTTATTCAGAGAAAAAGGGTATATCGGGAAAAGGGCAGAGGCGGTCAAGCCGTCGGTTTATGCACAAATCTATCAATATATCTTTGATCACTTCGGTGAAGAGATCACTTCTCTGGATGCGGCGGAGGTATTTAATCTTGATCACAGTTATTTTTGCCGTCTGTTTAAAAAGTGCTTTGGAGAGCCGTTTCAAACCTATCTTTGCAAATTCCGCATTGAAAAATCCAAGCAAAGATTGCGCGATACCGATCTTTCCGTCTCGCAGATCGCATCGGAATCGGGATTCAATAGCTTCAGTTACTACAGTAAAAAGTTTAAAGAATATACCGGAATGACCCCGAAGGAATATCGAAATAAATAAAAGCAAGGCGTGATCGCCTTGCTTTTATTTATTTAAATGTCATCTAAGGGGAAAATAGG
>JAZQAQ010000025.1:0-6889 GCA_045545255.1 Eubacteriales bacterium | reverse complement strand
GCCACCTGCTCGGCATACCCGCCGCCGCCCAAAAGGGCGCAGACCTTGTCGCCGATCTTCCAATCGGATTTTGCTTTGGCTTCTTCGCCCATGGCGGTGATGACACCGGCGATCTCCAGACCCATCCATTCGGGGCATCCCGGGGGAGGGGGATAATCTCCGGCTCTCTGCATCAGGTCGGCGCGGTTCAATGCGGCGGCATGGATCTCCACCAGTACCTCATCGGCCTTGAGGATGGGATCGGGCACGTCGCTCCAACTTAAAGATTGATCGTTATTTACTAAAATTGCCTTCATATTTTTACTCCTTTTAATCATTAAATCCGGCACAGACTGCATTGATGGCAGAGAGCAACGGCTGTGCTTTGGTGGAAAAATTGGTGTGCTGCTGAACGCAGAGCCACATACAGCACCCCATCATGGGTCCGATCCTACGCAGGATCTTTTGGTGAGAGCCGCCTGCCAGATAAAGGAAGGGGATCTTCAGCTCTTTTTTCAAAAGGGTGACGATCCGAAGGTTTTCTGCTTCTTCCTCGGGGGTATCTGGGCGGGTGACGATCTTGCAGATATCGGCACCGCGCTCTTGCTGCGGCAGAGCAATTTCCAGTACCCGTTTCGCAGGGATGTATTTGCGTACGTGAGAGCTCATGATGACCTCTGCACCCATAGCGTGCAGTTCGTCAATAAGTTTCTTTTGCTTTTCTACGGCAATAGGGTCGTCGGTCAGCTCTTCGGGATGCTTATCGTAAAAATCACCCATCACGTCGATGAGGGTGGCACCGCTTTCCGCCAGCAGCTTTAAATGCTCCGCCAGATCGTCGTAGGTCTTACCCTCGTTGACGGTATGGAAGTAGTTGGTGACGTAGACCGGCTTGCCCATGGCTTGAAAGATCTTTTGATAGGTTTCCTTGTTGCGATCCTCGGGCAGCATTTTTTCCACCTGCAGACCGAAGGCATCGGCACCGTTCATGTTGGCATCGGCGATCAGTTTATAGATAAAGTTAAGATCGTTGTTTTCGATCATCACAGTTTTTAAGGGTTTTTCATGATTTAAAAACGTCATTTTTTCAGCTCCTTATAGCCTTTTTTCGGCATCACGCTGCGTCCGCCGTCGATCAGAATACCGCTGCCGGTGACAAAGGCAGCTTTATCGGATGCAAGATACAGGATCATATCCACAATCTCTTGGGTCTCTGCGGCGCGACCCATCAGGGTCGACATCTTTGCCATCGCCTCACGGGTCAGAACGGGGCCGGGGGCTACGTAGGTGACCCGCACACTATATTGAGCACCGTACTGTGCAAGACTCTTGGTGACGCCGTTCATCAAGGCACTTTTCGAAGCGGCGTAGGCTACGTTGTTTTCGCTTCCCTCCACGCCGGTAATAGATCCCAAAAAGATGATGACGCCGCTGTTTTGCTTTGCCATCTGCTGCAATCCCGCTTTGGCGGCGTAGACTGCACCCTTCAGGTTGAGATCGATCCCGAATTCAAAGACGGAGATATCCTGGTCCTTCCATTCAGAGTGATCGTCCAGCATACGGCATTCCGCGCCGCCTGCACAGGGCAGGCAGATATCCAGGCTCCCGAAGGCTTCAACGGTCTTATCCTTGGCGGCGACCACCTCTTCGTATTTGGTGACGTCGATCTTAATGCCGATGGCCTTACCGCCGGCCTCGGTGATCTCCTTGACGGCGGCATCCAGAGCCTCTTGGTTGATATCGACCAAGGCAATGTTTGCGCCTTCTTTGGCAAAGCATTTACCTGAAAGCAGTCCGATGCCCGAACCGCCGCCGGTGATGAATACGGTTTTATTCTGAAACATAAGCATAAGCCTCCTTTTGTTTTTATTATAAAAGATTGCAATTCCTAAAAAAAGATGATATGATACTAAAAATAGAAACTATTCTACTGCGGAGGAAACGATGGAGGCAATTAATTTTTCCCTGACCACCTTGGTTTGCAATAATTATATCGTCGATGGTTTTTTGGAAGAGGATTTTACCCATCTGCCCCGACCTTACTATACCGTCTGCTATATTTTGCGCGGAACGCTTTCCTGCCTGATCGGGGAGCGTGAGGTGATCGGCAAAGCGGGGGACGTGCTGTTTTTCCCCTATCATTTGAAATATGTGTTGCGGTGGATCGGGGACCCCGATACCTCTGTCTATTCCATTCACTTTTTGATGCCGCCTATGGCAGATCCATTCACGGGGAAAGAAGTGCCGCTCCAGCGAATGAGCGGAAAGGGGATGGAAAAAGAGTTTGAATATATCTTTTTGCATCATAAGGATCGGGAGCAGAGCTTTTATGTTTTGAGTATGTTTTACGGGCTTTGCCACCGCATCTATACCCGCCTGCAGCAGGAAGAAACCTTGGCGGGGGATGAGCGGATCCGCAGGGTGGTGGAGTACATCAATCTGCACTATGCGGAGGACTTGACGGTGGAAAGCCTTGCGGCACTCAGCTTTATGAGTCCCTCTCGCTTTTACTATTGTTTCAAAAAGGAAATGGGGCAGACCCCCATCGAGTATAAAAACCATCTCTGCATCCGTCGCGCGGCGGCGTTACTTTTGGTGGATCCACACCGCTCAGTGGAGCAGATCAGCAGCGAGGTGGGCTTTTCCTCTGCCACTTATTTCCGCCGCCTTTTTAAGCGCACCTACGATTATACCCCGCGGGAATACCGCAAGGCGATGCGATCGGAGTTTTAGGGCGGTTCAGATATTTCACTCCACCAGAGACTTGAAAAAAACAGTGATTAGTGGTATTATTATAATAATGTACGAAAAGGAGGCCTCTATATGGCTTTGCAGGAATCCGGCGAAATGTATCTGGAGAGCATTTATGTTCTTTCAAAAAAGGGTAAGAATGTTCATTCCATTGATGTAGGTGAATATATGGGGTATTCCAAGCCCAGCGTCAGCCGTGCCATCGGTCTTTTAAAGAAGGAAGGGTATGTCCTGATGGAGAAGGACGGCGCTTTGACTCTCACCGAGTCGGGCATCGCCATTGCCGAAAAGATCTACGAGCGGCACACTCTGATCACCGAGTTTTTGATTCGGATCGGGGTGGATCCGAAAATCGCATCGGAGGACGCTTGCAAGATCGAGCACGATATCAGCGACGCATCCTTTGAAGCAATCAAAAAGTTTGCGGGAGCAAAATAAAAACTGCCTTTTGGCAGTTTTTCTTTTTGTATGGAATAGCGACCACAGCACTCACAATCATCATATTTGCAAAACTTTTAAAGCTCATCAGTTTATGCGACTCTTAATTATATTTGGGATGAATAGTCAAAATCTGTCATGAAATATTAAATTTTTGACAAGAAATATTTAGAAATATATGCTAGAATGTCTGCAGATGGAAAAGTCTATCTACAGAAATTTTTAGGAGGACATAATTTATGAAAAATGAAATGATGTGGGGCATTCTGCTTCATCTAAGTACCCATATTTGGCATGATCTTGGCAACCCCTCAGGCAGTCTTTACGTTGTCCCGAACCCGGAGGACGTCAATGGTGTCGATCCGGTCATCTGGGATGAAGTGATTGCAAACCTTCCCCGGTACGGCATCAATACCGTCGTCATTGATATGGGCGATGCAGTGATCTATGATTCCCATCCTGAAATCGCCGCCAAGGACGCATGGACCAAGGAGTTTTTTGCTAAAAAATTGGAGGAGATCCGCGCCCTCGGTATGACCCCCATTCCCAAACTAAACTTCTCCACCGCTCACGATCGTTGGCTGAAAGAATACAGCCGAATGATCAGTAGCTCCATTTATTATCAAGTTTGCGCCGATCTAATCCAAGAGATTTCCGAAATGTTTGATCATCCCTCCTATTTTCATCTGGGATGGGATGAAGAATCGGAGAATTACCAGCGCTATAAAGATCTCGTTATCATCCGCAACGAAAAACTTTGGTGGCACGATCTGAATTTCCTTTGCAAGGAATGTGAAAAGAACGGCGCCCGTCCTTGGATCTGGGCCAATACCTCCTACTTCAAATATCCCAATTCCTTTGTGGAAAATCTGCCCAAATCCTGCATCGTTACCAATGGGCACCACGGCACCTACTATAGCCGACACGCTACCCCCGAAAATCAGAAAAAATCTGAGCCTTATTACAGAGCTCATCATTTTTATAATGATAACGGCTATGATCAGATCCCCGTTTGCTCTCTTTGGAGTGGGAGATTTAACCCCCTCCAGACCCTTTCTATTGCGAAAAACGAGCTGAACCCCGACCTGATCAAAGGCTTTTTGATGGCGCCTTGGTACTTTGTCTCCCGCGGGGATCGCCACGCCATCCTTTGGGCTGCAGAACGCCTCCTTTGCGCGAGAGAGAAGGTTTATCCCGAAACCCTGGAATAAATAAAACCAGTCTTGGGCAGTTTTAGTTTTTTGAGGAAGTTTTATGGTTTTTTCCAAAGATTTTATTGCTGCAACCGAACGGTACGGCACTTATACCGATCATGTGGCGGCACCTTATCTGCGCCGTACCTTTACGGTGGGGGCGGGACTTCGTTGTGCTGAGATCACCATCTGCGGACTTGGCTTTTACCGTCTGTTTATCAATGGAAAAGAAATCACAAAAGGTCTTTTGGCGCCCTACGTTTCCAATCCCGACGATCTTTTGTACTACGATCACTATGATCTTTCTTCACTTTTGGAAGAGGGGGAAAATGCCGTCGGTATTTTGTTGGGCAACGGTATATTGAATTCCATCGGCGGCGGAGTTTGGGCTTTTGATAAGGCAGACTTCCGCAGTGCTCCCAAGGTGGCACTGGCTTTGGAATTGTCATACGGCGTAAAAAAAGCGGTGATTACCGCCGATTCCGCCTTTAAGACCCATCCCTCGCCCATTTTGTTTGATGATTTCCGTTGCGGGGAGATCTATGATGCTCGCAACGAGATTTACGGCTGGAATCTGCCGCAGTTTGATGACAGCGAGTGGCGGAGCGCCATCCCTGCCGAATCGCCCAAGGGGGAGCCGCGGCTGTGTACTGCCGAGAATATTGTTTCTTTAAAGCGATTGCACCCCGTTTCGGTGCGTAGAGGGCGGATCGCCGAGGATAAGGATGAAAAATTAAAAAACTCTGCCCGATGGAATCTGGTGCCGATGGATGCCGCCGATAAAGAAGGTTGGCTTTACGATTTCGGTGAAAATCTGGCCGGATTGGTTCACCTTAAAATTACGGGCACATCCGGTCAGCGAATCTCTATCCAGACGGGGGAGTTCCTGAATCATAAGGGCGAGCTGAATATGTCTGCTATGCGATTCCAGCCTGAAGGGTTGGATCACCGGATGGTCTATACCTGCAAAGGAGAGGATATGGAGGAATATACCGCCTCTTTTACCTATTTCGGGATGCGTTATTGCCTGGTCAGCGGTATCACCGAGGAGCAGGCAACGGAAGAACTTTTGACCTTCGAGGTTCTGTCCTCCGATCTGAAGGTTATGGGGGATTTTTCTTGTTCCGACGAGGTGATCAATCGCTTGCAAAAGGCTTCCTATAATGCCAATATTTCCAATTTCTTTTATATTCCCACCGACTGTCCCCATCGGGAGAAGAATGGATGGACGGGGGATGCCGCTCTTTCGGCAGAGCAGTTTATGCTACGGCTTTCCGCTGAGAACAGCCTGCGAGTATGGTTGGAAAACATCCGCAAGGCACAGCACCCAAGCGGTGAACTTCCGGGTATTGTTCCTACCTCCGGTTGGGGGTTCTCTGTGGAGACGGGAACCAATTATAACGGACCTGCTTGGGATTGCGCTTTGGCGCAGCTGCCCTATTACATCTGGGTCTATCGGGGAGATGCCGATGTGCTTCGGGAGAATGCCGATGCATTGTATCTGTATTTACGCTATATTGCATCCAAGCGCAATGAGCGTGGCGTCATTGAGGTAGGGCTGTACGATTATCTGCCGATCGGATATTATCATCAGCGGACACCGTTGGTTACCTCCGATACCCTCATCACTATGGATACCTGCTGCAAGTGTGTGCGGATGTTTGAGGCCATCGGCTTTGAAGAGGGGCGCATCTTTGCAGAAACCCTTTGGCAGGAACTTCGTTCCGCCGCCCGAAAGGAGCTTTTGGACGGGGTGACGGTGCACGGCGCTAATCAAAGCGCTCAGGCGATGGGTCTTGCCTACGGGTTATTTGAGCCGGAGGAACGGGAGGATGCCTTTGCGGTTCTGTTACAGAGGATCCATGAAAGTGACGATCATCTGGATACCGGTATTTTGGGCGCACGGATCCTCTTTCATGTACTGGCGGAGTTTGGGCAGACCGAGCTTGCCTATCATATGATTACCCGTCCCGACTATCCTTCCTTTGGTCATTGGATTCTGAAGGAGGATTGCACTGCCCTCTTTGAGTCCTTTAAAAAGCCCGGGGAGGAGCTTCGTCCCGGTTCCAAGAATCACCACTTTATGGGGGATATTACCTCCTGGTTTTTCAAATACCTTGCAGGGGTGCAGATCAATCCTTATGGACGGGATTATTGCGAGCTTATTGTACAGCCGCACTTTATTTCGCAGTTGACCTATGCCGAAGGCTGGCATGAGCATCCAAAGGGAAGAATTTCCTCTGCGTGGAAACGGGTTGGGGAACAGATCGAGCTGACCCTGACCGTTCCCGAGGGTTGCTACGGCAGTTTGTACCTACCGGATGGAAAACAGCCCTTGGTCGCCGGAACGAAAACTCACCTTATATAATCAAAAGAGCAGTCCATAATGGACTATATCCCGAAAAACAGACATTGAATAAAAGAGCCCCCTGTTGTAGAATGAAAACTACGACAGGGGGTTATGTTATGTCCAGAAGTTATGTTAAGATGGAGTGTTTCGCCGAAGAAGTGTTGCAGCGCAAAGCTGC
>JAZQAQ010000024.1:0-5299 GCA_045545255.1 Eubacteriales bacterium | reverse complement strand
ATCCCTCTCAATTGCGATCTTTCTGCGCAAGCTTTGGTTACGATTTTCTTCCCAAACACACCTCTCCACGACGGTGCAGTATTTGTACGTGATTTCCGTATCATCTCAGCGGGATGCCTTTTACCCTTGAGTCAAAGATTGGAAATCAGCAAAGCACTTGGCACCCGTCATCGTGCAGCGGTGGGGTTGAGTGAGATTTCGGATGCAGTAATAGTTGTTGTGTCCGAAGAAACCGGGAGGATATCCTATGCGTTGAACGGAGAGATCCATATCGGGGTTTCGACGGATGAACTTCGGGATGTTCTTTTAGAGAATTTCCTCTCCGACAAAGTAAAGATCAAAGCGGAGGTGGAAGAATGAAGGATTTGATTCGTGAAAAGATCGTTCGTTTCTTCCGTCATAATTGGCAGTTGAAGCTGATCTCTCTGTTACTGGCGATCGTCATCTGGTTTATGATCTGCGAGTATGTGGATCCGGAGACCGATACGTCGGTAAACAACATTAAGATATCTATGGTATATGAAGGCTCTGTTCCTCAAAAGGAAGGGCTTGGGATTATGACCGCAATCGAAGATACAATCTCGGTTCGAGTCAGCGGATCCCGCGATACCAT
The DNA here is from genome assembly GCA_045545255.1 of Eubacteriales bacterium. GTDB lineage: Bacteria > Bacillota > Clostridia > Oscillospirales > QAKW01 > QAKW01. Next base: position 4,686 of record JAZQAQ010000024.1, on the reverse strand, counting down.
CGCGCTGATGAACCCCAATAAGATTGCTGCATCGCTTGATCTGAGCAATGTCACGCGCAGCGGTGAATATGATTTGCCGGTCAAGATCGATATGGGCGGTCAGAATCTAAAACTGATCGAGCAATCTATTGATACTGTAAAGGTTCGTTTTGATACCAATGTTGTCTCAAGCGTCAAGGTTAACGTGAAGGTTACCGGCGGTGTTGCGGAAGGGCACATTTTGGAAGAGCCTACAATGCTGAATAATTTTGTGACGGTTACGGGTCCGAAGGCGATTGTGGATACCATTACGTCGGCGGAAATTGAAATCGTGCAGGAGACCTTCCTGGAGACCAATACCTTTAGTTGCTCGTATACTTTGGTGGATAAGGACGGAAAGGTCGTGCCGACCACCTTCTTGCAGGTTGATGTAAGTACCGTTGATGTAACGGTAACCGTTGTCAAGGAGAAAACCGTTCCTCTCAAAGTGAGCGTGATCAACAGCAGCGGCGGAATGGACAGTGCGTTCTGTACTGCAAAGATCGAGCCCGAAAATATCACCATCACCGGCAACGCAGAGGGGCTGGATAGCATCAACGCAATTGATCTCGGTGTGATTGATGTTGCGGAAAAAACAGAAAACTTCGAGACCAGTGTTGCGCTTGTACTGCCTAATGGTGTTAAGAATGTCAATAATATTGAGACGGTAAAGGTTTCGGTCGCGTTTAACGATGTTCAGACTAAAACGATTCGCGTGTCTGATCTTCGCCTTGAGAATCTCCCAAAGGGCACAAATGCTAAGATTTCCGAGAGCAATCTTTCAATTAAAGTTCGCGGAATTGCCGAGGATGTAAAAAAACTGAATGCAAATAATGTGAGGATTCTGGCGGATGTCCGCAATCAGGTTCTGCCGAGCGGTACCAACCGACTGAATGCGGTTGCAGTATTTCCGGATGATTTAAAGGTTGGCGCAGTCGGTAAGTATCAAATAACGGTTGTGGTTTCATAAAGGTGATCCGACCTTTGCATTGGTAGAGGTCGGATCCCTTTCTTGATTTTTTAAAAGGTTTGCATCGCGAGAAGAAAGAGGTATATTATGGATAAGTATGTTAATGCAACAACGGATGAATTGCTTGCGGAGCTGCACGAGCTCCGACGGCGTTATCTGAAATATAAAGGTGATATCATTCGTCTGGATATGACGAGAGGTAAGCCCGATGCCGAGCAGCTGGATCTCAGTGAACGGATGCTTGGAATTATTCAGACAAGTGAGGATTGCTTTGCTGAAAACGGTCTTGATTGCCGAAATTACGGTCTTTTAGACGGTATTCCGGAGGCAAAGCGGTTGTTTGCCGATGTGCTTGGTGTCCGTCCCGAGCAGTTAATATTGGGCGGAAACTCCAGTCTTAATATGATGTTTGACTCCCTTGCGCGGGTTTTTTGCTTTGGAAATCTCAGCAGCGAGCGTCCCTGGAGCCAAGAAAAGCAGATCAAATTCCTTTGCCCTGCGCCCGGCTATGATCGTCATTTTGCGATCTGCCAGCAGTTTAATATCCAGATGATCACCGTTCCTATGCTCGATGACGGTCCGGATATGGATATGATCGAGCGACTGGTTTCTGAGGATGATACCATTAAGGGTATCTGGTGTGTTCCCAAATATTCCAATCCTACCGGTGTTGTTTATTCCGACGAGGTCGTTCGCAGATTTGCTAATCTGAAGCCTAAGGCACCCGATTTCAGAATCTTTTGGGATAACGCTTATGCCATTCACGATCTCTATGATGAGCATCCCCAACTTTTGAACATTCTTGATGAGTGCGAAAAAGCAGGGAATCCTAATATGGCCTTGATGTTCAGTTCCACCTCAAAAATCACTTATCCCGGCAGCGGTGTTGCTATGCTTGCGACGAGTGTTGATAACGTTGAATTTGTAAAGAAGCAGATTTGTGTCCAGACCATCGGTCCCGATAAACTGAATCAGCTCCGCCACGTTCGTGTCCTCAAGAATAAAGAGGGGTTAATGGAGCAGATGAAAAAGCACGCTGAGATTCTTCGCCCGAAGTTTGAGACGGTGCTGGGGATTTTGGAGCGTGATCTCGACGGAAAAGAAATTGCCAAGTGGAGTAAGCCTTTGGGCGGATATTTCATAAGCGTTGATACCTTGCCCGGTTGCGCCAAGCGTGTCTATCATCTTTGTGATGAGGCTGGAGTGTCGCTGACGATGGTTGGGGCCACTTTCCCTTATGGAAACGATCCCGATGATTCTAATATCCGTCTGGCTCCGTCTTATCCGCCTGTGTCGGAACTGAAAATTGCAATGGAGCGTTTTACTGTTTGCGTGCGAATTGCTTGCATTGAAAAGATTCTTGCGGACAGAGAGGTCTCTGCCGGTTAAGTAGGGGAGGAATGCTATGGAAGTCGGAATGTCACTGGCTTGCTTTTATCCATTGGAACCTGAGAAGGCATTGGTTGAAGCAGCTGCATTAAACATCCGTACCTGCGAGGTGTTTTTGAATACCTACAGTGAAATGGATGAGGGATATTTACGCACCTTACGTAATGCTTGCGATTCCCAAGGTATTCGTGTATATTCCGTCCATCCTTTTACAAGTTTTTTGGAAAACTATCTTTTCTTCTCTCCATATCCGAGAAGAATTGCCGATGCAACCGAGTTTTATCGTGGCTATGCAAACGCTGCAAAGATTTTGGGCGCAGAGGTGATCAACATTCACGGCGACCGCGGAATTGGTCTCGAAAGCGTAGATCGCTATGCTCAAATGATTGTGCCTTTGCTGAAGCTACAGGAAGAAACCGGGATCGTATTCGCGATGGAGAATGTATTTTATAATAGTGTGAATCATCCGGATTTCACTGAAAAATTAAGAAATATTGCACCGGATGTTCGGTTTACTCTCGATATTAAGCAGGCGTTTAAGGGTGGGCAAGATCCTTATGCATTGGCTGAGGCGATGGGAGATTCGATTGTGAACTTTCACGTGAATGACCGCGACGAGGAGCATATATGTATGCTCCCGGGGCAGGGGACGGTTGATTATGAACGAATCGGCGGTATCTTGCGAAAAAATGGCTATAAGGGTCCCGGATTGATCGAGGTATACCGTAATAATTTTGATTCAGCTGATGAAATATCTGTATCAAAATCTTTTCTTGAAAAGAAATTAACTCTTGCAAAATAAATAGAAGTGCGGTATAATAACCAATGCAGTCGAAAAGCACTTGTTATTTGAAAGGTGGTGGATCTGATGAAATGTCCGTTTTGCGGTTGCCCTGAGAGTAAGGTAATTGATTCCAGACCTGCGGATGATGAAGAAAAGATCCGCCGTCGCCGCGAATGCTCGAGCTGTGCCAAGCGGTTTACAACCTTTGAGGCAATCGAGACAATTCCCTTGGTCGTTATTAAAAAAGATAAGACCAGAGAGCCCTTTTCCAAAGATAAGATTATGAAAGGGTTGCTTCGCGCTTGTGAGAAACGCCCTGTCAGTGTTGCTAATATGGAAAAGATCGTTTCCGATGTGGAATCGGTATTATATAATTCTATGGAAAAAGAGATCACGACCGAGTATATCGGGGAATTGGTGATGGAGTCTCTCAAGACATTGGACGAGGTTTCTTATGTACGCTACGCCTCTGTTCATCGCCAGTTCAAGGATATCAATTCCTTCTATGAGGAAGTTTTAAAGTTATTGAAGAAAGGTTAAGCTTTATGAAACAGTGTGTTCCCATAATTAATGAAGAATATGATGGCGAACTGCGCTTTTCTATTATCGAATCGGAACTTACCCCTAACTCTTGCGTGATGACACTTGGCGCAAAGGACGGAGAGGAGCTCGTCGGCTTTAAGATCGAGATCCCCGCCATTTGCAAAAGATTGGGTTTCAAACTGTTTCGGATGATTTATCCTGTAGGAACTGTGAAGCTTTCATCTATCGGCGAAAAAAGCGATCGTTTCATAGCAACTTTAGTGAAATATTTACAGCCGTCCTATAATACGAGCGAATTTTTCACCAATGATGTGGTCGAAATCGATTATGCTCTTCAAAACAAAGGAAATTATGATCTGAATCAAGATAAGATCTATCTGAAGCTTTTTTACGATGAGGAGCAGGATGAAGATCTTCCTGCAGACGAGCGTATTCATTTGAATATGAATTTTTCATTCAACCTTGGTAGAGAGTCAGCGAGCTTGATTGAAACAAAAGAAGGCTATAGTGCTGATCTTATTGCATTTTTAATGAAATAAATTCCGCTGTAACCAACGGTTGCAGCAGATATGCTGGAGTGGCGCAGCAGGTAGCGCAACTGATTCGTAATCAGTAGGTCGTCGGTCCAAATCCGATCTCCAGCTCCAGAAAAAAGTCTTGTTAGAAAGAACAGGACTTTTTTCAACTAAATCCACCCTAACGGGTGGGTGAAATATTGCTTTGCAATGTGAAATTGTCGCTTCGCTCGAGTGAAATCGCTGCGGCGGTGGGTGGATTTAATTTCACATTTTGCGTTAGCAAAATATTTCACCAAAGGCGAAAGACTTTGATTTCACCGTGCGATAGCACGATTTCACTTATACTTGCCCCTTCACCGCTTTTATGCTATAATACACCTAAGGCGGTGATGGTATGAAAATAGTTCGAATATTTTTATGGATTATAATTTGTATAATTTTTGCTTTAGGACTTTTGTACTTAT
>JAZQAQ010000023.1:0-9822 GCA_045545255.1 Eubacteriales bacterium | reverse complement strand
CTGCACCGGACTGCGGTACAGAATCTGCCGCCGGGTGATCTCCATCTCCGGCACAGCAAAGCCCGACGCCCTGTTTTCCACAGTGATCTGTGACAAGATCAGCTGGGTCGTGGTGGTTCCCACATCGATCCCCACACTGCGCAGCACACTAGACACGGCCTGTCACCGCCTCCAAAACACTGCGCACCATATAATCTTCCACCTGCATGGGATTCGTTTTGCAGCAGGGATCTTCCAAAGCCGCTGCCACGATGGTAGACAAATTTGCCCGAACCCGCATGGGATCGATGCCTGCCTGGGGCAGCGTTTCCGGCATGGAAAGCTCCCGGCGCAGCCGGATCAGTGCATTTTTCAAATTCCGCAGGGCAATGGTTTTTGCGCTGCCTGTGATCCCCGCGGCGGCAGCCAGAACCGCATACTTTTCCCCGGCGGCGTGGCTGTTGCACTCCAAAACCGCAGGCAATAAGATCGCATTGAGCCTGCCATGGGGCACATGGAACAGGCCTCCCAAACTGTGCGCCATAGCATGACACAACCCCAATCCCGCCTGTGTAAACGCCATGCCTGCCATGGTGGCTGCGGTGTGGATCTGCTGGCGCACAGACGTATCGCCCCCGTAACTTGCCGGCAGCAGCCGATATACCGTACAAAAAGCCTCTTTTGCCAGCAGACAAAAGACGCTTTTTGAATGATTTTGTCAATTGACCGATGAGAGGACAATAATATGAAAAAATCTTTTTTATCTAAAATTGCCCTTGCTTTGATCGTGGTTCTGTTGGTGGGCTGCTTTTCCGGCTGTAAAAGCGAAGTGGATGACAGTATGAATTCTGCTTTGTTTGATCCCTTGGATAAAGAGGAGGAGCAGAAGCCGTCGGATCATACCGATGACGATACGCCCTCCGAGGAGGAGCAAAAGCCCGCCGACTCCGATCAGCAGAATAATTCCCCTTCCGAGACTCCGAAGGAAGAGCCGACGCAGCCCGATGTCCCCAAGGAGGAGACCCCCTCTGAGGATCTCTCCGCGAAGGACGAGCCTGCGGAAGAGCCCAAGAAAGAGGATGAGGAGACGCCCGTCTTTGAGGAGGAGCAGGAAATCCCCTTCTCTATGGAGGATGCGCTGAAGGTCGTTTCCTTTAATATCAGAGCCGGCTGGTACGGGAAGACCCTCAATGATGTCGCCCGCCTTTTGAAAGAGGTGGACGGTGATTTGGTGGGCTTGCAGGAGGTGGATTGCTATACCACCCGTTCCACCGGCGGCAATCAGGTGCAGACCCTTGCAGAAAAGGCGGGTTATCCCTATTTTTATTTTGCCCCCTGCATCTATTTGGATCGAGATAAAAACGAAAAGGCACCCGCCGATGCGAATGTCAATGCCGTAGGAAGTGCCATCCTCAGTAAATATCCCATCAAATCCTCCGAGATTATCTGGCCCTCGGTTCAAGCTGATGGACTTCGTAACTTTTCCCGTCACGAAATTGACGTAAACGGAAAGACGGTTACTTTTTATAATTGCCACCTTGATTTTGATGAAGGTCACGCCCAGTATAAAGAGGTGCAGGATCGGTATATGGTGAAGGATCAGTATGCCGTCTGCGTGGGGGACTTCAATGAGACGATGGACGAATTGTTCGGCCATTTCGATGAGGAGCATTTTTATAGCTTTGCCTTCGGCGAGGGGATGAATAGTCCTTATACCCGTAAAGGCAAGCAGGTTATCGACCATATCATCGTTACCAAGGATACTATCTCTTGGTACGATGAGGAAGTCAAAAACGGGTACTATGATGTGCCGCATAACGGCACAAGCGACCATAATCTGGTCTATGGTTATATCAATTTGCTGGATTAATTCCGGAGTTTTTGTTGTAATTAAAAGAAGGAAGGGAATCTCTTGAATACATTATTATCTGTTTCCATCGCACTTTTGGCAGGTCTTTTGATGACCCGGCTTTTCAAGCCGCTGAAACTGCCTTCGGTCACCGCCTATCTGATTGCAGGCGTGCTGGTGGGTCCTTATTGTCTGGGTGCGCTGGGCGTTTCTGGATTGGGCTTTGAATCTGCCGAGGCGGTGCATCATCTCTCGCTGATCTCCGAGGTGGCGCTGGGCTTTATTGCCTTTTCCATCGGGAATGAATTTCGCGTCAGCGATCTGAAAAAGACAGGGCATCAGGCACTGATCATCGGTATCTTGCAGGCGTTGGTCGCGGCGATTCTGGTGGACGGTGCGCTGATCGCAGTGCATTTTATCGTTCCCGATAAGCTTTCCATCGCCCAAGCCATCACTTTGGGTGCTATAGCAACTGCAACCGCTCCTGCGGCAACCTTGATGGTTGTTCGCCAGTATAAGGCAAAGGGTCCTTTGACCAAGCTGCTGCTTCCCATTGTTGCGTTGGACGATGCAGTGGGTCTGGTGGTGTTTGCAGTATCCTTTGGTATCGCTAAAACCTTGGTCAGCGGTCAGATCGATCTGATCTCCATTCTGGTAAATCCCTTGGTGGAGATCGTCTGCTCCTTGATTTTGGGTGCCATTATGGGTTGGATCTTGACCCAATTGGAGAAGCTTTTCAATTCCAATACCAATCGTTTGAATCTGACCATCGCCGCAGTTTTCCTCACCGCATCCCTTGCGATGATCGATTTTCATATCGGCGCAGTACATATTCAGTTCTCTTCACTGCTGGTATGTATGATGCTGGGCACGGTGTTCTGTAATATCTGTCCGCTGTCTCACGATCTGATGGCAGCCTCCGATAAATGGACCTCTCCGCTGTTTGCACTGTTTTTCGTCATCAGCGGTGCAGAGCTGGAATTGAGAGTGTTTGCAGACTATATCATCGTTATCATCGGTCTGGTCTATATCCTCTTCCGCTCTGCCGGTAAGTATTTCGGTGCTATGGGCAGTGCCAAGCTGACCAACTGCTCTTCTGCTATCTGCAAGTATCTGGGTATCACCCTTCTGCCGCAGGCAGGCGTGGCACTGGGAATGTGTATTACCGCTATGCAGCTGGGCGCAGAGGGGACGCTGATCCGCAATATCACCCTCTTTGCAGTGCTGATCTACGAGCTGGTCGGTCCCTTGCTGACCCGTCAGGCATTGCAAGCAGCCGGCGAAATCCAGCCTATGTCCGATGAGGTTAAAAACCGTCGTCATCATAAGCTGGAAGCAGCCAAAAATCGAAAATAACCTAATGCGAATAAAAAACCGGAGCAGAGGTCACCTGACCTCTGCTCCGTTTTTTTCTGTTTTAAATTGCTCTGCCAATAAGGCAATAAAATCCTTGGTAAAGGGAGAGAGCTGTCGGTTTTGCGGATGGCATACATAGGTTTTTCGCTCACTGCCGATCAAGACCTTAAAAAGCACCTGCTCGGAGAATTGCCCGCGCCAGGAAAGGGCGGGAATGACCGAGACTCCCAGTCCCAGCTCCACGCATTGACGGATGTAGAAGGGGTCGTCGCTCTGGATGGCGATGCGTGGCTCGAAGCCTATGGTACGGCAGACCTCGCGGGTGATGGTATGAATGCTGTCGCCGCTGTTCATCGTGATAAAGGGGCGGTCCTGCAGATCGGCGGCGGTCACCTTTTTCTTTGCAGCAAGAGGATCATCCTTGCGCAACGCTAAGACAATTTCTTCCGAAAGCAATTCTTCGCCTATATAGCCTTCTTCTGCGTGGTCTGTGCTATCGATAATGAGGTCAAAGACTTCTTCCTCCCGATCTGCGTGGTGCCGCACGATGAGGTCCACTTCGGGGTGAATATGCCGAAATTTTTCCACCGCCTGCATCGTGATCCGCCGATTTACCTTAATACAGATTTTAAGCTGTGTCGCTTTCTGTCGAAGGGCGTCGGTAGCACGGTTCAGTTCCTCCAGAGCCCCCTTGACGTGAAGATAAAACTGCCTGCCTGTTTCGTTTAATTTGATGCTGTTGGCACGGCGGTCAAAGAGGGGCGTGCCCAGCTCCTTTTCCAGACGCTTGATGCTTTGGGAGATGTCGGAGGGGGGGACCATAAAGACACGGGCAGTTTTGGAAAAATTTTCCGTTTCCGCTGCGTGGCAGAAATATTTTAATTGCAAAAGTTCCATTTTTTCACATCCTTTTGTTTATATTTTACCATATTTCTCTATCACTTTCAAGTGAAAGCAGGATACTTTATTTCATATTTTACAATATAGTGAAAAGAGTGTATGATAGAGTAAAATAATAGACTGAAGGAGAATGCTTATGAATTGGGAATATTTGCGTTCCGACGAAATGAAAGCGGCTATTGAAAAGAGCGGCGGTCTTTGCGTACTGCCTCTCGGTTGCCTGGAGAAGCACGGCCCCCATCTGCCCCTCGGTACCGACTCGATGAAAGCGAGGGCCTGCGTGGAGCAGGCAGCGGAGATGGAAGACGTGGTGATCTTTCCCACCGGTCTTTGGCTGGGAGATATGATCGGAATTCAGAGCCGTACAGACCCCGAAAGGGTGCTTAAAGCACACGGTGGAATCAGCTTGAGCCCCCACACCCTGCTGACGGTGTTGGAGGAACTTTGCGACGAAATTGCCCGCAACGGCTTCCGCAAGATCCTCATCGTCAACTCCCATGGCGGCAACAAGCCGATGCTCAGTTATTTCCTGCGTTGCCAAGGGTATAAACAGAAAAACTACGCCACCATGTGGGTCCCACACCGCCCTAAATACACCACTAAGGTGGAGGAGGCATATCCCTACTTCCTGGAGCATCGGGCAGAGTACCCCATGCTGACCGATGAGGATATGGAAGTGCTGAAGAACTATGTGGAAAACGGCGGCTTTGCCGGCGGTCATGCGGATTTTTCTGAGACTGCCAACATAATGGGTTATTGGCCTGAATTGGTCGCTGAGGATCGCTATGATGTGGAAAGCGGGCTTTCGAATCATCGTTCGGATTATCTGAATGAATTGGGCGTGAACTGCAAGGGTGCTTGGCCTGCGAACTATCCTAATTCCTATGCCGGAAAAGCACCGCACGGCTGCAGCAAGACCATCGGTGAGGCCATGAACCTTGCCTGCGCCAGAAATTTGGCGCACATCTTTAAGGTGCTGAAAAACGACGAAGAATGTGTCCGTATCGCAACGGGCAAATAAATCTTTGAAAAGGAAGATTTGAAAAATGGCAGAGATTTTAGAGATTATTATGATCGTGAGTTTCGGTGCTTCTTGGCCGATGAACGTGATGAAGTCCTATAAGGCGCGTACCACCAAGGGTAAGAGTCTGGCTTTTTTGTGCCTGATTTTGTTCGGTTACGTAGCCGGTATTGCTTCTAAATTTATGAATGAAGCGTATATGGCGGATTTTGCCAATAAGTGGTACGTCCTCTTTTTCTACGTGCTGAACTTTGTGATGGTATTTACCGATTTCTGCATCTATTTCCGCAACAAGAAGCTGGACAAGCTGGCAGAACAAGAGCTGGTCAATGCTTGATTTTTCGTTCTTATAAGAGGAATTTTGCAATGAAGATAGTTCGTGATATTGCATATGGAGCGCATCCCGATCAACGATTGGATCTATATTTGCCGGAGCAGGAGGAGTTTGATCTTTTGATCTACTTCCACGGCGGCGGATTTATCGGCGGCAGCAAGACCAAGCCCAGCCGTGTACGGGTGATGCAGCAGGTAGCAGAGGGCGGCGTAGCCGCCGTTTCTGCCGATTATCGCTTGTATCCCGAGGCAAAGTATCCCGATTTCATCGAGGACGGTGCCGCGGCAATCAAGTGGGCGGTAGACCATATCGGAGAGTACGGCAAATGCAAACGCATTTTTATCAGCGGTACCTCGGCAGGCGGGTATCTGACGATGATGCTCTGCTTTGATAAGCGATGGCTGGCAGCTCACGGCTTGAGCCCGATGGACTTTGACGGCTTTATTCACGATGCGGGTCAGCCTACCGCTCATTTCAACGTATTGAAGGAGCGCGGGATCGACACCCGTCGCGTCATTGTGGATGATTCCGCGCCGCTCTACCATATCGGCGTGGATGAGGAGTATCCGCCCATGCTGTTTATCGTATCGGACAACGATATGGAAAACCGCTTGGAGCAGACCAAACTGGTGATCTCCACCCTCAAGCATTTCGGACATGAGCGAGAGATGCTTTTGGTCCACGGCAAGCATTGCGAGCACGGCAGAGTGGTGGATGAAAACGGCGTCAACCCCTTTGCTAAAATGATTTTAGATTTCATTAAAAAATAAAAAGCAACCGACTTTTCATTCGAAAAGTCGGTTGTTTTTTAGATATCGATGGAACCTTTGTAATCGCAATCCATACCGCAGGCGGCGAGGATCATACGATGAAGGCGTGCTTCACGCTCCAGCTCTTCAGCGGTGGAGGGGCGGTTTTTTAGGATACGCTCGGCAAATTCACCGAACATTCCTTCATACCGATTAAAGGGGGCGGAGGTGGTTTTTTCACCGGGGGTACCCCAGGCAAGGGGGGTATCGGGATCGGTTCGGAACCAGGACAGGCATCGGGAAACACGGTCATTCTCGGTCTTTTCCTCCAGAGGGCGGATCTCTACCGTGCCCTGAGAGCCGCAGATCACCATCTGACGGCGTGCAAAGCCACCCGGCTCTGCGCCGCAGGCTTTAACAAAGCTCATCCCCTTAGGATACCGTAAGGCAACCATACCCAGATCCAGAGCGTTATTCTTTTCGGGAGTGGTGGAGACGTTCAGCGGAATGATCTCCTCGGGTACGCCCATAAAGGTATACACCTGATCGATTAAATGACAACCCAAAAAGTAGGTCATACCACCTTGGAATTGCTCCAGCCATCTTCTTTTTTCATCCTTATCATCACGGCTCATATGCGCTTCTACCGCATAAATCTCGCCCAGTTTTCCCTGCTTTACAAGTGAAAGGGTGGATTGGATCATGGGGTTGAAGCGCAGAACGTAGCCGATGCCGAATACCTTTTTACGGGCATGGACGGTGCGCAGCATTTCCTCGTACTGCTCTGCCGATTGACTGCCCGGCTTATCCATAAATACGTGCAGATCGCGGTCTGCCGCCATTTGAGCATAATTTACCAATTCCATATCGGTGGTCTCAATGACGGCAGCCTCAAGGTCGGGAATTGCGAAGGCTTCCTCTAAGGACAAGGTGGGGATATTCGGGGTGTTTTTAAGAAAATCGGGCTTAACCTCTTCTTCGCCGGGGATGCGTACAAGACCCACGATCTCAAAAAGATGGGGCATCGCGTTCATGGCGGTGAAGTTTTGCAGGGCGTGATCGTGTCCGACACCGATTTGAACGATTTTAATCTTTCTCATTTTTGTTCCTCTCCAAGAAAACTGTCCATATCAAGGCAGGCTTTGGGCAGGATTCCTTCCGATGCCAAAGTAAGTCCCTTTTGAATGGGCATCAAGTCGCACTGGCGCAGACCCGTCGCCTTTAAGACCTTACTGTTATCGATCACCCTGTTGTACAGACGATCGTAGCACAGCATGAACTTTATCTTTCTTCTTCGTGCCTCATCGTCTCCGTAAAAGCGGTCGAGGTATTCCTCTGTTTCGCAAAGTTCTGCTTCTAAGCCGTACATTTTGTTATAAAACTCCAGGATCTCACCCCAGGTCATGGTTTCGGCAGAGCCAAGGGTATAGATCTCCCGCTTTGCTTCGGGAAGGAACAGCAGGTTTGCGATCATCTTTGCAGCGTCTTCCCCCCATAGGAGAGAGGTTTTTTTGTCCAGCGCTTCGCGGGGAATGACGATCTTTTTGCCTGCGTAGGCACGCAGGAGTACCTCGTTTTTACTCCATGCTACCAGAGGCATACGGCCGGGACAGTATACAACGGTGGGACGAAGGACGGTCCAATTATTACTGTCGGAGGCCTTTAAGAGATCCTCGATACCGCATTTGGATTGGGCATAGCCTGTGGAGTGACACCATTCATCCTCCGGATCCAACGCCTCGGCAAGGCGGGGAGAGTTTTCGGTGATGGGAAGGTCACTATCGGCATATACGCGATAGGAGGATAATGCAAAATAATGGTCCGTATACTCCAGAAAAAGCTGATAGCGGCTCTTATAAAGCTCCAGATCGTGATACCACATAAAATCAATGACGGCATCGTACCGCTTTTCCAAAAAGGACTTCAGTACCTCGTTATCCAAGGCATTGGCAAAGAAATAGCGGATGCCGGGCTGATCCTGCGCGATTTCACCTGCTATGGCGTGTACCTCATACCCCTTTTGGACGAGGATGGGGCATAAATACCGACCCATAGTACCGGTACCGCCGATGACTAAAACTTTTTTCATAAAAATCAACTCCTTTGCTTAAAGTATAAACTCTTGACAGATAAAAGAGGAGATATTATACTTTTAAAAAAGGGGTACTATTCTACGAAAGGATGAGCTTTGTGTATCGATCTCAAGAGCATTTTTGCCGCTTCTACGTGAGAAGACATCAGAGAAAAGGCGGATATTTTGCAGGGACGGAAACAGGTTTTTCTGCCTCGCGTCTTGCCTTTATTCGGCAGGGAGGCTGTCGAATCGAGAAAAAGACGGGGGAGACCTTTCGGCTTTCCGTCGGGGACGTTTGGTTTATTCCGAGAGGCGTTGCATATACCTCCTACTGGGAGGAGGGGGAGAGTGTCTTTGACATGACGGAATTTGAAGTGGATCAGCTTTCGCTGTATTACCGAAAAATGCAGTTCTTTCATCTGCCTGAGCTCTCCGCGGATTTTGATTCTCTGATTCTGGCGGGGGAACAAAAAAACGATCTAGCCTGCGCGGCAGTGTTTTATCAGATTCTCAACAAGGTGATTCCGCTGCTGGAAAAAAGGAGTCCGTCATCGGCTGAGCGGATCCTGCCTGCCCTCAATTATTTGCGTGACCATTCGGGAGAGAACGTTACGGTGGAGGAGGTGGCAGAAATCTGCCACATGAGCCCCTCCCGTTTTTTCGAGGTCTTTCGGGAGGCGGTGGGAGAGTCACCGATCAAATATAAGAATAAAATCAGGCTTTTTCGTGCGGAAACCTTGCTGCTGGAGGGGAAAACAACAGAAGAGGTTTGCGAGCTGCTGAATTTTTCTTCGCCCTCTTTTTTGCGGCGGATGATGAAAAAATATTTGGGGACAACACCCAAAGCGATCAAAATGGGGCAAACCATATGAGAAGAAACCGTCTTTACGGAAGGACGGTACATGATCGTGATAAATTGCTTGAAAGGGTACTCTTTTGCGTCTATTCATATTAAAAGGGGCTGTAAAAAAACGCATTACAGCCCCTTCTTTTTATTTCTTTTTCTTCTTTACCGAGTATCCGAAGGAACCGATCTTTTTGCCGAGAGCAAAATACTGACCGTGGGCGTAAGAAGCGAGGGCACATTTCTCGATATGAAATTTGCCCTTTTCGTCAATATATCGCTCATCAATGTTGACGGCAACGATATCTGACATAAACATATCGTGAGAGCCTAATGGAATGATGTCGGTGACCTTACATTCGATGCTGACGGGACTTTCTGCCACCATCGGGCAGGAGACCACCGATGCTTTTTCACGGGTCAGCTTGCAGGCTTCGAATTTATCGGTATTTTTACCGCTGCGAACGCCGCAAAAGTCGATGGAGCGAACGATGTGTTGGGAGGGCAGGTTGATGACAAATTCGCCGCTCTCCTTGATCATTTTATGAGAATGACGCTCCGGACGGACGGAAATATAGGTCTTTGCCGGCTCGGAATTCAAAATCCCCGTCCAGGCGATGGTAATGAGATTATCCTTACCTTCGTGGGAGCAGGAGATCAAAGCCGGGGGGACGGGAGCAAGGAGCGTGCCGGGTTTCCAAGTTACTTTAGCCATA
>JAZQAQ010000022.1:0-2434 GCA_045545255.1 Eubacteriales bacterium | reverse complement strand
TGCCACGAGATCGACGATAACTGCGGCTCTCACGGCTTGGATATGCCGGAGGATCTGAATATCGTCCATCGGTATATGATCTATCCGAGATGCGAAGAATAAACTAATTTGAAATCCGCCCTTGGGCGGATTTCTTTGTTTTTTATTCTGCATTTTTATCTTTTTTGCTTCTGCAAGGTGAATAATATGCAAATATTCGTGCATAAAAAATGAGTTTTAGTTTCATTTTATACAAAAGCGAGGGCTTTTTATAATAATTCATTGTCAAACTGCTAAAAAGCGCGTTTTTTAGAAAAAAGTCTTGCATTATAATGACGGGTGTGGTAGAATTTATTCATTAATTTTTGAATTTTATTCAATCGGAGGAAATTGAAATGAACAAAGAGAACATCAAAAAAGTCGTATTAGCTTATTCCGGCGGTCTGGATACTTCCATTATCATTCCCTGGCTGAAGGAAAACTATAATAACTGTGAGGTCATTGCGGTGTCCGGTAACGTGGGTCAGACCGGTGAATTGGACGGTCTGGAAGAAAAGGCACTCAAGACCGGTGCTTCCAAGCTGTACATCGAGGATCTGAACGAAGAGTTCGTGCAGGACTTTATTTTCCCCGCTGTTAAGGCAGGTGCTGTATATGAGAACTATCTGCTGGGTACTTCTCTGGCACGTCCTTGCATCGCAAAGAGACTGGCGGAGATTGCCATTGCAGAGGGTGCTGACGCCATCTGCCACGGCTGCACCGGTAAGGGCAACGATCAGGTTCGTTTTGAATTGACCCTCAAGGCTTTCGCTCCCGATCTCCACATCATCGCTCCCTGGCGTGAGTGGGATATCAAGTCCCGTGAGGAGGAGATCGAGTACGCAGAGGCACACGACATCCCCTTGAAGATCAACCGTGAGACCAACTATTCCAAGGATAAGAATATGTGGCATCTCTCCCACGAGGGCTTGGATCTGGAGGATCCCGCAAATGAGCCGCTTTACAATAAGCCCGGCTTTTTGGAGATGGGCGTCTCTCCTGAGATGGCTCCCGATGCACCTACCTATGTGACCATCCATTTTGAAAAGGGTGTCCCCACCGCCATCGACGGCAAGGAGATGAACGGCGTGGATCTCATCTGGAAGCTCAACGAGCTGGGCGGCAAGAACGGTATCGGTCTTTTGGATATCGTGGAGAACCGCTTGGTCGGTATGAAGTGTCGCGGCGTTTATGAGACTCCCGGCGGTACCATCCTCTATAAGGCACACGAAATTCTGGAGACCCTTTGCTTGGATCGTGCTACCTCTCATTATAAGGCACTGGTTGCCCAGAAGTTCGCTGAAATTATCTACGACGGTCAGTGGTTCACTCCTTTGACCAAGGCTATTATGGCATTTGTGGACAGTACGCAGGAGACCGTCACCGGCGATGTGAAGCTGAAGCTGTATAAAGGCAATATGATTCTTGCCGGCGTGACCTCTCCCTACTCTCTCTACGATCCCGAGATCGCAACCTTCGACGAGGATGACGTTTACGATCAGAAGGATTCTGCAGGCTTCATCAATCTCTTTGGTCTGCCTGTGAAGGTCAATGCTAAAATGCGTAAGAAAACTGGTTTGGAGCTGTAAGATAAATGGAAAAAATGTGGGCGGGTCGCTTCCAAAAGGAACTGGATCGGGAAGCGGACGATTTTAATTCATCCATTCACTTCGATTGCCGGATGTTCCGGCAGGATATCGAGGGTTCGGTAGCGCACGCGGCTATGCTGGCAAAGCAAGGCATCCTCACCAAAGAGGAGGGCGAAGCCATCATTGCAGAGCTGGGCGCGATCCGTGCGGATCTCGAGAGCGGCGCATTGGAATTCGATATGCAGGCGGAGGATATCCATATGTTTATCGAATCGGTGCTGACCAAGCGGATCGGAGATCTGGGTAAAAAATTGCATACGGCACGCAGCCGCAACGATCAGGTGGCTTTGGATATCCGTCTCTATCTTCGGGACGAGACGCAAGAGATCATTGGTTTGATCAAGGAACTTTTGGCGGCGATTTTGGTGCAGGCAAAGGCGAATGCCGACGTTATTATGCCCGGATATACCCATCTGCAGCGGGCGCAGCCCATCACCTTCGGGCATCATCTGATGGCATATTGTATGATGCTGGTGCGGGACTGCGGGCGGCTTGAGGATGCGGTCAAGCGGATGAATCAAAATCCCTTGGGCTCCTGCGCCCTTGCCGGTACGACCTATCATACAGATCGGGCGGAGACTTCCCGTCTTTTAGGATTTGACGGCTATACTCTTAATAGTATTGACGGCGTTTCCGATCGGGATTTCTGCCTGGAGCTGATGAGCGCCTTCGCAATGATTATGATGCATCTTTCCCGCTTTTCCGAGGAGATCATCCTTTGGTCCAGCTGGGAATTTAAATTCGTGGAACTGGATGATAGCTATACC
>JAZQAQ010000021.1:0-13893 GCA_045545255.1 Eubacteriales bacterium | reverse complement strand
TAACAGACAAAAGAAAGAGAAGACTCGCTGAAAAACGAATCTTCTCTTTTCTGTTGTTAGTGGGTTTGGGCTACTGCCCAACTGAATTTGTGCATACAAATGCGATGCTGGTTCTTAACAGAAACAGGTATGATTACAAATTCTCCGATAAGAACAACACCCATTTACCAAGGTGCTTTTGTATTATGCGTTCGCTTTTTCTTCTTCCAGAAAGGCGTAATAAGCGTTGATCTTTTTTTCCATAAACGCTTTAAAGGCGGTGGGGTCAATGAAGGGGTTATGCTCCTCGGTCATTTCCAAGGACTTGCCCACGGTATCGTTGTTGCCGACGTGGTTGCCCAGAAAGATATCCACCGGCTCATCAATGAACCGCTTGATGGCGGGCACAAACTCCTCCCGAATGGCAGTGCCGATGCCGTATTGCTCGATAAACTCCATCTTGAAGGTGTTGAATCCGACGCCGCCGTGCATACCGGCGCGCAGGGTCTGCTTGCCGTCGGTCACATTGAAGAAGAATGCCATCGTGCCGGGGGTATGACCGGGTGCTTCGTAGCAGAGGATGTCGGTATTGCCCAGTACGATATGATCGCCGTCCTTCAAAAGAACGTCGGGGGTAAAGATCTCCTGAAAGCAGTTAAAGGGTTCGCTTCTGCGACCGCCCAGATGCAGATCGGTCTCGCCGTTGACATAGGTGAGATCTCTGGCGCCCAGAAAGGTCTTGGCACCGGTCATCTCTGCCAGCGCGCGGGTGGCACCGCAGTGGTCGAAGTGACCGTGGGTATTGATGATGTATTTGATGTCCTTGGGATCAAAGCCCAGCTCGTGGATGTTCTGGATCACCAGATAGAGGCTCAAAGGATAGCCGGGGTCGATGAGGATCAATCCGTCGCCGGTATCGATCAGATGGGTGCTGGCGGGCTTGGTGCCGCAGAAATAAAGATTGCCGAAGATGCGGAAGGGCTTTACATAGCCTTCCCAAGGATGAAATTCTTTTTTTGTCATAATTCTTACTCCTTAATATTTCATATCGATAACGGTGTTTTCAAGGGAGCAACGCTCCAGCTTGAACTGCTCCAAAAGGGTCGCGGTCTCGTCCTCGTTGGGATCGGTCTCGGATTGGAGATTCTTCAAGGTGACGGTGACCTCGTCCCGCCCGCCGAAGAGGTAGTAGAGATGGTTTTCCTTCTTGCCGGTCAGCACCTCTTCCTCCTCCAAGGCGCCCTTTTGCAGATTGAGATCCCGCAGGGTCTTGGGGGTCTTGGCGTTGACTTCCACATCAATGATATAGGAATTTTCTCCGTTTGTAAAGAGATAAGAATAGGAATATTTTCCGTTTTCGTTGTTGAGATAGAGGTGGCGGAAGCGTGCGCCGTCGGGCAGCAGGGAGGGGACGATGATCAGCTCACGGGCGTTATAGTACTTTTTGCCGTAGCCGGGGGTCTCCTTTTTGGCAAGACCGTTGAGGAACTCACGGATGGTGAGATAGGTGGTGGTCTTTTTATCGGTTTTAATGACGGGCGCATAGGGATCGGAGGGTGCAGCTGCGGCGTTATTATCCGGCGGTGCCTGCTCCTCGCCGCTGTCGTCCTCGTCCTTGGTGGCGTCCTCGTCCTTGCTTTCGCCTTTATTCTCCGTATTGGGCTTACTTGCAGAATTATTTCCCTCCGAGGGGTCGGATTGATTTTCATCAGCAGGGGGAGTGGGGGTATCCTGAACCTCGGGGTTCGGGGCGGAGGAATTATTCTCCTGCTGCTCTCCCTCTCCGTCTGCAGGCGGGGTCTCGTCGGGGAGCTCCGTCCCCATACTATCGGAGAATACATCGTCTGCATTTCCCGCCAGATCGTTATAGGTATCGCCTCGCAGCCATCCGCCCACGATCACCACCGCCACCATCGCTGCAACCGCCGTTGCGGCAATGGGGATCCAGATCAAGGATCTGCGGCGGGGCAAAGGCTTGGGTGCTGCCGCCAGATGATCCCGCGCTTCTGCCATCAGCGCAAGGGTCTCCTCGTTGAGGGCATCGGAGGGGGCGATATCCTGATAATATTTACGATACTTTTCTTCAAACATCTGCGCTCCCTCCTTCCATAAAATCTTTCAGCCGTTTGCGGGCGCGCTTGAGACTGCTGCGGACTGTGGAGGGATTCATCCCCAGAATACGGGCGATCTCCTCCGTCCGATAGCCTTCATAATAATAAAGGTGGATCAGGGCACGGTATCGCTCGGGCAGCTCCTCCAGCGCGATCCCCAGTGCCACGTTGCCTTCGGGGTCGATGGTGGGCTGATCCCAATCCTCCAATGTAACATCCTGTCGATGGCGCTTTTTCAGCTGGTCCTTGCAGCAGTTGACCGTCACCCGAATGAACCACGCCTTCTGATGGGTGGGATTTTCAAATGCGGGATTATGGCGGATCAGCCGCAGAAAGACCTCTTGATAGACGTCCTCCGCATCGGCCTGATTGCAGAGCTGCGCCATAGAAAGCCGCCAGACGCAAGGTCCGTATTCCGCGACGATGCGCCGCATTTGCTCGTCGGTATATGCCATAGAGATCCCCCTTTTTAAAGAATACGTTTGAAATCAAAAAAATGTTGCGGGCATAGGCAAAAAGCCTATGCCCGCAGGAACATTAATATGCTTTTCCCCAGTAAACCAGCTTTTTGGCGGGCTTGCCGCAGCAGACGCAGGTCTCGCTGACCTGCTCCTGATCCTCAAAGGGCATACAGCGGGAGGAAATATCCGACTCCTCCTTCAGCTGCAGCTCGCAGGCCTCCTCACCGCACCACATCGCGCGGATAAAGCCGGGCTTGGTGGCGGCGATCTCTTTGAGTTCGTCCATATTGCGGGCAGTATAGGTCATCGAGATGCGACGCTCCAGCGCACGGTTATAGAGATTATCGTGGATCTCCTGCAGGAGCGCGGGGATGACCTCGGGCAGCTTCTCAAGCTCCACTGTGATCTTCTCGGCGGTATCGCGGCGGGAGAGGATGCAGACGCCGTTTTCGATATCGCGGGGACCCAGCTCCAAGCGGATGGGTACGCCCTTCATCTCGTATTCGGCAAACTTCCAGCCGGGGCTGTTGGCGCCCGCGTCCATCTTAACACGGCAGCAGCCCTTGAGGGTGTTCATTACTTCCTCTGCCTTCTCCAGTACGCCGGGCTTATGCTGCGCCACGGGTACGATCATCACCTGGGTAGGAGCGATGAAGGGCGGAATGACCAGACCGTTATCGTCGCCGTGGGTCATAAACCCCGCGCCGATCAGGCGGGTGGTGCAGCCCCAGGAGGTCTGGTGGGGATAGGAGAGCTTATTCTCCTTATCTGCAAAGGTAACGTCGAAGGCGCGGGAGAAGCCGTCTCCGAAATAATGGGAGGTACCGCTCTGCAACGCCTTACCGTCGTGCATCAGAGCCTCGATGGTATAGGTTGCCTCTGCGCCTGCAAACTTTTCTTTATCGGTCTTGCGACCCTGTACGACGGGGATAGCAAGATAGTCCTTGCAGAATTTAGCGTAGACCTCCAGCATCTGAATGGTCTCCTGCTCTGCCTCTTCACGGGTGGCGTGCAGGGTATGACCCTCCTGCCAGAGAAACTCACGGGTTCTGAGGAAGGGGCGGGTGGTCTTTTCCCAGCGCACGACCGAGACCCACTGATTATAGAGCAGCGGCAGATCTCTCCAGGAATGGACCACGTCCTTGAAGTGATCGCAGAAAAGGGTCTCGGAGGTGGGACGGATGCAGAACCGCTCCTCCAGCTTCTCACTGCCGCCGAAGGTGACCCAAGCCACCTCGGGGGCAAAGCCCTCTACGTGCTCCTTTTCTTTATTCAGAAGGCTTTCGGGGATCAGCATCGGCATACAAATGTTTTCGTGACCCAAGTCCTTAAACATTTTGTCCAATGCGCCCTGCATCAGTTCCCACATCGCGTAGCCGTAGGGACGGATGATCATAAAGCCCTTGACGTTGGAATAGGCGGCAAGATCCGCTTTCTTCACAATGTCGGTATACCATTGGGCGAAGTCCACATCCATCGATGTGATCTCCTTCACCATCTTTTTATTGTCTTTACTCAAAATACTCACTCCTGCTTTGCATAGTTAAATCCATTATAACCAAATTTCGACTTTAAGTCAATATATTAAAATATAAAACGGGGCTGTAAAAAAACTCACGTTTTTTACAGCCCCTTGATGGGGGTGGGAAAAATTGTTTGAAACCTTCAAACCGAGCCGTAACCAAAGGTTACGGGTTACCCGAAGGCGTACAATGGGGTCCCCGGCAAACGAAGTTTGTTGGGGAAAAGGAAAAAGGAATGATATAGGCGGAAGTTTCTAATACTTTAGAAACGGAGCGGTTATCATTTCTTTTTCCGCACGCCGAGTGGCGAGGTTTGGAGGTAGCAAAGGGCATTTCAATCGGAGGAAAATATCATTTTTGATATTTTCCTTCCTTTTTTGCTTTTAAGCAGTCTTCTTGGTGATTTTTTTCTTATTTTTTCTGCCCTTTGCGGTTCGGACTATTTTTACAGCCTTATGGCATACAAATTTCGTGGAACTGGCTGGTACCGTAGCCGCCGGTGTAGTTTTTGTGTCCGTAGGGCCAGATGACGATCTTGTATTCGGTGGCGGTTCGTACAACGACGTGGTCGTTCATCTCTGCCAGTAGATCTTCATCGGAGATCTCCCGCTCCGGCCAGAAAAAGGTGGGGATCAGGTCGTAGTAATAAACCGTCTGACCGTTGACGACAGTGCTGGGTGTGGGCTGCGCCCCGGCAGGTTTTTCCTGATTGCGATATTCCGTTTTATCGCCACGGAAGAAATCCAAAAGACCGGTCAGATAAGCGTCGTTATAGTTGCGGTAGTCTGCAGAAAGAGGGATATGGGGGTAGGAAATTGTATAATAGCCGGTTTTTTCCTCTTTACTCAGATACAATAGAACTTTTTTATTATTTTTAAGAATAGAAGTATCTTTGCTCGGAACATAGTAGTAGCCATATCCGTCTTCAAGCATTAATAGGTGACCTTCTTTAATCTTGATAGCGGATGCGGTTTCGGAGCCGTAATATAAATCAGTAACAACAAAGTCTGTTAATGTGTAGCCGATCTCGCCCAATTTATTATGGGTTTCTCGCAGACCGGTAGCGTAGCCTGCTGCTATAATACCGTTCGTTCCGATGAGCTCCATTAAGTCGGAATAACAATATATAAGCCCTTGCATCTTCATAGTATTGGGGGACACCTGCGAAGGAAGTTGAGAGAGTACCTCCGGATCATAACGATAAACTTTTTCGTCCCCGTTTTTCAGTGTCGTGATACCGTTCAACTGCTCTTGGCTGAGTTTTTTATAATTGTTATAATAACCGTATTGGTTGGCGTTTTGCTCCTGCTTCGATGGATCATCCGCCGTATAGATCTCCGAGGGCGGAGTGTCCGGAACAAAAAGGGCATTATCGTCTGCTTGTTCCCGCCTGCAGCCGCAAAGGCTCATCAGAAGAAGGAGAATGGCACACCAAGCGAAAAACTGTTTCATAAATAAATCCCTCTCCTTTCTGTATTATCCCAAGTTCAGTCCATCAAAACAACCTATTCAAAGTATTCTTCTATGGGAATACTAATTCGCATAAATCCAACGGTCGCTTCGTCATTCAGCGTATAATTTTTATGCCCATAGGGCCAGAGGGCAATTTTGTATTCGGTGGCAGTTCGCAGCAGCAGATGATCTTCCATCTCTTCAAGCAGAGCTTCGTCGGAGATCTCCCGCTCCTGCCAAAGATTTAATATATAAGTTTGAAAATATTTATAAGAATAAGTTTCGTTTACATATTCTGTTTTTTCTTCTCTCCAGGTACTTTCTGCAATGTATTCCTCCTTATCCCCCCGGAAGAAACCCAGTACACTTTGAAGATAAGTCTCACTGTATTCATTATAATCCGGCATAAGGGGGATATAATGGTAAGCCATATAATAGTGACCGTTGTCTAATGGTTCCAGATATACCAAGACGCGCAAATCATTTTTCAAAAAAGGTTTCTCGTGACCAACGTAGGTGATAGACCGTTCCCCTTGTGCTTCTATTAAAGCATAACTCTCATCTATGACGATGGTCGATGAAGGGGGTGTGCCCCGATAGACATCTGTTACGACAAATTGTGTCTCGGTATGAGTATTCTGGGGATGCCAAAAGCTCTCCCGCATACCGGTAGCATAACCGGCTGCGATAATGCCGTTTTTGCCGATGCTTTCCATAATATCGGAATAATACGGATATTTTTCGGGAGCCAGCATAGCGGTATTTCCGGCGGCGATATTGGAAGTCAGATTCATATTATTCGGATCAAAGGTGATGCTTTGTTCTACTTTCGGGGAAAAGTTTTCACCTGTATTGCAGCCGCAAAAAGTAAGCAAAACGGTTACGATCACACTATAAAGAATAATTCGTTTCAAGATAGATCCCTCCTTGTTTTTGTAATAAATTAATAGGAACTCCACTTTTGAAGAAACCGTCTACTGTCAATTCCTTGTAGATACCCGTTGTTACTGCTTTCATCTTTGTTTGGGTTCATTACGCTGATCGAGTAGTTTTTGGATTCCCATAAGGTGGTGTTTTTATTGTAATAAAGAAAAGTATGAGTCATTTTTAAAGAATGACCGAGTTCATGGACAATAGTACTCATAAATACGTCTGTTAATGATGTTTGTTGCTGTTGCTCAACTGATAATCTCGAATGATAATCTTCTAATCTATAGAAATCAATCAAGAGTTGTGTTGTATACCAAGAAGCGTTTAATTGTGTGGATGACGGAGACATATTTGGAGATAGATAATCTGCAGAACTTGATAAGACAGGGCATGTTACTCCAAGGGCGGTAGAAAATCCGGATCCATATAAATCGAAGTTGGTTGTAGATATAATGGCTAAAGTGTTTAATGAAAAGCCGCTACCTGCTACTACTTGAATATTAAAACTATTGTCTGCATAATTCCAGCGATTAATACAACTTTGAATATCGCTGAGACTGAGATAGTTTAATACGGAATCATCTACTTTTATTTGAAAGTTTCCAGGGTGACCACTTTGATTTGCATTTTCATATCCTCTATCCCAAGTGGCACTGATTGGAATTATTTCCCATTCTTGCGAAGGGAGAGCACTGGCAACGTTTTGTATCACATTGTATGTACCATTTGCCTCAAAATAACGATAGTGACCGGAAGAACGAGTGGCGATTCTTATATAAGTAGCTTTTTCTGTTGCAATATAATCACCCAACTCGATGAAAAATTCTTCTCGTTTATCAATCTCGCCTTTTGTAGCCATATAGATGGAAAGCCCATTGGCGAAACCTGTACTTGAGACGCGAAACGCCATATTCGCATTTTCGGCAGGAACGATTTTAAAATACCCGTTATAGACTCCGTTAAATCTCGTTCTCTCAAATTTGAAATATTGATATATACTGCCGGACATAGTTTGCTGTTCGATTTGATTTGTGGTCGGGTTCCATCCTAAGACGCGATCGGTACTTCGATTTCTTATGATAAACTCATTGGTTATATGGTAAGCAGCCGGACTGCTTACATTATTGATTGTCACTGTCCCCAAGGAAGAATCTACCCAACCCCGCATGACGAGTCCTGCAGAATTAAGATATTGAACAAAATAGTAGGGGACATTGTTATAGGGATTTACTTGTTGACCCAGTATTAAAAGTGCGGGTTCTCCTGCTGCTAAAGCATCATATTCTATGTATGTGTTTGAGGATCCTGCGCCTGCACGAACGGGAGTGCTGCCGGTGCAGGTGCCGGGTCTGTAAATGTCATATTGAATCCATACATAGTTAGATGGACTTATGGCAGACATTGGGATATATCCGTACATTTCTTTTTGACCCACATAAAAGCAGACATAGAAATAGTCATATTCTCTGCCTTGCAAAAAAACGCCTTCCCCGGCAGACAGGGTATAACCGGTAGATGCACAACCGGTACCGTAAGGTGCATAATAAACAGTTGCTGATGTTTGCAGAATATACCAGGTTGAATCACCGTAAGTGATGTCTAAGGGCGTGACATCGGCGGAACCGTCACTTCCCTCATCAATAGGAATCAGAGGCGTTTCTCCGGATGAAACAATGCCTGCTGTTTCCTCGCCGTTGTCTGCGATCGCCACATTGCCCCAATTAATAATAAGGCAAGAAAAGATGCTTATGATCGCAACATACTTCCAAAATGTTTTCTTTTGCATTAATTAACGCCTCCTTTGTTTAATTTTGGATAATATTGGAAAGATAATCCAATTAAATTGTATCAAATAAATAGGAGAAAGTCAACATAAAAACGAAAGAAATTTGATTATATTTGTGCGCTTTGTCGAATTTTCGGAGATCTGTGGAGGAGCATTATCTTCCGTCAGTAAAATATAAAAACAGCCCTCCGGCTTTTGCCGGAGGGCTGTTTGGAACTTTTTATCTGATGAGACAATTGGATTATTTAAAGTATTCTTCCATAGGAATACTGATTCGCATAAATTGACGTTCTGCATATTGGTTTTGCGTAAAGTTTTTATGCCCGAAGGGCCAGATGGCAATTTTGTATTCGGTGGCGGTTCGCAGCAGCAGATGATCTTTCATCTCTTCAAGCAGAGCTTCGTCGGAGATCTCCCGCTCCTCCCAAAAAGCCAAATGATAACCGATATGAACAGTTTTTCCGGACGGGATGGTGACCGTCTCTTTCCAAGGTCCTTCGGCGATGTATTCCTCTTTATCGCCCCGGAAAAAGTTCAGCACGCTTTGCAGATACACATCGTCGTATTCGTTGTAATCCGGCATAAGGGGGATATATCGCCATATCATCCGATAGCGACCAATGGCGATCCGATCAAGAAAGACCAAAACCTGAATATCGTTTGTTAGCTCAAAGAAGTCAGAGGAATTATATTGGAAGCCGTACCCGGGACTATAGTAATAGGCTTCTTCGATGATGATGGTTTTACGGAAGGTATGACCGTGATATATATCGGTCACAACAAATTGGGTGTCGGTATGCCCATCATAGCTTTTTCTCAGCCCGGTGGCATAGCCGGCAGCGATCATACCGCCGATCCCCAATTGATCGGTCACATCGGAATAGGTGGCATATTTTTCCGGGGGAGTGTGTCCCATAGCGGAGGCATAAACGACTCCGTCCTTCGTTCGAATATTATTCGGGTCAAATTCTATCCCGGCGGGACTCTTGCAGCCGCAAAGGCTCATCAGAAGAAGGAGAATGATGCTCCATACGAAAATTCGTCTCATTAAAAGACACCTCCTTTTAGTTATTCTATTATCAGTATACCAAACGGTTATTACATCGTCAATACATTGACTTTTACAGGTGAAAAAGTTAAAATAAAAGGTGAGGTGAATAGAATGCGATTTCTTGCTACGGCAGATATACATATTAAGAAAAAAGAGGACTGCGCAGTTTTGGCGCGGATCCTTCAAAAGGCGAAGTCCACCGCCTGCGATGCCATTTTGATCGGCGGCGATCTTTTGGACACACCTTTTATTGATAAAGAGACCGAAAATGCGGTACTGACCCTGCTGGGGGGAGCAGAATGTCCCGTCTTTATGGTAGCGGGCAACCACGATCCTCTGGCGGTGACAGCCACCTATCAAAAGCTGCCCGAGGGGGTCTATTGCTTCCCCGGAGAGACGACGGGGATCTCCGTCGGAGAGGGGATCCGTCTTTTCGGCTATTCCGCGTTGCGGGAGCAAAATCCCGATTTTTCCTTTTCCGGCTTTACCGCTCCTGCAGACGGCTTGAATATCCTGCTTGCCCACGGTCAGCCGGAGAACACCGGCGATGGGTTTCAAGCACTTTCCAATGAGATTCTGGCGGCAAGCGGCTTGCAGCTTGTGGTTCTGGGTCATATCCATCGGACTGCCCGTCGGCAGATCGGCGGATGTACGCTGCTGATTCCCGGCATCCCCCAAGGACGGGGCTGGGACGAGACCGGCGAGCGGTTCGTTTATATCGTGGACGCCGATCCCAAGGGCGGCGTTTCCGTCACGCCGGATTCGGTGGCGGAGAAGATCTATCTGGAAATTACGGTGGATCTGTCGCAGTGCGCCGATACCGCCGAGATGGTCGCCCGTATGGAGGCGGCAGAGATTCCCGACGGCGCAGAGGCGCGGTTGATTTTGGTGGGCAGTATTGAGGAGAGCCCCGATGCCGCCGTCAAGATCTATACCGAGCGCACCGGTCGGGAGGTCAAGGATCAGACCGATTCCTTCGGCTCTCTTGAGGTGCTGCGGGAGCAAATGACCCTGCAGGGTGCTTTTGTCCGCAAGGCGATGGCGGAGCTGGAAAAGGCGGCACCCGAGGATCGGGAAAGACTGGAGCAGGCTTTGCGACTGGGACTGCAGGCTTTGAAGGAGGCGCGGAAATGAAGATTTTGAAATTGGAAGTCCGCCGCTTCGGAAAGCTGGAGGACTTTGTTCTGGAGCCGCAGGCGGGGTTGAATACCTATTGCCGACCCAATGAGTTCGGTAAAACCACCCTGATCTATTTTATTTACTATATGTTCTACGGCTACACTGCCAAGATGCTGAAGAAATATCAGCCCTGGAGCGGGGAAGAGATGGCGGGCAGTCTGACCTTTTCTCTGGATGGGAAGGAATGGCGGATCGAGCGCCGCCATCCTGCCAGAGGGATGGAAAAGCGGCAGATCTTCTGCCGCACCACCGGCGAGGAGCTGACCCTTGCCAATACAGAGCAGCCGGGACCCTATTTTCTCGGTCTGGACGGCGAGACCTTTCTCCGTACCTTTTGCATTACCCAGGGCGATCTGCTCTTTTCCCATACCGACGGTCTGGACGTGGCGCTGAAGAATATGGCCGCCACAGGGGATGAGAATGTCTCCTACCAGACGGCGGAGGATTGGCTCAACCGTGAGCATACCCGCTATATGCATCGGGGTAAGACCCGCGGACACCTCTTGGAGCTGGAAGGGGAGTTGAGCCAAGTCGGAGAGCAGCTTGGTCAGATCGCGCAGCAGGTGGACGAGCAGGTGGAGGCGTTTCACGAATGGGAAGAGTTGGAGAAGTCCATCCCCGAAAGTGAGCGGGCGACAGAAGCCCTGCGGCTGCGGCTGAAGGCGGCAGAGGGCAGCGACGCCTTGAAGCTTTTGGAGCGGCTGAATGCTATTCGGGAGAAAAAGCCGATGGACCCGCCTGCGGTGAAAAAGGAGCAATTGGATGCGCTGGAGCAGGCGTTTGCCGCCAAGTCGCAGGCAACAGAGGCGGCAGAGGCGGCGGAGCAGGAGAAAAATCGGATCGCCGATCAGCTTCGGCTGATGGGGGAGAGCGTTGCCCAGTTCGGATTCCACGCCCTCTCTGCTCAGGAGATCGAAAAACTGCAAAAGCAGGGGGGCTTTCCTCTTTGGATCGTCCTTTTGGGCTTGGCGGCTGCAGCGGAGGTGGCGGCACTCATCGTAAACGGTTGGCTGCATCTCCTTGCGGCAGGTCTTTTGGCGGCGGCGTTTTTGCCGATTTTGATCAAAAGCCTTGCCCGCAGACGGCTCTGTCATACCTACGGCACCGCAAACGAGCGGCAGTTATTGGAAAAATGGACGAAATACTGCGATTTATTGCAGCAGCAGGAGACGGTAAAAGCCCTTTACGAGACCGCTTCGGCGGAGGCGGCGGTGCAAAAGGCAGCCGCCGAATCTGCGGCGGCGGAGCTGGAGCGTCAGCGGGTCGCTACCCGCATCTTCTCGCTTGAAGAGCTGCAGGAGCTGCGGATCCAATGGGGCGTCTATGAGAACAGCCTCAAGCAAAATCAGACCGTCCTGCAGGAGCAGGCGTTGCTTAACGGCAGAAGTCGGGAGGCGGTGGAAAAGCTGGCGGAGGGCGCGCAGCTTACAGAGGAGACTGCCGCGCAGGTGCGGGAGCTTCTGACCCGTGCCGAGGCGGAAGACCGCGCTCTGCGCCTGCGCAGAGAGACCTTGGATCCCCGTCGGCTGGAAGCCCTCTGGACGCTGCGCACCGCACTTAAAAGGCGGAGCAGTGCCTTGAAAAAAGAAATTCGGTACGGACGGGAGCAGCTCACTGCCATCCAGACCGCGTTGGATTGGCTGAAGGATGCCAATGAAGAGATGAATACCCGCTTTGCACCGCAGCTTTGCACTTTGGCAGGCGCGCATCTCGCTCGCCTGACCGACGGAAAATATCAAAATCTGTTGATGGACAGTAAGTACGGCATCTCTCTGGAGACCGCCGAGGGCACCTATCCGTTGGATCGCTTTTCTGCAGGGACGCAGGATGCGGTGTACTTTGCCTTCCGACTGGCGGTGGGCGGTCTTTTGAGCGAAAAGGTACTGCCGATGGTACTGGACGATCCCTTCACCAATCTGGATGAGGAGCGTCGGCGGGCGGCAGAAGAACTGCTGAAAACGGCGTCCGAGGAGCGTCAGATCCTCTATTTTACCTGCCGTAAATAAAAAACTATTGTATTTTTGCCAAAAATGTTATAGAATAAGAATAGCGTATCTTTAGGGTGACAAGAGTCGAACCGGTTACGGTTTCTCTTGACGCCTTTTTCCGCCTTGCTTGCGTTCATTTTTGTAAGGCTGGCGTATTTCAAGCGATGAGGCGAGAAAAAACAAAAAATTTTTATTTGGCAGGCGTGATGTATTCGGCTCTCGTCTGCTTAAGGAGGCATTGTTTTTATGACCGTAAATAACCATAATGGAGCTATTAATATTACCGAAACCGTCTTTGCAAATATCGTGGGTCACGTGGCAAATTCCTGCTACGGCGTAGTGGGTATGGCCGCCAAGTCTGCCGGCGACGGCATCGTATCCCTCTTGAAAAAGGATCATTATGAAAAGGGCGTCAAAATTATTCCGGACGGCGACGGCATCCTTGTGGAGATGCATATCGTCGTACTGTATGGCGTCAATCTGCCTGCGGTTACCCGCAGCATTGCCAAGGAAGTTAAGTACAATGTGGAGCAGATGACGGGCTTTTGCGTGAAGAAAGTCAATATTTTCGTTGACGGCATTAAGGAGTAATAATTTATGATTACAGGTAAGCAGTATTGCGAAATGGTCATTTCCGGATGCAACCATATCAGCAACCAGAAAGCGGCCATCAATGCCCTGAATGTATTCCCCGTTCCGGACGGCGATACCGGCACCAATATGACCTTGACCATTTCCGCTGCAGCCCGTGAGCTGCAGAATATGGGTGAATGTACCATCGCCGAGGCATCCAACCGCGCCGCCAGTGCGATGCTGAAGGGTGCCAGAGGAAATAGCGGCGTCATCCTCTCTCTCTTGTTCCGCGGGATCTCCAAGGGCTTTAAGGATAAAGAGGTAGCCACCGCAGAGGATTTCGCCATCGCCATCGCAGAGGGCGTCAAGGCGGCGTATCGCGCCGTGATGAAGCCCACCGAGGGTACGGTGCTGACCGTGTCCCGCGTGGCAGCCGAGCGGCTGGCAGCGTATGTGGAAAAGAGCAGCAGCCTTTCCGCTGTGGATGCTTTGGACTACTATGTGCAGGAAGCCTATAAGGTATTGGCAGAGACCCCCGAAATGCTGCCCCAGCTCAAGCAGGCAGGCGTTGTAGACGCGGGCGGTAAGGGCTTCACCGTTGTAATGGAAGGCGCACTTTCTGCCTTGAAGGGCAATCCCATTCAGGCGCAGGACGAGCCGGAGCAGGTGGAGGATACCGTCGTAGACGATGTCTATCTGCGGGAGGAGGACATTAAGTTCACCTACTGCACCGAGTATATCGTTACGGTGGATGAGACCGCTACCAAGCATAACCCCGCCGAGCTGCGCTCCTATCTGGAGTCCATCGGCGATAGCGTTGTGTGCGTCCCCGATAACGATATCATCAAGGTCCACGTCCA
>JAZQAQ010000020.1:0-2987 GCA_045545255.1 Eubacteriales bacterium | reverse complement strand
ATGGCTACGATCCGACTTAGCTTTTGGACTTCACCGTCCGTACCGTAGACGGCAGAGTTCCTGTTATCGCAGGAACCGGCTCCAACGATACTGCCTACGGCATCGAGCTGAGCAAATTTGCCTGCGCCGCAGGTGTGGACGGCCTTCTGATGGTCACCCCGTACTATAACAAAACCACCCAGGCAGGTCTTGTCGCACACTATACTGCCGTTGCAGACGCAGTGGACAAGCCTATCATTCTTTACAATGTTCCTTCCCGTACCGGTTGTAACATCCTGCCTGCCACCGCCGCAAAGCTGGCAGAGCATCCCAACATCGTAGGATTAAAGGCCGCAGGCGGTGATATTTCCCAGATCGCAGACACCGCACTTCTGGTGCAGGGCAAGATGGATATCTATTCCGGCAACGACGATCAAATCGTCCCCATTATGGCATTGGGCGGTATCGGCGTTATCTCCGTCCTTTCTAACGTATTCCCCAAGGAGACCGTCGCCATCTGCGATAAGTTCTTCGCCGGAGATATCGCAGGCAGCCGCGAACTGCAGCTGCACTTCCTGCCGATGGTCCACGCCCTCTTCTGTGAGGTCAACCCCATCCCCGCAAAGGCTGCTATGGCCGCTATGGGATTCGGCGAGAATTATCTCCGCCTCCCCCTTGTCCCTATGAGTGCTCAAAATGAAGCACATATGCTGGAGCTGATGCGTGCCGAGGGTCTGAACGTATGAAAATCATCATCTACGGATTCAACGGATTTATGGGAAAAGAGGTCGCCAAGCTGGTAGACGCCGGCTGTCGCGGTGCCGAACTGCACGCAGGGGTAGACCTCGGCGGCAACGAAAGCGGATTTCCCTGCTTTGAAAAATTGGAGCAGGTACCCGCCGGCGGAGACTGCATCATTGATTTTTCTCATCATTCCGCAACCAAGGCATTACTGACCGCCGCCTGCAAGGCAAAACTGCCCGTTGTGTTGGCGACGACGGGGCACACCGATAAGGAGCTTGCCCTCATTCAAGCCGCCGCAAAGGAGATCCCCGTCTTTTTCTCTTATAATATGTCTATGGGTGTTGCCCTTTTGGCAGAGCTTGCCAAAAAGACTGCATCTGTCTATACCGACGCTGATATCGAAATCGTGGAAACCCACCACAACCGTAAATTGGATGCCCCCAGCGGCCCCGCCATTATGATTCTGAACGCCATCAAAGAGGTGCGGAATGCAGCAAAGGAGCTGGTCGGACGCCGCGGTCACGGCAAGCGTGAGCCGAACGAGATCGGCATTCACGCCATCCGCAGGGGAAATATCGTGGGTATCCACGAAGTACAGGTTTCCACCAACGCAGAGACCATCACCCTCAAGCACGAGGCGCATAGCCGTGCGCTTTTTGCGGAAGGTGCAATGGCAGCCGCCGAATTTCTCTGCGGCAAGCCTGCGGGTCTCTATAATATGCAGGATATGATCAAATTTTAAGGAGCACATTCAAACGAAATGATAAAGGTACTGAAATTCGGTGGCAGTTCCCTTGCGGATGCAGAGCAATTTCGCAAGGTCAAAGCCATCGTGGAAGCGGAGCCGGAGCGGCGTTACGTCGTGGCATCGGCGCCGGGAAAAAGATTTTATGAGGACGAGAAGGTTACCGACCTTCTGCTGCGTTGCCACGCACTGAACCAGGAGCGCAACCCTTTTGAAGAGACCTTCCAGCGGATTGCAGACCGTTTTAACGGGATCATTCGTGATCTGGATCTTTCTCTCTCCATCGAAGAAGAGCTGGAAACCGTCAAAAAAGCCATTGTTAACGGCGTCAGCGTGGACTATGTTGCCAGTCGGGGCGAATATTTTAATTCTATGATCCTGGCGGATTTCCTCGGTGTCCCTTTTCTGGATGCGGAGGAATGCATCTTTTTCACCGCCGAGGGAAAACTGGACAGTAAAAAGACCAATACCGTCATTGAAAATCGGCTGGCAATGATGCCTCGCGCTGTCATTCCAGGTTTTTACGGCGTTCTCCCCAACGGAGAGATCAAGACCTTCTCCCGCGGCGGATCCGATATCAGCGGCTCCATCGTTGCAGAGGCGGTAGACGCCGATCTTTACGAAAACTGGACCGATGTATCGGGAATGCTGATGGCAGACCCCCGCATCATTGAAAATCCCGCTCCCATCGACATTATTACCTATCGGGAGTTGCGGGAGCTTTCCTATATGGGTGCCACCGTCCTCCACGAGGATGCGGTATTTCCCGTTCGTCGAAGTGGAATCCCCATTAATATCCGCAACACCAATTTGCCGAAGGACCCCGGCACGATGATCGTCCCCCATACCGATGAAAAGACCGAAAACCGATTGGTGACCGGTATTGCCGGAAAATCCGGATTTACCGCCATCTATATCGAAAAGGATATGATGAATTCCGAGCTGGGCTACGGCAGAAGAGTGCTGGAGACCCTGGAGAGACGCGGCATCAGCTTTGAGCATCTGCCCTCCGGCATTGATACCGTAACCGTCGTAGTCAGCAATGCTGCCCTGGAGGGCAAGCTGGATACAGTGGTCGCCGATCTCAAGCGCACCGTCTGCCCTGATACGATTCGGGTCTATGATCATCTGGCAATGCTGGCAGTGGTTGGCCGCAATATGGTCAGTGCACCCGGCGTGGCTGCTCGCGTCTTTTCCGCGCTTGCCAAGGAGAACATCAATATCCGTATGATCGACCAAGGCTCCAGCGAGCTGAACATCATCGTCGGTATCGCAGAAAAGGATCTCCTCACTGCGCTCCGCGCCCTTTATAATGAATTTGCACCAAAGGAAAAGTAAAATGATCTGCAAAAACCTATCTTCTGCAGCCGGTCGCCTGCTCTTCGCCGGGCAGGATGCCGCCGCTCTGCTGCGGCAATACGGCTCTCCCCTCTATCTGATGGACGAGGACCGCATCCGTGAAAACTGCAGAACTTATTATAACGCTATGAAGGAAGCCTTTGGCGATACCGCCCTTCCT
>JAZQAQ010000019.1:0-1967 GCA_045545255.1 Eubacteriales bacterium | reverse complement strand
GCTGGGTTGCTACGGCAAGAACGAAAGCTTCTACACTCTGAAGGGTGCTGTTGAGCAGCTTCTGAAGGCGGCCGGTCTACCCTTGGAGCAGGTGGAATTCAGTCCCAAGAAGGACTGCCCTGTCCTCCATCCCGGAAAAGCAGCGTTGATCACCTATCAAGGAGAAGTGCTGGGTCTGATGGGCGAAGTCCATCCCTTGATTCCTGCACAATTTGAGCTCCCTGATGCAGCTTGGATCGCCAATCTCTATTTTGATAAGATCTTGGCTGCCGAAAAGCCCGCCAAGGAGTATCATCCTCTGCCCAAGTTCCCCGCCACCACGCGTGACTTGGCCTTCGTCTGCGAAAAGAGTCTGACCGTAGGCTCTATGGAAAAGGTCATTCGCGAAAAGGGCGGCAACATCCTTGAAAGCGTTACCCTCTTTGACATCTACGAAGGTAAGCAGATTGCAGAAGGAATGAAGAGCGTTGCATTCAACCTCACCTTCCGTGCTGCAGACCGTACCTTGAGTGACGATGAAATCGATGCAAAGGTCAAGAAGATGATCGACGGAATCGTTGCACTCGGTGCAACCTTAAGAGCATAAGTATGAGCGGCGGAGAAAAAAGTTCTCCGCCGCTGAAATTTTCTCTTGTAATATCTATAAAAAAGTAGTATAATAGTTCCATATTGAATCACAGGAGGATATAACAATGCTGGAAGAAACTCAATCCTTTAAGATTAAAAAAGATGAGAAACTGGAAATGAAGAATGTGCTGACAGCGGTGTACGATGCACTTAAAGAAAAGGGCTATAATCCCCTTAATCAGATCGTCGGCTATATCCTCAGCGAGGACCCCACCTACATCACCAACCATAATAATGCCCGCGCATTGATCCGCAAGATCGATCGGGATGAGCTTTTGGGCGAATTGGTGAAATTCTATTTGGAAAACTGATCAAATGCCGCCCGCGGGCGGCATTTTTTATTGAAAAACAAGGAGTATAATTATGAACATTCAGCAAGCAGATAAAATTGCTATGGAGAGGATCGCGCCTGCGGTAAAGACTGCAGAAGAGGTCGCCTTCTATACCACCAACCGTGTATTGGATGCATTCCGTGCCGAGCGGATCAGCGAGACCCACTTTGCAGGCTCTACCGGATACGGATACGGAGATCGCGGACGCGATACCCTGGATAAGCTTTTTGCACGGGCATTGGAAGCCGAGGATTGCTTGGTGCGCCCCCAGTTTATCTCCGGGACCCATACTCTGACCGTCGCCCTTTTCGGCGTACTCCGTCCCAACGACATTATGCTGGCAGTCACCGGCAAGCCCTATGATACACTGGATGAGGTCATCGGTCTTTCCGGCAACGACGGAGACGGCTCTTTAAAAGACTTCGGTATCGGTTACCGTCAGGTAGACTTAAAGAATGGCAGCATCGACTACGATGCAGTAGAAGCTGCTTTGAAGGATCCGGCTATCAAGATGGTCTTTGTGCAGAAATCCAAGGGCTATCAGAACAGACCCACCCTCTCTGCTGTTGAAATCGGAAAATTGGCGCATTTTGTGCACGATATCCGCCCTGAGGTCATCGTTATGGTGGATAACTGCTACGGTGAATTCTGCGAAATGCACGAGCCTACTTATTACGGAGTTGACCTGATGGCAGGCTCTCTCATCAAAAATCCAGGCGGCGGTATCGCACCCACCGGCGGCTACATCGCAGGTCGTTCCGATCTGATTGAACGCTGTGCTTATCGGCTCACCTCACCCGGTATCGGGCGGGAAAGCGGCTGCACCTTAAATGTTTTGAGAGAGCTGTACCAAGGCTTATTCCTCGCTCCCCACACCGTCCTGCAGGCAAAGAAAACCGCGATGTACGCTGCAGCGATGTTTGACCAGCTCGACTGCCCCACTTCTCCTGCGGCAGAAGATCCCCGCTACGATATTATTCAGACCATTGCGCTCGGCACGCCCGAGGG
>JAZQAQ010000018.1:0-6056 GCA_045545255.1 Eubacteriales bacterium | reverse complement strand
TTGCGGGTTGTCGCATTTTCCGATATGTATGAGCAGGATAGCTCCAGCTACGCCGTTACCTACCGTATCGAGGAAAAGCTGGCTTCTGCTGTGCTCTATGTTACCAAAGAAGAGATTCCTCTGGTTTATTTCGTCACCGGTCACGGTGAGGAAGGCTATGATTCCCTCAAGAGCCTTATCGCCAATAACGGTGCGGATGTGGAGGAGGTCAAGCTGAATCAGCTTACTTCCTTTGACGAAAAGGCACGGGTGATGGTCATCTGCGGACCGGTCGTGGACTATTCTCAGGCAGAGATTCGCCTTTTGCAGGAGTTTCTCGCCAACGATTTCCATTATCAGCGTGACCTCTTTTTCTTCTCCGATCCCGAAGCACCCGCTCTTCCCAATCTGGAAGCGTTTCTGGCAGAATGGGGCTTTGAACTGGGTGATAACGTGGTATTGGAGTCGGATAACTATAGTGCGGCTACCTACGCCACCTCTTCCGAATCGGTACCCCTTTACCTCATTCCCTCTTATACGGATGCAGAGGTCAGCGGTGTGACCGTTTCTGCGGATTATCTCAGCGTGGTCCCCAATGCACGCTCCATCAAGCTGCTCTTTGAGACCTCGGGCATTACCGAGACCAAGGCTTTGATGACCACCTCCGATGAATCCTATTCCAAGAGCTTTGACGCGATCAACGCAGGCTACGGCAAGGCGGAGGGAGATGCAGCAGGTCCCTTCAATGTGGCGGCAGTATCGACCCGTTATAAATATGAGAACAACGTGGCGGTAGAAAGCCATCTCTTCCTGGCAGGCTCTGTGGATATGCTGGGCGAGTATTATATGAACTACAACGGAAACGGTGCTTTTCTTTACAGTGTCTATCAGATGATGGTGGATGAGGAAGAATCCCAGATCGTCGGTGCTTCCAAGACTGCGGTCGCTACCACGATGACGCTGAATACCGCTACCGTGCGGTGGGCATCCATCATCTTTATCGGTGTCATTCCCATGATCTTCCTGATCATCGGTCTGATCGTCTATATTCGGAGGAGATACCTATGATGAAGCGATTAAGACCTCTTCTGATCCTGGCAGGCTCGGCGGTGGTGCTGGGCATTATCCTCTGGGTTTTGGTGGCGTTTGTGCTGCCCAAGGAGGAAGCAGGGGAGGAAAAGGGAAATGCAGTGGTACTGATGGAGGCGGATCTCACCGACGCAAAGTCTGTGGAGATCAAGAATACCTTCGATACCTATACCCTGACCCGCGAAGCCATCGGCACTTACTATATGGAGGGTAAAAAAGGCTATGCGGTGCGGAGCGACTCCGTCCTCTCTCTTCTGAAGAATATCGGCAGTCTGACCGCAACCAAGAAGGTTATTGACTCTCCCTCTGAGGAGCAGTTGAAAAGCTACGGACTTAAAACGCCGTATGGCACTACCAAGGTTGTGGACGGTACCAAGGAATATGTCTTTAAATTCGGTACCACCTCTTCGTCCGGCAATTATTATCTGCAGATGGAGGGTGATCCCGCTGTTTATCTGGTGGATGGGACTGTGCCCGATGTGGTACTTCTTTCCCGCTACCAGTTTTACTCCAATGCGCTGATCGACTATACCGGTGCTACGGAAGAGGTGGAGAATCTCACCGATTTCACCATCGGCGGCAGCAAGCGGGAGCAGGAGATCGTCGTGGAGCTGAATAAGCTGCGCGAGGACGAGGTCGGCACCTCCTATGTGATGACCGCGCCCTTCTATCAGTCCTTCTCCGGCACCATTCAAACCTCTGTCAACGATCTGATGATCGCGCTGAGTTCCTGCGCCGTCGTGGGCGATGAGACCGATGCTAAAGCCTTGGAAAAATACGGTCTTGATAAGCCGCAGTATACCTTGTCGTATGTGATTGCAGGGGAGAAGGTGACCGTCCACTTCGGGCGTACCAATGAGAGCGGCTATCGGTACTGCTATGTCCCCGGCGGAAAGTTTATCCATTATATTGCCGAGACCTATACCGAATGTCTGGGTGAGCCGCTCAAGGCTTATTGCGAGGATATGATCTATACCCGCGCAGCAGATGCTCTCTCTCATATCACCATCAGCGGCAGCGGAAAGAACTACGACATTGCCATCGGTGATGAAGTGGATGAAATGGGAAACTTTTTCGTTACCATTAATAATAAGCAGGTGGATAGTGAGCTGTTCTCCGATTTCTATTCCCATATTCTGACCATCGGTATCACCGATCTGGGTCAGAAGGGTGCGGATAAAACACCCTATCTTTCCATCACCTTTACGCTGAAAAACGGCACCAAGGAAGCGATGAAGTTCTATTCCGTTTCCGAGCTGAAATGCTTTGTGGAGATCAATGGAACCGGACATTTTTGGGTCAGCACCCTGAATGTGGATAAAATCCTTTCCAATGCCCAGAAGCTTTACGACGGCGATGTCATTTCGCTGGAGTGGTAATTTTTAAGATAAACAGGCTGCGAAAGATTTCGCAGCCTGTTTCATTGACTTGATAAAAACAATGAGTGATTGGAAAACGGACAAGCGTATTATATAATATATAGGAAAAAACTCTTGCATTTTCTGAAAAACTGTGGTAAACTATCTATAGATTGAATACCAAGGAGGTTCGTTTGACACGAACCTCTTTGCTTTTGCTCGAAAGGAGACGCGAATGAAAGAGAGTATCGCAATCAGGGTTGAAGCACTGGCAAAACCCATTGCAGAAGGTCTGGGCTATGAGCTTTTTGACGTGGAATATGTCAAAGAGGGTCCCGATTTCTTTTTGCGGCTTTTCATCACCAAGGCGGATGGCATCGCCATCGAGGATTGCGAGGCAATGTCCCGCGCCATTGATCCCTTGCTGGATGAGGCCGATCTTATTAAGGATCATTATTATCTTGAGGTCTCTTCGGTGGG
Organism: Eubacteriales bacterium; assembly: GCA_045545255.1. Taxonomy (GTDB): domain Bacteria; phylum Bacillota; class Clostridia; order Oscillospirales; family QAKW01; genus QAKW01. Next base: position 3,150 of record JAZQAQ010000018.1, on the reverse strand, counting down.
ACTGGATCGTCCTTTGAAGAAGGAAAAGGATTTTCTGTATTTTATGGGCGAGGCGATTGAAGTTAAGCTGTTTCGCGCCGTGGAGGGCAGCGATTATTGGGTTGGTCAGTTGACCGCTTATGAGGACGGTCAATTCACCATAGATGCCAAGGGCAAGGAACTGGTGCTTTCCGTCAAGGATGCGCGCCTGATCCGACCTTGGGTTGATTTTTCGTAAATATTGACACATATATATTAGGAGGAAGAAGGAAAAAGAGATGAAGAACGCAGAATTTTTCAAAGCATTGGATCTGATCGAAGCGGAAAAGGGAATCCCCGCGGACTATATGATCGAGAAGGTAGAGGCCGCCCTGCTGGCAGCAGCCAAGCGTGCGTACGGCACCTCCGATAACGCCGAGGTGATCGTCAACCGCGAGAAGAACGAAATCAAGCTGATCATTAAGAAGACCGTTGTGGAGGAAGTGACCGATCCCGCTCTGGAGATCACTCTGGAGGAGGCGCACGACACGGTATCCAAGCGTCTGAAGCTGGGCGATGAAGCAAAGATGGAGATCAAGACCAAGGAATTTGGTCGGATCGCAGCCCAGAATGCAAAGCAGGTTATTATCCACGGCATCCGCGACGGCGAGCGCGGACTGCTGTATCAGGAGTTCAATAGTAAGGAAAGCGAGATCATCACCACCACCGTAAACCGCGTGGAGCCCAATGGCAACGCCATTCTGGATATCGGCAAGAGTCAGGCAATGCTCATTAAAAACGAGCAGATCCCCGGCGAGGTGCTGAACCCCGGCGATTTTGTCAAGATCTATGTGGTGGAGGTTCGCTCCGCCCAGAAGGGTCCGCAGGTGCTGATCTCCCGTACTCATCCCGGTCTGGTTAAGAGACTGTTTGAACTGGAGGTTCCCGAGATCTTCGATGGATCTGTGGAAGTCAAGGCCATCTCCCGTGAGGCGGGCAGCCGTACCAAGATCGCTGTCTACTCTGCAGATGAGAATGTGGATCCCGTAGGCGCTTGTATCGGTAGCCGCGGTATGCGTATTACCAAGATCTGCGAAGAGCTGAAGGGTGAGAAGGTGGACGTTATCCGCTATAGCGAGGACTCCGAGGCTTATATCGCCGCTGCTCTTGCCCCCGCAAAGATTCTCAGTGTGGCGGCAGACGATGCTACTCATACCTGTGTGGTAGTCGTCAGCGACGATCAGCTCTCTCTTGCCATCGGCAAGGAGGGTCAGAACGCCCGCTTGGCTGCCAAGCTGACCGGCTATAAGATCGATATTAAGCCGCTCTCCAAAGTAGGTGAGTAAGCTTTGGCAAAGGAACGTAAAATACCTATGCGGATGTGCTTGTGTTGCCGTGAAATGAAGGCAAAGCGGGAGCTGGTTCGCGTGGTGCTCAATAAAGAAGGCGAGATCGCCGTGGACCTGACGGGTAAAGCACCGGGCAGAGGGGCATACCTTTGCAGGGAGCCGGAATGTGTCCAAAAGCTGACCAAGACCCGTGCATTGGATCGGGGCTTTGGGCGGTCGGTACCGGAGGCGGTCTATGAGCGGCTTCAAAAGGAGCTGGTCGCAAGTGAATAAGTTTTTATCAACGCTGGGGCTTGCCCGTCGTGCAGGGCGGCTCAACTACGGTTTTGATATGGTAATGGCAGGTCTGGAACGGACGCAGCTGCTGCTTTTGGCAGAGGATTGCGCGCCCCGTACCTGCAGAAATACGGAGGCAGCTGCCGCGGAATGGAAAATTCCCGTCCATCGCCTGCCCTATACCAAAGACCAACTTGGCGTCAGTATCGGTACGAAACCGGTGGGAATCATCGGAGTCACCGATCGGGGCTTTGCCCGCAGTCTGGCGCAATCTATCGAAGGGGGTAAATGATATTGGATCAGAAATACAGAGTGCATGAATTTGCAAAAGACTTCGGCATTAAGAGTGCGGAAGTAATGGAACTTTTAGATAAACTGGAGACCAAGGAACGCACCCATATGGCGGTGCTGACCGGTAGAGAGCTGGATTATCTCTTTAATCACTATACCAAGAAATATGCAGTCAAGGACTTCAACGCCTATTTCGAGCTGGCAAACCGTCCTGATCCCGAAGGGAAGAAGGAGGAGCCGAAGAAGGAAGAGCCGAAGGTGGAAGCACCCAAGGCAGAGGAGCCCAAGAAGGAAGAACCTAAAAAGACCGGCCCTCGTCTCATTTCCAAGGCAGAGCCTCAAAAGGAGACTCCCAAAAAGGAAGAGCCGAAGAAGGAAGAACCCCAAAAGACCGGTCCTCGCCTTATTTCCAAGGCAGAGCCTCAAAAGGACGCTCCCAAGAAAGCAGAGCCTCAAAAGACTGCCGCTGCACCCGTCAAGCCCGTGCAGCAGCCCAAAAAGAAGGAAAAGGGTCCCCGTCAGGTGCAGAGCTACGAGCGTACCGTCCGCGTGGTGGATACCCGTGCCCAGGATGTCAATCTGGGCAAGTACGATGATAAGCTGATGGATCTGGCAAGCAGCCACGAGAGCCGCAATAGCTTCGGCGCATCCAAGCAGAAGATTCAAAAGAAGAAAGATTGGCAGCGTCAGGGTCAGTACGGCACCAAGAAAAAGAAGGAAACGGAGGCGGAGCGCTTGAAGCGAATTGAACTGCAGAGAAAGCAGGCAAAAATGAAGATTCAAGTGCCCGACGAAATTTCCGTAGGTGAGCTGGCACTGCGGATGAAGGTCAATGTGGCGCAGGTGGTCAAAAAGCTGATGTCCCTCGGCATAATGGCGGCTGCCTCCCAGATGATCGACTATGATACCGCTTATCTGGTGGCCGAGGAATTCGATATTCGTGTGGAGAAGGAGATCATCCTCTCCATTGAGGATCGTCTGATCGACGATCGGGAGGACGATGCTGCAGAGCTGGAGAAGCGCTGCCCCGTCGTCGTTGTGATGGGTCACGTTGACCACGGTAAGACCTCCCTGCTCGACTACATCCGTAAGACCAAGGTTACCGCGGGCGAAGCCGGTGGCATTACCCAGCACATCGGTGCGTATACCGCCAACGTCGACGGCCGCTCGATCACGTTCCTGGATACCCCGGGCCACGAGGCGTTCACCGCCATGCGCGCCCGCGGCACGCAGGCGACGGACGTCGCGATCCTCGTCGTCGCTGCTGACGACGGCG
>JAZQAQ010000017.1:0-4545 GCA_045545255.1 Eubacteriales bacterium | reverse complement strand
CTACGATCCGACTTTATCCCAGGTAGCGCCGCCGGTATTGGTCATGGAGTAGAGACGCAGACCCTGCTTTTTCGCTTGTTTGGCTTCGCTGATAAAATATTGACCGGGGCCCTCAAAATAGATGGCATAGTCGGCGATCTTATTCTGAACACCGTATTTTTCGACGTATTCGAACATTTCGAAGGTAACCTCTAAGGTGATTCCCTCGGGCAGATTACGGATCAGCTCCAAGCGGGGCTCCTCGGGTTGCTTGCCCCAATTATAGGACCAAAGGACGATCTCTGCCTCCGGCTTGACGCCATGCACCGCATCGCGGATCATGGTCAGAAGCTGAGGATAGTCCCGGCAAGGCCACCAACCGGGGTTGGGCTTATCCTTGACGATACGCTCGCCGTTGGGCAGGCGGTTTTCCAGCCGCATCATCTGCGAGGTGCGTTCATCGCGGCTGCGGAACTCGCAGGATTCCCCCACCAAGATGACCCCCTTAAAGCCGGGACATTTGCGGAAGAGGTCGCCGTAGAGGTGATCGTAGAAGGCTTTGCCTTCCTCCCCCTCGGGATAGACCTCGTTTTTGAGATAGCTGTATACGTAGACGTCCAGACCGTAGCCTGCCGCCCGGTAGATCAGTTCGTTAAAATCCTGATAGCAGCCGGAGGATTGATTATACCCTTTGACGAACAAAAGAATGGAGGTGAAGCCTGTATGAGCAAGAGCGGAGAGGTGTTGATCGGGGAACTGATCCAATCCGTAGCCGCTGTGGGTCATGCGGGTGTCATACAAGGGCTCTTTGAGGGTGTCCTGCAGATCAAGATAGGGCGCTTCTGCAAAATTCATCAGATCTTCCAGATGATAGCCCGCCTGTGCCGCGGCTCTGCTGTCCGCACCGTAAAGGGTGACCTGCTCCTCGTTTACAACAATGCGATATTGATTGCCCGTCAACGCTCTGTCGATTTGATAGACGATCGCTTTTTCGGGGATGTCGCCGCCCACCTGCAGGCGCAGGGAAAGGCCCATAGAAACGGCAAAATAATCGGTCAGATCACGGGCGGCATTGTAAACCACCCGATCCTCATGGGCTGGAATATGAATGGCCCAATGATCGGTGATCTCGACCTGTCCCTTTTGGCAGAGGGCATCGGGATCGCGACGGTTAGGCTTATGTACCTGCAGCATCCGCTCGCGAAATTGATAATTTCTTTCGTTCATAGGTATCATCTCCTTTTGGCTCATTATATATGACGATTCTTGAAATGTAAAGAAAAATTCCCCGAGAGGCAAGGTCTCTCGGGGAATTTCTGCTGTCGTTAATTCTCGCTGCGGATCAAGCCGTATTGACCGTCTTTGCGGCGGTAGACCACGCCGACCTTTTCGGTCTCACTGTCCAAAAACATAAAGAAATTATGATCCAAAAGATTCATCTGCATAATGGCTTCGGTAAGATCCATCGGACGCAGGAACACTTCTTTGGTGCGCACCAGATTGAAATCATCCTCGCCGTCCTCCCAAGGATCAAATCCGGGATCCTCGGCATAAAGGCTCTTGGAAAGGCGGGTCTTATTCTTGCGAACCTGACGAATGAGAAGGTCAATGATCTCGTCCAGTGCCATCATCTTATCCACAGCACTGCGCTCACCGCGGAAGATCATTCCGTGATCTGTAACAGTCACCTCGACGGTGACCTCATCCCGCACAACGGTAAAGGTTAAGGCGGCGGTGGCATCGTCGGTGAAGAACTTATGGAGCTTTTCCAGCTTCTTTTCCACCAGCTGCTTCTCTTTTTCCGAGAGGGTCATCTTTTTGGTCACATACGTTGTTTTCATTGAGGTCACTCCTTTTCGATGATTTTGGGTCTTTGCTCAATTTCAGTATAGCATAAAAATATCGAAAAATATAGTGGGTTTTGTCAAATTCTACATACCTGCCAAACTTTTGCAAATTGCGCCGCAATTATTGACTTTACTTGGATTTTTCGTTATAATATTAGATAGTGTTTTTTAAAATCAGGAGGCATTTCGGTATGGCAATTTCGGATTTTCCCAGGGTTCTGACCCATCTGCGTAAGGAGGCGGGGCTCTCTCAAAAAAAGGCGGCGGAGGCATTGGGGATCTCCCAGGCATTGCTCTCCCATTATGAAAAGGGGATCCGGGAATGCGGGCTGCTGTTTTTAGTTCGTGCCGCCGATTTTTACGGCGTTTCTGCCGATTATCTGCTGGGTCGCTCGCTGGAGAAAAACGGCTCTGCCATTCTTCTGGAGGAGGTTCCCGATGAGGATGCGGCCGGTCAAGGAAATCGGGGAGCGGGCAGTCTTTTGCCGGTGCTGAATAAAAAATTGATCTGTAATTCCGTTGCCGTGGTGGAGGATCTTTTAGGTGCGACGGGAGATAAGGAACTGATCAATAAAGCCTCTTTATATCTGCAGATCAGCGTATATCAAGTGTTCCGTCGGCTGTATGACGGGAGCGATGAAAATCCGCAGACCTTCTTCGGCGCGGAAAAGGATGTGGCAGGTCTGATGGCAGACAGTGCTATGAAAAAATTAGAGGTAGAAATTCAGCAGCGGCTGAAGAAGGTGAAAAAATTACCGCCTATGGATGAAAATGCCATTCGGGAAAAGTATCCTTTGTTTGCTACCTCTCTACTCAATCTTTTGCAAAATGCAGAGACCGCCATCGGCGCCAGAAAAAAATAAAGAAAAATGGCTTGAGCATTATGCTCAAGCCATTTTAAACATTTTAAGGGCATTTTCATCGGTTACCCGCTCCACCTCTTCGGGGGTGATGCCGCGCAGGCGGGCAATTTCTGCCGCCACATAGGGGAGATTGGCGGCGCTGTTGCGCTTGCCCCGATGAGGCTCGGGAGCAAGGAAGGGACTGTCTGTCTCCAGCATCAGTCGGTCAAGGGGTACCTCTGCCGCCACTTCTTTGGCGACGCGGGCATTCTTAAAGGTGACCACTCCGCCCAGAGAGATGGACCAGCCCATCTTCAAGATCTCTCGCAGGGATTCCACCGATCCGCTGTAGCAATGGAAGATCCCGCGGTTATTGGGATGCTCACGAAGGATATCTAAAGTGTCCTTCATCGCGTCGCGTGTGTGGATCACGACGGGAAGATCCAGTTCCTCCGCCAGCGTCAACTGGGCGTGGAACCATTTCTTCTGCACTTCGCGGGGTGAATTTTCATAATAATAATCCAGCCCGATCTCGCCCAACGCCACCACCTTCGGTTGGCGGAGCATCGCTTTCAGCTCTTCCCACGCCGCTTCACCGCCCTCTTCCAGCTCGTTGGCTTCTTGCGGGTGGACGCCGATGGCGGCGTAAATATAGTCATATTTTTCCGCCATCGCCAGAGTATCCTTGCAGGAGGAAAGGCAGCAGCCGGAATTGATCAGCCGTTTGATCCCTGCAGTCTTTAAGCCGCAGAGTACCGCCTCCCGATCCTCGTCGAAGCGGGGGTCGTTCATATGTGCGTGTACGTCGATCATCGGATCACCGCACCGTTTTCCAAGGAACCGTCCAGGAAAATGACCTTGACGCCGTCTGCACTGTCTGCTGCCAGCAGCATTCCCTCACTGAGGGTGCCGCGAAGCTTGGCGGGAGCCAGATTATCGACCAAGATCACCTTTTTGCCGATCAGCTGATCGGGGGTATAATACTGGGCGATACCGGAGAGCACCTGCTTGATGCCCTTGCCGTTATCAACGGTCATTTTCAAAAGCTTATCGCTCTTGGGCAGCGGCTCGCAGGTCTTGATCTCTGCCACGCGCAGAGCGACCTTGGCAAAATCATCAATGGAGATGATGGCAACGCCCTCGGGTTTTTCTTCCTTCTTTGCCTCTTTCTTGACTTCCTTTTCTGCCTTGGCAGCATTGGCAGCCTTGATCTCCTCCAGCTTCTTGGGGATATCGATCCGTGCAAAGAGGATCTCCGGCTTACCTACGGTGCTGCCGATCTCCAGCTTGCCGAATACCTTGGCGTCCTCCAAGGTCTGATCGCCGCAGCCGATCTGGGCAAAGATCTTTTCTGCGGTCTCGGGCATAAAGGGCTTCAAGAGGGTAGCGCCGATGCGGATACATTCCAAAAGATTATAAAGGACGGTTGCCAGGCGCACGTGATCGCCTTCGGGCTTGCCCAGAATCCAGGGCTCGGTCTCGTCCACGTATTTATTAGCACGGCGCAGGAGGGTGAAGATATCGTCGATGGCGTCTGCAATGTGCATGGCGTCCATATGCTTCTCCACATCGGCAGGAGCCGCGGCGGCGACTGCCTTGAGCTCACGGTCCAGCTCGGTCTCTTCACCGATGGGCTTCAGCTCACCGCCAAAATATTTATTGGTCATAGAGACGGTGCGGTTGACCAGATTGCCCAAAATGTTGGCAAGATCGGCATTGATCCGCTCCATCATCAGCTCATAGGAGATGATGCCGTCGTTGGCATAGGGGATCTCGTGCAGGACGAAATAGCGTACCGCGTCCACGCCGAAGAGATCTACCAAGTCGTCTGCATAGAGGACATTGCCCTTGGATTTACTCATCTTTCCGTCGCTCAT
>JAZQAQ010000016.1:0-2237 GCA_045545255.1 Eubacteriales bacterium | reverse complement strand
AAATAGCCGTCAACTCCCGCCTGCTGCAGGAGGTCCAACTGCGCCGGCAGATCCTCACGGAAAAGCTTACCGATATTCAAAGCAAATTTTTGCTTCCACATATTGTTTCTCCTTTTAGGAAAACAGCCGCCCGAAGGCGGCTGTTATTTTTGCTTAAAGCTTCAAAAAAAGAATGCAGATTTCGTTGATCGGACCCGACGCTGTATGTAATACTGCGAGGGGACGATCGACGGAATATGTGCCTTTTTGAATGCTCTTCAAACTTTCAAAAAAGAGTGCAGATTTCGTTGATCGGACCCGATGGCGTATGGGATACGCCGAGTGGGACGATCGACGGAATATGTGCCTTTTTTGGAAGTTTTACTCCGTCGTCTCGCCCTGGGCATTGCGAGGCAATGCAACAGCGTTCGCCTCATCGGTATCGATATGCATTGCATCGGCAAACTTGGGAGATACGCGCAGGACGGTCTCGCCGAAGATGATCTCACGGGGACCTGCAACCTTAACAGAAACGATCTGACCGTCGGTAAAGCCACCCTTTTCAGCGGTCTCGGGGGTCATATGGATATGACGCTGGGCTGCGATAACACCCTCTTCGATGGTGATCTCGCCACAGGGTCCCTTGATGGTGATGGCACCGCTGCCCTTCACATCGCCGCTCATACGGATGGGAGCGTCAACACCCAGAGTACGGGCATCGGTCAGAGAGACCTCGACCTGATTCTCGGGACGGGTGGGACCCAGTACGCTGACGTGGGTGATGGACTTCTTGGGTCCGATCAGGTCAACGCGCTCCTCGGAAAGGTACTGACCGGGCTGAGAAAGTTCACGAACCATAGTCAGCTTGGCACCCTTACCAAACAGAATTTCAACGGCCTCTTCCGTCAGATGAACGTGACGGGCGGACATTTCAACTAATACCTTCATTGGATTATACCTTCTTTCATAAATTTTCCACATTCATTTTACACTACATTACGGCATTTTTCAACCCCAAATTATGCCGAATTTACATATTGAAAAAGAAAAAAATTTATGCTAAACTATAAAGTAATGTAAATGTTAGGGGGAAAACCTTATGTCAAAGAAATATTATATGACGACTGCGATCGCCTATACCTCCGCCAAGCCGCATATCGGCAATACCTATGAGATCGTCCTGGCGGACAGCATCGCGCGTTTCAAAAGAATGCAGGGCTACGACGTGCAGTTCCAGACCGGAACCGATGAGCACGGCGAAAAGATCCAGCTGAAGGCGGAAGCCGCAGGCATCACGCCCCAAGCGTATGTAGATAACGTAGCAGGCGAGATCAAACGGATCTGGGATCTGATGAATACCACCTATGACCGCTTCATCCGTACCACCGATCCCATGCACGAAAAGAAGATCCAGCAGATCTTCAAAAAGCTGTATGATCAGGGCGATATTTATAAGAGTGAGTTTGAAGGAATGTACTGCACTCCTTGCGAGTCCTTCTTTACCGAATCCCAGCTTGTGGACGGCAAATGTCCCGACTGCGGCAGAGAAGTCCATCCCGCAAAGGAGGAGGCGTACTTCTTCAAGCTCTCCAAATATGCCGACCGTTTAGCGGAGCATATCGAAAAAAATCCCGAATTTATCTGGCCGCCCGCCCGTAAGAACGAGATGGTCAATAACTTTATCAAGCCCGGTCTGCAGGATCTCTGCGTCAGCCGTACCTCCTTCAACTGGGGTATTCCGGTAGACTTTGATCCCGGTCACGTGGTATACGTCTGGATCGACGCACTTTCCAACTATATCACCTTCGCAGGCTATGATCCCGAAGGCAACCACACCGAGGACTATAAGCATTACTGGCCCGCCGATCTTCATTTGATCGGCAAAGACATCGTGCGCTTCCATACCATCTACTGGCCTTGCATCCTGATGGCTTTGGGTGAGGAATTGCCCAAGCAGGTATTCGGTCATCCTTGGCTTCTCATGAACAATGACAAGATGAGTAAGTCTAAAGGAAACGTAATCTATGCTGATGATTTGGTAGATTATTTTGGTGTGGATGCGGTTCGTTATTATGTGCTTCACGAGATGCCTTATGAGAATGATGGTAATGCTACCTGGGAGCTGATTGCGGAGCGTTTGAATTCCGATTTGGCGAACACTCTTGGTAATCTGGTAAACCGTACCATTTCCATGAGCAACAAGTATTTCGGCGGTGTGGTGGCGGACAAGGGTGTACAGCTTACTCCCGATGATGGTG
>JAZQAQ010000015.1:0-8653 GCA_045545255.1 Eubacteriales bacterium | reverse complement strand
GCTTTCAGCGGTTAATTGTATCTATTCTGCTTTTAATGGCAACCGTGGGAACCGCAGTTACTGCCGCAGCCGTGTCGCCGCAGGTATGGTCCTCTCCATGGTGATGGTCGTGGTGGTCACACTTGGCTTCAGGGTCATAGTTTAGGCTGTTTGCAAGGAATGCCTCCACTGCCTCGTCCGCATTACCGTGGACCCCGCCGAAGAGCTTGATACCTGCCTGCGCCAGTGCCATCTGCGCACCGCCGCCGATGCCGCCGCAAATGAGGACGTCTACATTCAGCGAAGAAAGAAGTCCCGCCAATGCGCCGTGGCCGCTCCCGTTGGTATCTACTACTTCTGCATTTACGATCTTGCCGGCCTGTACCTCGTAGAGCTTAAACTGTGCGGTATGACCAAAGTGCTGAAATACTTCACCGTTTTCATAAGTTACTGCAATTTTCATTATACTGTCTCCTTTTCTGATTTCTTCAGTGATTTTTTGAATTGAACGGCAAAGAGGATCGCCGTAAAGGTTACTGCTATAATATCTGCCACAGGCTCGGCAAGGTAAACGCCCATGGTCTTATTCTGCACAAGATTGGGAATCAGATAAATAAACGGCAGAAGCAGGACGAACTTACGCACGATGGCAACGATGATGGAGCAAGGTGCGTTGCCGGTGGAAACAAAGGTCATCTGGCAAGCGATCTGAATACCGAAAATGCACATCACGCCGCAATAGATCCGAAGGGCATTTGCAGTAAAGTCGATCAGTTCTTTGTCGGGCGTAAAGATCCCTGCAAATACCTGCGGGAACAGCATAATAGCACCCCAGATAACAAAGGAATAGACGACACAGGAGGTCAGAAGCAGTTTAAAGGTCTTTTTTACACGGTCGGTATTCTTCGCACCGTAGTTGTAGCTGGAAATGGGCTGTGCGCCCTGAGCGATACCCTGCATAGGCAGCATAGCAAACTGCATCACGCTGGTGAGGATGGTCATTGCACCCACGGCAATATCACCGCCGTATTTTAGAAGCGAGGAATTAAAGCAGACCGAGATCACGCTTTCACTGCCTTGCATAATGAACGCAGAAAGACCCAAAGCAACACATGGCAAAACAAGCTTTGTGTCAATACGCATATTCTTGCGTTGGAGCTTTAGGTAGGTCTTCTTCCCGCGCAGGAAGCTGAGGACCCACACACAAGAGATCGCCTGAGACATGATGGTAGCCAGTGCCGCACCCTGAACTCCCATATCAAATCCGAAGATAAATACGGGGTCAAGAATAATATTGCTGACCGCACCGATGAGCACCGTCATCATACCGACCTTGGCAAAGCCCTGGGCGGTGATGAATGCACCCATACCGAGGGTAAGCTGAACGAAGACCGTGCCGATGGCGTAAATATTCATATAGTCGGTGGCGTAACCGATGGTATTCTTGCTCGCACCGAACATCAAAAGCAGATCCTCATTCCAGATCAGCAGTACGACGGTGAGAATTGCGGAGAGGATGAGCTGAAGGGTAAAACAGCCGCCCAAGATCTTTTCGGCAGACTCATTCTCGCCCTTTCCCATATAGATGGACGCCCTTGGCGCACCGCCGGAGCTGATGAGAGCCGCAAAAGCGGATATGATCATAATGATAGGCATACATACGCCAACACCCGTCAGCGCCATGCTGCCATCCCCGGGCATATGACCGATATAAATGCGGTCAACGATGTTGTAAAGCATATTAATAAGCTGAGCCACCACCGTGGGAAGTGCAAGCTTAAACAGCAGCTTTCCGATGGGTGCCGTACCCAGCATTTCTTTGTTGTCGTTCATAGTATCATCCCTTGCCGTTCGTGTTTCATAATCACTAGGAAATTATACCGCATTATTGTGAACATTTCAATTACTTTTCGGCATATCGGCGCTAACGGGAATTTATGCACGTCATTTCGGAATGAAGATTATGAGCATCATTTCAAAATGCATCCAGATTCATTTTTGATTTATAACGGATTCATCCGTTCATTTTCAAATGAAAGAGTGCCTATCCTTTCGGTATGACCGGATGACTTCTTTTCGAAATGACGGAAGCGTTTCGGGATGACTACTCTCGCCCCTCGTTTCGAAATTGGGGAGATTTATCTCTTATCATATCGAAAATTACTATCATCTTTATTGACATAAAAAAGATAAAGTGGAGCATTAAAAAGTGTAAAATCATCTCAAAATCATTCCGAAATCTTATCATTCCGGAGGGAAAATAATCTTCTATGACTTTAGATAGAAAAGTCATAAATCAGTGTAAATCATATGTGAACTTCGGTTTTATCTGAGTGCATTTCGCTTTTAAGCCTGTGAATCCCATACAAACCGGTATTCAATCCATTTTTTATTAATATTCCTCTATCATTAATCCTAAAGGGGAATCATTTTTGGAAAACTGAATTAAAATAAGGGGGAATTCAAAAAAACACTAAATTTACACTTTCTTTAAAAGTGTTCTTGAATAAATCCGCAATAATCGTTGATATTATTTTGAAATTATGGTATAATGGTTAAACTAAATAAAATCGGAGGTGCGAAAATGAATTACGAGCTTAAACACTTTGATACTACGCTCATCCGTTTTTCTGCCACCGAGGATAGCAATACTCCTGAGATTCAGATTTTGTGGCAAAACGATGAGCAGAAGGAATTATTTCCTCTGGACTTGGATGTTAGCGGTGAAGGAATTACCAAATGGTTAAAGCACAGAACCATCCCCAAGAACCGTGCTTATGTACACAATTTTCTCAGCAAATGCGGATTGAATCTTAACCGCCCGATCAACATTATCAAGGTATCAAAGGGTTTATCCCTGAACGATTGTTATTGGGTTGTTGAGGAAGGATTTAACGGAAAATTCGATGACTTCAATCTTTATGAAAACCGATTCAGCCAGATCCTTGCTTTGATTGCATTTACCGGATACGGCAGCAGTATTCGCACCTCCCTTGCATCCTGCCCCGAGTTCACCACTAACGGTATGCTGCCGAAATGCTGGCGGCGTGAACGCGGTCAGATCAAGCTTTTTAAGGGCGGCACATCCGGTGCATCCAATACCGGTAACGAGCCGTATTCAGAGTTCTACGCCTTTCAGGTGGCTGAAATTATGGGCATCAATGCAATTCCGTACAATCTCTCCAAATGGAAGGGCGAACTGTGTTCCACTTGTGACTTGTTCACGAGCAAGGATTACTCCTTCCTCCCTGTAGGAAGAATTGTAACCACCGGTGGTATGAAAGCAGTCAGGGAGTATTATGAATCTCTGGGTGCCGACTTTGTGAAAGCACTTGACGATATGATCGTACTGGATGCGTTGATCTTCAACACAGACAGACACTTTGGCAACTTTGGATTCTTGGTTGATAACAAAACAAACAAGATCGTCGCACCTGCACCATTATTTGATCATGGTAATGCATTGTTCAATTTTGCAGGCAGAGATGACCTTTCCTCCGACGAAGCGTTGAAACGATATGCTGAAACGCTTCTGCCTTGCGTTTATGATGAGTTTGTGGCAAGCGCGAAAAAGGTTCTGACCTCTGCACATAAGGAAGGTCTCAGACATCTACTAAACTTCAAATTCAAAAAGCATTCCCGTTATAATCTGCCTGCTGACCGTTTGAAGCTGATTGAAAAGCAGATTCAGCGCAGAGCAAAGGAATTGTTAGACTAATTCAATATTAAATCACGATAGCACACTTCGGACTTTGAAGTGTGCTATCGCTTTTTACTTGCCAAAATTAATATCCCTTTTCATCTTGTCGATGCACACTTCGGAATAGCGGACTTGCCGCTTTTCATATAGTGTAGTACCAACTTTAGGAGGTTTTATATGGCAGAAAACAACGAGCCTAAAACCGTTTGCGTTAGTGTTTTCAAAAGCGGCGAAAGCACCACCACCGAGCGCGAATTCACCGACAAGTGGATCGAGCTTATCAATACTTTGGAAAGAAGCAAAAGCGGAAGCCTTTGCGAAAAAGCGTGACTAAAGGAACCGTTTATGGTGTAATGAACGCGGAAACAGCTTGTTCTGTCTCAAAAGGAGATGGAAAGCCCATAGTAGCTATTTATTGCCGCTTATCCGAAGAAGATAGAAACAAGCAGGTTGAAACCGACGACTCGGGTAGTATCCAAAACCAAAAGGCAATGCTGGTGCAATACTCTCTCGAACAGGGGTGGGAGATATTCCGTATTTACAGCGACGACGACTACGCCGGTGCGGACAGACGCCGACCGGAGTTCAACCGCCTACTGCAGGACGCGGAAGCGAGAAAGTTTGATATCATCCTCTGCAAGACACAATCCCGTTTCACCCGTGAGCTGGAGCTGGTGGAAAAGTACATCCACGGTTTGTTCCCGATCTGGGGCATTCGCTTTGTCAGCATCGTGGACAATGCCGACACCGCCAACAAGGGCAACAAGAAGTCCCGCCAGATCAACGGACTGGTAAACGAGTGGTACCTGGAGGATATGTCCGACAACATCCGCAGCGTTCTGAAGAACAGACGTGAAAATGGATTTCATATCGGTGCCTTTGCTCTTTACGGGTACAAAAAAGACCCCGACCAAAAGGGGCATCTGATCATCGACGAGGAAGCCGCCGCTGTTGTCCGTGAGGTGTTCACCCTCTTTTCCCGTGGCTACGGCAAAACCGCAATCGCCCGTATGCTCACCGACAGAGGCATTCCCAATCCAACCGAATACAAGCGTCTGAAGGGTCTGCGTTATAAACAGCCCACCGCTAAAAACAGTACCCTTTGGAAATACTTTGCGATTTCCGATATGCTGGCCAACGAGATCTACATCGCCAATATGGTGCAGGGCAAGTACGGCAGCATTTCCTACAAGACCAAGCAGAACAAGCCCCGCCCTAAAAGTCAATGGTATATTGTTGAAGGTACTCACGAACCCATCATCGACCGCGAGCTTTGGGACAGAGTGCAAAAGATGATCAAGGAACGGGCAAAGCCTTTTGACGTGGGCACCATCGGTCTGTTTGCAAGGAAGGCTCGCTGCATGAACTGCGGATATGTGATGCGCTCCTCTAGAAATCGGGGAAAGCATTATTTGCAGTGCTCCAACCGTTACGTGGCGAGGGATGCCTGCATCGGCTCCTTTATCTCGGTTGACAAATTGGAGCAGATGGTGATCGACGAGCTGAACCGCCTTTCCAAGGAGTATCTGAACAAGGACGATTTGGAGAGAAAGATTGAGTTTTGTTCCAACTTACAGTCTCAAAAGGATGCTATTCTTACCAACATTGCCGCCTATGAGAAAAGGGTTGCTGAGCTGAGCAAGGGTATTCGCGAGCTGTATATGGACAAAGTCAAAGGACTGATCAGTGCATCTGACTACACTGTAATGTCGAAAGACTTTGTTGATGATCGTGACCGCCTTGAGAAGCTCATTTCCGACGGGCGTAAGCAGATTGAAGAAATCCACGTAAAAATCGAAGTCGGAGACAACCGCAGAGAGATCACACAGCGTTACACAAACCTCAAACACCTCACCAGAGAGATGGTGGAAATACTCATTGACTACATTTCCGTAGGCAAGAGAATCCCCAAAACCAAGGACGTTCCGATAACAATACATTGGAGTTTTTAGTGATATATTTTGCCAAAGGCAAAATGTGATATAAAATTAATCCAATTGGATTAATTTTGTTGTCAAAAGTTGCACTTTTGCCGTTGCAGCAGAGCAAAAGGCGCGCACCACCTATGAAAACGTGTTGCGGTTGATGAAGGATCCCGACGTCATCGCGCCCCTGCGCTTTTTGCGCGAGCGCGAGATCGTGCACTATCAGAGATTCGGCGAGAGCCTTAATAAAGTGCTTGACCATCTCAACTCCCGCAACTACTACGCCTTTAACCCCGCCTTTGATAAAAAATAGCGGGAATGGCCTTCGGGCTTATTGACAAACGGACGTTTTTGCAGGATAATAGTCCTATCAAACTCAAGGAGGATCTTATGCTCAAAAACGTTCCTAAAATCATTTCCCCCGAGCTGCTCAAGGCGCTCTGTGAGATGGGGCACGGTGATCGTCTCGTCATTGCCGACGGCAACTTCCCCGCCGCAAGCGTCGGGAAAAACGCCATCGTGATCCGCGCTGACGGACACGGGTGCACTGAACTGCTGGATGCCATATTACAGCTGATGCCGCTGGATATCTACGCAGAAAAGTCGGTCAATCTGATGGCGGTCACCCCCGGTGACCCCGTCAAGACGCCCATCTGGGACGAGTACAAGGACGTTATTTCCAAATACGATGAGCGCGGCGGAAGCACCGTGGGCACCATCGAGCGCTTTGCCTTTTATGAGGCGGCGCGTTCCGCTTATTGCATCATCGCCACCGGCGAGAGCGCCCTTTACGCCAACATTATGCTGCAAAAAGGCGTTATTTAACTGCAAAAAATGAGACTGTAAAACATTGGTTTTACAGTCTCATTTATTATTTTTGGATCTCGGAGCGGAAGAACTCACCCGCGGCGCGGATAAAACGCAGGGTCTCGGGGATCATCGCCTCAGGGGTGCGGTCAGCCCTGACCTGCGCAAAGGTCTCAAAGTTGAGATCGCCCTCATACCCGATCTCCCGCAACACCTCGATCAGATCCGCCCAGGGGAAGGTGCCGGTGTAGGGACCCAGATGCTGATCACTGCATCCGTCATTATCGTGAAGATGCAGTACCTTAATACGCTTGCCAAGGGTTCTGACGTAGGTGCGCACGTCACCGTGCAGGATATGAAGATGTCCCGTGTCCAGACACAGACCGAAGCATTCCTTGCCCGCCTTTTCATTGAGCAGATCGATATGGCGCGCCGCCTCATTGGGATCGGCGCAGTGACCCTGACGAAGCTCACTGCCGCGACCGCTGAACAGATTTTCAAGGCAGACCACCACATCCGTTTCCCGCAGCACGGGAATCAGCGAGGTATAGAGCTTCATATTCAGTTCCTCGACGTCTGCGTGTGTCAGTTCTTTTTCTCCGCAGGGCAGAGAGATACCGTGCAGTACAAGATAGGGAATGCCCGCTCGCTCACAGTAGCGGATGCATTTCTTGTTGACCTCTATGGCGTAGTCGAGAAAATCGGGATTACCGAAAACGTAGGCGGGGAAGGGCGCGTGGGCCTGCACCACCTGCAGACCATACTTTTTCCAGGCATCGTTCTGCTCTTTCCAATAGGCGTCGATCTCTTCATCGCTCTTGTCATAAATACAGCCCTGCGGCAGATACCCCAGTTCCTTGATGGCGGCGCGGTCCCAGCCGCGATTGATACCCCAATCGATACCGGTAAAGCCTGCCTCACTGATAAATTTTGCCGTTTTCTCAGCGCCGTAGGTCTCGATCAGACCGCCGGTCTGTACACTGATGTGCATAGGCATTCTCCTTTGTTTTAGAAAACGTTAAAGATTTTGATTTATAAGATTTGCAAGTTCCTTTGCCTGCTCCACGGTGAATCCGCCTTCAATTACAGCAAGACCATCCGTGATCTTTGAGCTGATCATCGGGAAACTGATCAGTTCACCATTTGCAACGATCCCCAAATATCCCCCCACATTTTCCTCCGTGATCTCGGAAAGCTTGGAGGTGCCGGCATCGTTGAACTCAATGGCTACAACATATTTTCCCTCCACATACTGAGCCTCCGCCGTCTTGATATCCAAGGCGTTAAGAACGGTTGTACCCTGCGCAAATGCGGCCTCGGGATCCGCCTCCACGTCCATTCCTGCCTTCGGCAGTACAAACCGGATCACGTCGGGATCGCGGACTGTGATCTGCTGCTGCGATTCGGAATTATTTTGGGGAGGACCCATCAAAAATGAAATTGCAAAATACGCCGCAACGTTTAACAGTACGATCACAGCCAATCCCACCGGAATAATCCACGCCAGATGGATCAGCTTGCTTTTGTTTTCACTACTCATGATTACTCTCCTTTAGCTTTTTCAATTGCCTCGTCGATGTGGGCGCAGAAGTTGTCGGCGCCTACCTTATCGTAAAAGCCCGCCTTTTGCATTACGCGCAGGGGCTGTTCGTTTACGTGGGAAAGGATCAGACGAACGCCGCGCTTGTCGCACTGTGCCTTGAGGGTCTCCAGTGAATTCATAGCGGTGGCATCCATGGCGGGCACCGCGCGCATACGCAGAATGAGCGTATCGGTATAGTCCTTGAAGGTGATATCGAGGATCTTGTCGGCGGCGCCGAAGAACATGGGTCCGCTGATCTCGTAGACGCGCACGTTTTCGGGGATCACCTTGAGCTCGGTGTTGTCCTTGTCGTTTTCGGAGTCCACGTACTTCCAACCCGTGACGTGGGCCTCCTCACTCATACGCTTCAAAAAGAGCATCGCCGCCAGCACCATACCTACCTCGATGGCAATGACCAGATCAAAAATAACGGTGAGAGCAAAGGTGATGACCATCACCAACGTGTCACTCTTGGGTGCGCTCTTGACCACTCGGACAAAGCGCTTCCACTCGCTCATATTGTAGGCCACCACAAAGAGGATGGCAGCAATGGTGGGCATGGGAATGAGTCCCGCATAGGGCATCAGAAACAGCAGTACCAGCAACAGCACCACCGCGTGTACCATACCTGCAATGGGGGTGCGGCCGCCGTTTTTGATG
>JAZQAQ010000014.1:0-4500 GCA_045545255.1 Eubacteriales bacterium | reverse complement strand
TAAGATGGATGAAGATAAAGTGGCTAAGGTAGTTACTGAGCATATTGTAAACAATAAGGTTGTTCAGGAATTCACCATCGGCGCTTACCAGAAATAAGGGGGATTTTGAACAATGATTAGAAACCATATTTTAATTTGCGGCGGTACAGGTTGTACATCCTCCGGTTCTTTGAGCATTATGGAGGCGCTGAACGCCGAGTTGGAGAAAAATAATCTCCAGGATGAAGTCAAAGTCGTTATGACCGGTTGCTTCGGTCTTTGTGCTTTGGGCCCCATCATGATCGTTTATCCGGAAGGTTCTTTTTATAGCCGTATTGATGCTGATGCGATTCCCGAGATCGTATCTGAGCATATCATCAAGGGCCGTATCGTTAAGAAGTATCTCTACAGCGAAGTTGCAGAGATGGAGGAGAAGGGTGTTCACGCTTCTCTGAACGATACCAACTTCTATAAGAAACAGAAGCGTGTTGCTCTGAGAAACTGCGGTGTTATCAACCCCGAGATCATCGATGAGTATATCGCTTATGACGGTTACCAGGCTTTGGGCAAGGTTCTGACCGAAATGACTCCTGCTGATGTCATTCAATGCATCAAGGATTCCGGTCTTCGTGGCCGTGGCGGCGGTGGTTTCCCCACCGGTTTGAAGTGGGATCTGGCATCCCGTACCAAGGCAGATATCAAGTATGTCTGCTGTAACGCCGACGAAGGTGACCCGGGCGCGTTTATGGACCGTTCCATCCTGGAGGGTGACCCCCACGCTGTTATCGAGGCTATGGCGATTGCTGCTTATGCAGTTGGCGCTTGCAAGGGCTTTGTTTACATCCGTGCAGAGTATCCCATCGCTGTAAACCGTCTGCAGATCGCTATTTCTCAGGCTCGTGAATACGGTCTGCTGGGTGAAGGCATCTTTGGTACTGACTTTAACTTTGATATGGAGATTCGTCTGGGTGCAGGCGCGTTCGTCTGCGCTGAGGAGACTGCATTGATGACCTCTATCGCGGGTAATCGCGGTGAGCCCCGTCCCCGTCCTCCTTTCCCCTCTGAAAAGGGTATCTTCGGTATCCCCACTATGAACTGTAACGTTGAGACTTACGCCAATATTCCTCAGATCATCCTGAATGGTGCTGAGTGGTTCAGCTCTATGGGTACCGAGAAGTCCAAGGGTACCAAGGTATTCGCTCTGGGCGGTAAGATCACCAATACCGGTCTGGTTGAGATTCCTATGGGTACTACCCTGCGTGAAGTTATCGAGGATATCGGTGGCGGTATTCCCGATGGCAAGAAGTTCAAGGCGGCTCAGACCGGCGGTCCTTCCGGCGGTTGTATCCCTGCCTCTTTGATCGATACTCCCATCGACTATGATAACTTGATCGCTATCGGCTCTATGATGGGTTCCGGCGGTCTGATTGTTATGGACGAAGATAACTGTATGGTTGATATCGCCAAGTTCTTCCTGGAGTTTACGGTAGATGAGTCTTGCGGTAAGTGTACTCCCTGCCGTATCGGTACCAAGAGAATGCTGGAGTACTTGGAAAAGATCACTTCCGGCAAGGCTACTATGCAGGATCTTGATGATTTGGAAGAGCTGTGCTACTACATTAAGGCAAACTCCCTCTGCGGCTTGGGTCAGACTGCACCTAACCCTGTTCTTTCTACTCTGCGCTACTTCAGAGATGAGTATGAGGCTCATATCGTTGAGAAGCGTTGTCCCGCCGGCGTATGTAAGGATTTGATGCGCTATGAGATTACCGAGGATTGTAAGGGTTGTACCCTGTGTGCACGTAACTGTCCCGTTAATGCAATCACCGGTACTGTCAAGAATATGCATACCATCGATCAGGATAAGTGCATTAAGTGCGGCGTTTGCGTAAGCAAGTGTAAGTTTAAGGCAATCGTTCGGAAGTAAAGGAGAGGAGAAGAATGCAAATGATTAACTTAAAGATCAATGGCACTCCGGTCAGCGTTCCTGCCGGTACGACTGTTCTGGAGGCTGCCAGACAAATGAATATTGATATCCCCACTCTGTGCTTCCTGAAGGAGATCAATGCAATCGGTGCTTGCCGTATCTGCGTTGTTGAGAACAGAGTGAATGGCGTCGGCCGTTTGGTTGCCGCTTGTGTATTCCCTGTAGCTGAGGGTATGGACATTTATACCCATAGCCCTATGGTTCTGAAAGCAAGACGTCAGACCTTGGAGCTGATTCTTTCCAACCACGATAAGAGATGTCTCTCTTGTGTTCGTTCCGGAGACTGCGAACTGCAGCGTCTGTGTAATGAGTACAAGGTGGAAAAAGAAAATGCATATGAAGGCGAGGTCGGTTGCTATGATATCGATACTTCCGCTGCTCATATGTATCGTGATAATAATAAGTGTATCCTTTGCCGTCGCTGTGTGGCTGTTTGTGAAAAGAATCAGTCTGTTGCAGTAATCGGCGCCAACGAGAGAGGCTTTGCTACTCACATTGGCTCTGCTTTTGATGAAGACCTGGGTGCAACCCCTTGCGTAAGCTGTGGTCAGTGTATCGTTGCTTGCCCCACCGGTGCGCTGGGTGAAAAGGATGATACTGATAAGGTTTGGGCTGCTCTTGCTGATCCTACCAAGCACGTAGTTGTCCAGGTTGCTCCCTCAATCCGTGTTACCTTGGGCGAAGCCTTTGATATGCCCATCGGCAGCAATGTTGAGGGTAAGATGGTTACTGCTCTGAAGAAGCTGGGCTTCGATAAGGTGTTTGATACCAACCTTACCGCCGACCTTACCATTATGGAAGAGGCTAATGAGCTGATCGAGCGTGTACAGAACGGCGGAACTCTGCCGATGATCACCTCTTGCTCTCCCGGTTGGGTTAAGTTCTGCGAGCACTATTTCCCTGATATGATTCCCAATCTTTCTTCCTGTAAATCTCCTCAGCAGATGTTTGGTGCAATCATTAAGACCTACTATGCTGAGAAGAACAATATCGATCCCAAGGATATCGTAAGTGTATCTGTAATGCCTTGTACTGCCAAGAAGTTTGAGGTTGGTCGTGAGGATCAGAGTGCGGCAGGTGTTCCTGATGTTGATATTGCCATCACTACCCGTGAGTTGGCAAGAATGATCAAGAGAGCCGGCCTGTTCTTCACTAAGCTGGAGGATAGCGAATTCGATAATCCGCTGGGTATTGGTTCCGGTGCCGGTTTGATCTTCGGTGCCACCGGTGGCGTTATGGAAGCTGCTCTTCGTACCGCAGTTGAAAAACTTACCGGCGAAGAACTTGGCAAGCTGGAGTTCACCGATGTTCGCGGTACCGCAGGCATCAAGGAAGCCGCTTATAAGGTTGGCGATTTAGACGTTAAGGTTGCTGTTTGCTCCGGTTTGGCAAACGCTAAAGAACTGCTGAAGAAGGTTCAGTCCGGCGAAGCCGACTATACCTTTATCGAAGTAATGGCTTGCCCCGGCGGTTGTGTCAACGGTGGCGGTCAGCCCTTCCAGCCTGCATCTGTTCGTAACTTTGAGGATCTGCGTGCTCTGCGTGCTAAGGCTCTCTATGATACCGATGCTGCTATGACTCTCAGAAAGTCCCATGAGAACCCTGTAATTAAGGAACTCTATGATACTTATCTCGAGAGACCCGGCAGCCATAAGGCTCATAAGCTGCTGCATACCACTTATGTGAAGAGAAATCGTTTCGGCGAGCAGTAAATCATAAATCCAAAAGGGCTTTTCATTTGAAGAGCCCTTTTAAATTTCATATATTTTTTACGAAATCAGTATTCACAAAATAAAAAAAGTAGTGTATAATGTATCTAATATACTTAACACGGAGGTTTTACCATGGCTAAAGGACAACGGATTCGCGCAGGTCGCGCTGCCGAAAAAGAGGCGCAGAAGATTGCTGCTGTCAAGAAAGCTAAAAAAGCAAAGACAACAAAGATTGCTACATCTATTATTGCTGCAGTCTTATTGGTTTGTCTTGTTGGCGGAGTTTTGTATCATACAATTTATTCCTCTGCATACAACAAGGGAACCATTCAGCGTGATACCATCGTAATGGAGTCTGAGAATTATAAGATTGATGCTGCGATGATGTCGTATTATTTCTATACGCAGTATAATTCTTTCGCAAATAACTATTCGACCTATCTCTCTTCTCTGGGTCTGGATACAAGTAAATCCTTGAAGCGTCAGGATTGCACACTTCAAAGCGGCTCGACCTGGTTTGAGTATTTCTGTGATATGGCTGGCAGCCAGGTGAAGGAGTATCTGTATCTCGCCGAGAATGCCATTAAAGCAGGAATGTCTTTGGATGATGCGGATAAAAAGTCTGTTCAGGGCATCATTGATGAATATTATGAATATGCAAAAGAGAATAAGGTGGACAACGAAACCTTCCTCAGCGCTGTATTTGGTACCGGCGTAAAAGAGGGCGATGTACGCAAGTGCCTGGAACTCTCTACCTTGGCTGATAAGTATCACGAATCCTATATGTCTACTTTGAAATATTCTGACGAAGAAATTGATAAG
>JAZQAQ010000013.1:0-4024 GCA_045545255.1 Eubacteriales bacterium | reverse complement strand
CTACGATCCGACTTATGATCCCTCTCGTGCGCAGATACTTAAAGAGAGGCTGGGGGACTTTCCTTGTGAAGTCTATTCGGGTGATGAAGGTAACTGTATAGTTGCTTCCGCTCCGAACGCCTCTATTGTTGTAACCGCGATGATGGGGATGATCGGGTTAAAACCCACCCTTGCCGCTATTGAGGCGGGGAAGGATATCGGTTTGGCTAATAAAGAGACCCTTGTATGCGCGGGTCAGATCGTTATGCCTGCTGCCGCCAAGAAGGGTGTCCGTATTTTACCGGTCGATAGCGAACACAGCGCGATCTTCCAATGTTTGCAGGGTGCATCCGGAAATAAGATTTCCAAATTGCTGCTGACAGCGTCCGGAGGACCTTTCTTCGGGCGTACCAAAGTTGAACTGGAGCAGGTGACACTTGCGGATGCTTTGAAGCATCCCAATTGGAGTATGGGCTCTAAAATTACCATCGACAGTGCTACCTTGATGAATAAGGGCCTCGAATGGATGGAAGCGAAATGGTTATTCGATGTATCGGACGATCAAATTGAAGTAGTTGTCCATCGCGAGAGTATTCTTCATTCTGCAGTGGAATTTGAGGATCATTCCGTTATAGCGCAAATGGGTGTTCCGTCTATGTATCTGCCGATTAAATATGCTTTGACTTATCCTAATCGTGTAAAAAGCGGGGATTTTGCCCTTTCTTTGATCGGGAAAACACTTCATTTCGATCAGGTTGATGAAGAAACCTTTACTTGCTTGCGGCTTGCTAAGCAGGCCAGCCGTGCGGGCGGATTATATCCGACTGTATTAAACGGTGCAAACGAGCAGGCGGTTTCTCTTTTTTTGAATGGTAAGATTCGTTTTACCGAAATTGCCGATCTGGTCGAAAAAGCATTGGAAAAAACACCGTCCGGTGATGCGGAGATTCTTGAAAATGTTTTATCTGCCGACCGTATGGCTCGTGCGCTGGTTTGCAATTCTTATGAAGAAGGGAAATTTTGATGCAGATCGTTTTTAATATCGTCATTACCGTATTGGTTTTTGGCGTTTTAATTCTGTCCCACGAGGCTGGGCATTTCTTTACCGCGGTATGGGCGAAGATCAAGATTCACGAATTTTCCGTCGGTATGGGTCCCACGCTCTTTAAGCGAGACGGAAAGCTTTGTCGTTTTTCTGTACGCGCATTTCCAATCGGTGGCTTTGTGCAGATGGAAGGCGAGGACGGCGAAAGCGATGATGAAAATGCTTTTAGCAAAAAGCCGAAATGGAAACGCTTTTTAGTCTTGGTTATGGGCGCAGCAATGAATATCCTGATGGGATTTATTTTGATTTGCTGCATTAATGCTTCGATTGAGGCATATCCCACTACGACGGTAGCGCAGTTTAACGAAGATGCGATCTCTTCCTCCGCAGGATTGCAGGTGGGGGATGAGATTATTGCAATTGACGGCTATCGAATCTTCTCTTATATGGATATCTCGTATGCATTGAGTAAAGATAGTAAGGCAGAAGATTTTGATTTGATCGTTAAAAGAGGCGGCGAGAAGATAAAGCTTGAGAATGTCCGTTTCCCCAAAATTGAAATGGAGAATATGGGCTCATTCCACGATACCGACTTTAAGGTCTATGGAGAAAAACGCGATTTGTTCTCTGTTTTTAAGTATTCCTTCGGTTATACCGTTTCTGTTTCGAGATCGATCTATTCTTTTGTCGGCTCAATTTTTACGATGGAGGCAGATTACAGTCAGGTAAGCGGACCTGTCGGTACCGCATCCGCAATCGGGGAGAGTGCTTCTAACGGTTTATCCTCTCTGCTGATGGTCGTTGCATTTATTTCAATCAATCTTGGCATTATGAACCTTTTGCCGTTTCCTGCATTGGATGGAGGGCGAATTTTACTTCTTTTGGTGGAGGCGATTCGCAGAAAGCCGCTGAATCCCAAAGTCGAAATGGCTTTAAATGGGATCGGTTTGATTCTTTTGATGGGTTTGATGGTCGTTGTGACCTTTAAAGATATAATTAATTTGTTTTAGGAGGTGTGGATCGTGTCCAGATCGGTTCGTGTCGGAAACTTAACATTGGGTGACGGGCATATCTATGTCCAGTCAATGCTGAACACCGCTGCAGGGCATCACGATGCTGCTGTTGCTCAAGCGATCGCATTGGAGCAAGCAGGCTGCGAGATTTTACGTTTAAGTGTCCCGAATCGCGATTCCGTGGAGACGATCCGCAGACTCAAAAAAGCAGTTTCGATGCCCATTGTGGCCGATATTCATTATGATTATCGGATGGCAATCGCTTCTGTAGATGCAGGGGCAGACAAAATTCGCATTAACCCCGGAAATATTGGCTCCGAGGAAAAAGTCAAGGCGGTCGTCGATGCCTGCAAATCGAGAAATATTCCGATTCGTATCGGTGTCAATGGCGGCTCTCTTGAGCGTGAATTACTGGAAAAGTATGGTTCTCCCGTACCCGAGGCGATGGTTGAGAGTGCTATGCGTCACGTTCGGATTTTGGAAAGACTGGATTTTCACGATATCGTCATTTCCATCAAAAGCTCTGATGTGCGTAAAATGATTCAAGCCTATCGTCTGCTGGCAAAGGTGTGCGACTATCCGTTCCATCTGGGTGTAACCGAAGCAGGTACCCGTGAGATGGGGCTCGTCAAAAACGCCATCGGTATCGGCAGTCTTTTGACGGATGGGATCGGTTCGACCATTCGTGTTTCTCTGACTGCTGATCCGGTGGAAGAGATTTATGCTGGTTTTCGCATTTTGAAAGCACTTGATCTCGTAGAGGGGGCTTGTCAGCTCGTTTCTTGCCCCACCTGCGGTCGTACCAAGATTCCTGTGATCGAGATTGCCGAGCGCGTAGAAAAGGCGCTGGAAAAGAATCATAGTGGTTTAAAGGTCGCTGTAATGGGCTGCGCTGTCAATGGACCCGGCGAAGCTCGTGAAGCCGATGTTGGAATCGCCGGCGGCGATGGGGAAGGACTTATCTTCAAAAAAGGTAAAATCGTGAAAAAGGTGCCGGAGCATCAACTTTTTGATGCCTTAATGGCAGAAATAAAAGAAATGTCAAGGGAAGATTGAAATGGCGAATAAAAACTTACTTAGTTTTTTTAAGCGTTGCACCTTTAATGAGGAGGAGCTACGCCTGCTTGACGGCGCAGTTGCCACAAAGGTTGCAATCAATCAAGAACATAGAATGATAAAGGCACATACGGAGTTTTCGGGTTATGTGCCTTTTTCCCATATTTTAAAATTAGAAGAAAAGATTAAAGAGTGCTATGAACTGAATACGGTTGAGCTTATTCCGAGTTTTCGGGATGTGGAGCTGGATGCTGCGCATTGGTCCGATATTATCCAGTGCGCAAAGCGAAAAAATGGCGGTGTTAACGGCTTTTTAAACGACTCTACCATTACACTTGATAACGATAGTGTCACTGTTTACCTCCAATATGGCGGCTTGGATATAATGAACGCGTTGGGAGTTCAGAATACTTTAGCGGAAGTTTTGCGTGAGTGGTATCAGAAACCGTATAAGATCGAGTTTTCCGGTGCAACCCAAGTAGATCAGGCAAATCTGATGGAAATTCCGGAGCCTGATCCTATCGAACTTCCGCCTCCTCCCGAAGCCCCTGCACCGCCTCCGCCGAAGGAACCTGTTAAAAGAGAGTGGCGCAGACCTGCAGTTGTGGTAGAAATGCCTAAAATCCCGTTTAAACCTACGGATAAGACTATCATCGGTGATCGGATCGGCAAAAACTTTTACGCGATGAATATGGTTAACCAAGTTGACGGTACCGTATCTGTATTGGGTAATATCTTTAAATGCGATAGCCGTGCTACCTGGGATCAGAAAAATGTTCGTTTCTCGGTCTATGTCACTGACTATACCGGTTCCATTATTCTTAAATTTATGGTTCCTGCCGAAAAGGCAGATGAGATCTCCGGTCAGCTGAAGCCCGGAAAAGCAGTCGGTGCAACCGGGCAAGCGATGTATGATAAATACGAAGAGGAC
>JAZQAQ010000012.1:0-1930 GCA_045545255.1 Eubacteriales bacterium | reverse complement strand
GTCACCTTCGGTACGATGGCAGCAAAGCAGGCTGTACGTGATGTTGGGCGTGCAATGGGCATCTCTTATGGAGAAGTCGATGCTGTTGCAAAGATGATTCCCTTCCGTTTGGGGATTACTCTGCAGGATGCGATCAATGATGTTCCTGCGTTAAAGGAACTCTATGAAACCAATCAAACGGTTCAGCGTCTATTAAATCAGGCACTGCGATTAGAGGGATTTCCTCGTCATAATTCGACCCACGCAGCTGGCGTTGTGATTACCGAACACGAGGTTAGTGACTTTGTGCCCATTTCTTTAAACGGCGATTCTTATGTGACGCAGTTTCCTATGACGACGTTGGAAGAGCTTGGTCTTTTGAAGATGGATTTTTTGGGCCTGCGAAATCTGACCATCATCCACGATACCGAGCAGCTTATCCGTCAAACCGAGCCGGATTTTGATATTAATACGATTCCATCGTACGATCCTGCAACTTTCAGGACTCTTTCAAGCGGAAACACAATCGGTATCTTTCAGATGGAAAGTCCGGGGATGCGTCAGGTGCTTTCGCGCCTAAAACCCTCGGAATTTGAGGATATTATTGCGGTAATTTCCCTTTATCGCCCCGGTCCTATGGACTCTATTCCGACCTATATTGAGAATAAAAACCATCCGGAGCGTATCCGTTATCTGACTCCGGAACTGGAGCCTATTTTAAAGGTGACATACGGATGTATCGTCTATCAGGAGCAGGTGATGCTGATCGTCCCCTCTTTAGCAGGCTATTCTTATGCCCGTGCTGACTTGGTACCGCGTGCGATGAGTAAGAAAAAAGGCGATGTGATGGAGCGCGAGCGCGAAATTTTCCTTCACGGATCCTTGGATGACGATGGTAATGTACTGATAGCGGGCGCAATTCGCAACGGTATCTCTGAAGCTGTTGCAAATCGTATCTTTGATCAGATGATTGATTTTGCGAAATACGCCTTTAATAAATCCCACGCAACCTGCTATGCCAAGGTAGCTTATCAGACGGCGTATCTTAAGACGCACTATCAAAACGCTTATCTTGCAGCATTAATGACCAGCGTTATTGGATCTACCGAAAAAACAGCGGAGTATATTGAAGAATGCAGACGCTTGGGCGTTAAGGTCTTACCGCCGCATATTAATAAGAGCTTTTCCAGATTTCATGCGACATCGGACGGCATCATATATGGGCTTCTTGCGATCAAAAATGTCGGCGCAAAGATGGTGGACGACATTATTCTCGAAAGGGAACGCAACGGAGAATATAAAGATTTTGTTGATTTTTGCAGTCGGATTATCGGTCTGGATGTAAATACCCGTGCCATTGAAAGTATGATCAAATGCGGTGTTTTTGATTGTTTTAAATATTCCAGACGTCACCTGACGATGGTATACGAACAGCTCATCAGTAGTCTGAGCCTCGAAAAAAAAGATCAGATCGAGGGACAGATCGGTCTCTTTTCAATACTGGAGCAGCCCCCCGAGACAGGGGAACGTTTTTTCCGTGACCCTCAACCCGAGTTTGAAAAATCGGTTAAACTCGCTTTTGAAAAAGAGATGATAGGCATCCATTTGACCGATAGTCCCTTCGAGCCTTATCGACATATTTATGCACGCAAAGATATTACGACCTTTTCTGTTGCTCTTTCTGAGGAGTTTGAAAATGAAAAAGAGATTTGGTGCTTTGCCCAGATTGATTCTTATAAATCGGTAAAGACAAAGTCCGGTCAAGAAATGGGATATCTTGCGCTGTCTGATATTTCAGGGGCAATGGAGGGGATTATGTTCCCTAAAATTTACGCGAGGTGGCGAACCGTCATTGTGAAAGGTTCCCTCGTGTTTTTGCGGGGTAGAGTGCAAAGGGACGAGGTGCGCGGTACCAAGATCCTTCTCGAGGAACTGCGCCATCCCACAGAGA
>JAZQAQ010000011.1:0-19424 GCA_045545255.1 Eubacteriales bacterium | reverse complement strand
ATATAGCAAGGAATACGCACCATATCGGGGATCAGCTTACGCAGCAGAGAGACCACCGCATTGGAGCAGATCAGTACCGCCATAGCAGCGATACCCATCGCCAGCGCACCGATGACGGTGGTGGTGGTCGCAAGGGTGGGGCAGGTGCCCAGAATCAGTACAAATACGGGGTTTTCAAGGAGCAAGCCCTTCATCAAGAGCGAAAGATTTTCATTGTTCTTCATATTCAGGACTCTCCTTTCAGGATGCGAAGGACCTCAAACACCTTGCCGACGGCGGTCTTATAGCCGTTGGTGGTGATGGTTGCGCCGCTGATCGCATCAATTTCTTTATAATCGGATTCCGTCTTACCGTTGAACTGGGTATAGAAGGAAGCCTCACCGCAGGCAGAGCCGATACCGTCCGATTCGGACTGCTTTGTCGTCTTACAAGCGATGATCTTGCCCTCTTCGGTAACAGAGACCTTCAGATAGATATATTCACCGGAGGGATAATAATAAGCGTCGCCATTGATACCAAAGCCCGCAGCGCGCAGTTCAAAGAGATAATTGCCGCCGGAGGTCTTATAAGCCTTTTGCAACTGGCTGGGCAATTCCTCATACTCGGAAAGGTCGATCTCCTTCAAGGTAGAGGAGAGAAGCTTCTTCGCCTCGGCGGAAAGAGCCGCCTTCCGATCCTCTGCAACGGCAGTAAGGACAGTGCCTTCTGCATCTACTGCAATAAATTCTTCACCCACGATGCAGACTGCACCTGCACCGTTATCGGCGGTATACACAGCGGAGATCAGCTCTGTCTCTTCAGTGAGGAACAGTTCGGTAAACTTCCCCTCTGCGGCAGAAAGTGCTGCGGAGAGATTATCGTTCAGGATCTCCTCCTCGCTGCGCAGATCTACCGAGCCGCCGCCCAAAATCACTGCCGTATTCAAGGCATCCTTGACGGCGTTACGATAGCCCTCGGTGGTCTTGGTGGCACCGGATACAACGTCCAAGCCGTCCACCGTCTCAAGGGTAGCACCCTTGGCACTCTCACCGTAGGTCAGCTCATAGCCCAAGGTCTCACCGCTGGAAAGGCAGGTAGCACCGGTCACAGTGCCCTTGGCATCCACGCCGCACATAATCACCATTCCGGTGGAATAACCGACGGTCTCCAGCTTCACAACATAGCCGCCGTTCTTCTCACTGAAAACTTCTCTTACAGTGGCGGGCAGCTCATAGGACGAAAGATCCATAGACTGAAAATCCTCGCCCTCGGGCATTACAACCAGCAGTGCCTCATTGGCGGCTGCCGCTGCATTCTTTTCAATGATGGGGGAAGTGATAAAGTTTGCCGCAGAAAGCAGCACGGCAACAACGCCGCAGATGGCGGTCAGTACCACCAGACTCTTTACATATAATTTCATACTTTGCCACCTCCAAAGGGTCTACGGATGGTCCAGGACAGGATGAACGGATTGAGGATATTCATCATCAAAATCGCAAAGGACACACCCTCGGGATAATTACCCCAGAGGCGGATCAGCACGGTGATGATACCTGCGCCGATACCGAAGAGGAGCTTACCGACACCGGCATCGGGAGAGGTTACGTAGTCGGTGGCCATAAAGATGGCACCCAAGAACAGACCGCCGGAAAGGCACCAAGCCAGAGTGGTGGTGAAATCGCCCACCACTGCGAAGGTGAAGGCAAAGACCGTACCGATAAAAGCCACAGGCAGATGCCAGGTGATCACGCCCCTGACCAAAAGATAGATGCCGCCGATCAGCAGAGCCAGAATGCAGGTCTCACCGATGGCACCGCCGTGATGACCGATGAAAAGATCCATCAGGTCAAGGGTCTTTCCCTCTGCCAGCTCTACCAGCGGAGTAGCACCGGCAGTGACGTCGGCAGGATATGCCGCCTGCGCCATAGAGCCGAAGGATACCAACATAAATACACGGGCGGTAATGGCGGGATTGACGATATTTTTACCCAGTCCGCCAAAGAGACATTTTACGACGATAATGGCAAATACAGAACCGATCGCCGCCTGCCAGAGAGGCACATTGGCGGGCAGATTCAATGCCAGGAGCAGACCGGTGATCACAGCGGTAAAATCGCCGATGGTCTGCTTTTTCTTGACTGCATAGTTAAAGAGCATCTCCGAAAGGATGGCTGCGATAATACAGGTCAGAATCACTGCCACTGCGGGAAGACCGAACCAGACGATACCGGCGGCGGTGGCGGGCAGCAGAGAGATGACCACATCCAGCATAATCTTACGGGAGGTACGATGGGTCAGAATATGGGGAGATGAGGAAAGCTGCAGCTTCGGTGCCATTATAATACCTCCTTTGCTTTTTCTTTTGCGGCGACCTCACGAAGGGTGGCCTTTGCAATGCGGTTGGACTGGATCAGCGGACGGTTTGCAGGGCAAACGTATGCGCAGCAGCCGCACTCCATACAGGTCTCAACCTGCAGTTTTTTCAGCATTTCAATATCTTCATCCTTATTCGCCTTGGCAACCGCCCAAGAGCGAAGTCCGAAGGGACAATTACGGACGCAAGCACCGCAACGGATGCAGGGCGTCTCATTGATGGGCTCATTTTCCGCCTCTACCAATGCCAGAAGTGCATTGGTGTTTTTCAGTACCGGCATCTCCAGACTGGGGACTGCGATACCCATCATAGGTCCGCCATACAGCACCTTGACGGGATCTTCCTTGAACCCGCCGCAGGCTTCGAAAACCTCCTCCAACGGCATACCGATGGGAAGGACGACGTTTTTAGGCTCCTTGACCGCACCACCGTCTACCGTGACGGTACGGTTCACCAGCGGCATACCGGTTGCAAGATAGCGACCGATCTCCGCCACAGTGGAGCAATTGAGCACCAGACAGCCCACATCAATAGGCAGCATCCCGGGACCCACCTTTTTGCCGGTGATATGATAGATCAGCACCTTTTCTCCGCCCTGCGGATAGATGGGCTTCAATACACGCACCGAGAGGTATGCGTCCCGCTCCGCCAGTTTTTTCATACTGCGGATCGCTTCTTTTTTGTTGCTTTCAATGCCGATGACCACCTTGGTGATGCCAAGATATTGCTCCAACGCCTCAAGACCACGCTCCAGATCATCCGCACGGTCAATCATCGTACGGGTATCGCTGGTGATATAGGGCTCGCATTCGGCACCGTTGATGATCAGCACCTCAATGGGCTTATCGGTAGCAAGCTTCACATATGTGGGAAAGCCTGCGCCGCCCAGCCCCACGATACCGCTCTGACGAACCGCTTCCACAAAGGAATTACGATCTGTCACAACAGGGGGCGCGATACTCGGATCCGCCGTCATAGCACCATCCGACTCGATGGTGACGGCGGGTGCCATCTTACCGGTGGAGAGCAAGGTATCAGCGATCTTGGTCACCGTACCGGAGACGCTGGAGTGGATGGGAGCAGAGATAAATCCCCCCTGCTCTGCAATCAACGTACCGACGTCTACGTGATCTCCTACATTTACCACCGGTTTTGCCGGCGCGCCAATATGCATCACCATAGGCAGGGTGACGGTCTTGGGTGCCGCCACGGAGACGGCGGGCATATCTGCGGTATTCTTTCTGTGTGGCACATGGATGCCATGAAGAGAGAAAGCCATTTCATTACCAACCTTTCGTTTTTATATTCAATGCAAAAATACCGAGTTTATAACATTCTTTCATTATTATATAGGTTTCTGCATTTTCTGTCAATGGATTTCACAGTTTCACACAATATTTTCTCTGGCAAAAGAGAAAAATTTAGGCAAAAGAAAAAGGGGCTGTAAAAAAACGCGCGTTTTTTTACAGCCTCTTTTATTGATCGTTCAGTTAATACTTGTCTTTTGCTTGATCTTCAAATTATTGACCGCATCGGAGAGAAGCAACTGGGTCAGAAGATAATCCCGCTTACTCTGCTTTTTCGAAAGTTTCGAGCGTGCTTGCGCCGCCTTTTGACGCTCTGAATCCGCATCGATCTCCTCGGGAAGCAGAGCCGAGTCGCAAAGCAGCTTGACGGTATTCCCCTCCACGTCGATCATTCCGCCGGAAACGGAAAATACCACCTGCTCCCCGTTGGGAGCGATGTAATGCGCCTCTCCGCAGGTCACCGAGGCGGTGATGGGCTCCCGATTTGCCATAATTCCCAGCATTCCGTCTGTGATGGGGACGACGAGAGAGGAGCACTCCCCCCGATAAAAGACCCGCTCGGGAGTCAAAATCTCAAGTTGAAAGTTACTCATTTTCCGCCTCCGCCAAAGCCTCTGCTTTTTTGCGGACATCGTCGATGGTTCCCACGTTAAAGAAGGCGTTTTCGGGATATTCATCCGCCTCGCCGTCGATAATCGCCTTAAAGCTGCGGATGGTATCCTCGAGGGGAACATAAATACCCTGCATACCGGTGAATTTCTCCGCAACGCTGAAGGGCTGCGACAAAAATCTCTGGAGCTTTCTGGCGCGATGGACCAGCAGCTTATCCTCATCGCTCAATTCATCCATACCCAGAATGGCGATGATATCCTGCAGCTCGTTATAATGCTCCAAAATCTCCTGCACCGTCCGTGCCACCCGATAATGCTCCTCCCCCACGATCTCGGGATCCAGCATCCGCGAAGTGGAATCCAGCGGATCAACCGCAGGATAGATACCCAGCTCTGCAATTTTACGGCTCAGCACCGTGGTAGCATCCAGATGGGCAAAGGTGGTAGCAGGGGCGGGGTCGGTCAGGTCGTCCGCAGGGACGTAAATTGCCTGCACCGAGGTAACCGATCCATCCTTCGTGGAAGCGATCCGCTCCTCCAGCTCACCCAGCTCCTGGGAGAGGGTGGGCTGATAGCCTACAGCGGAAGGCATTCGCCCCAAAAGGGTGGAGACCTCACTGCCCGCCTGAATAAAGCGGAAAATATTGTCAATAAAGAGCAAAACATCCTTTTTGGACTCATCGCGAAAATGCTCCGCCATCGTCAGACCCGAAAGGGCGACCCGCATCCGCACGCCGGGTGCTTCATTCATCTGACCAAAAACCAGCGCAGTCTTATTCAGTACGCCGCTCTCCTCCATCTCGTAAAAGAGGTCGTTACCCTCGCGGCTTCGCTCGCCCACGCCGGTGAAGATGGAATAGCCGCCGTGCTCGGTGGCAATATTATGGATCAGCTCCTGAATCAGCACCGTCTTACCCACGCCTGCACCGCCGAAAAGACCGATCTTACCGCCCTTGGTATAGGGGGCAAGCAGGTCGATGACCTTGATACCGGTCTCCAAAATCTCCTCGCCGGTGGCGCGGTCTGCATAACCGGGGGCAGGGCGATAGATGGACTTACGCTCGCAATCTGCAGGGATCTCACCCTTGCCGTCGATGGGCTCGCCCAGTACGTTCAGCAGTCTGCCCAGCACCTCTTCACCCACAGGGACGCTGATGGGGGCACCGGTGGCAATAACTTCCATATCTCGGCTGAGTCCCTCGCTGGCGTCCAGCATCACGCAACGCACAACATAGCCGCCGATATGCTGCACCACTTCCATCGTGCGACGCCCGCTCTTGGTATCCACATACAGCTGCTCCCGAATTTTAGGCAAAGTATCCTTTTCAAATTGAACATCAACAACCGGTCCGGTAATCTGAATGATCCTGCCGATATTCTGATGCAATTCCTTTTCAATCATCTTGTTTATCTCCTTCGGCGGTTTTTCAATGCCTTGGCACCCGCCGCTATCTCTATCATTTCTTCTGTTATCGCCGCCTGGCGGATCTTATTATACTGCACCCGCAGTCCTCGGATCATCTCTTCCGCATTGTCGCTGGCGCTCTTCATTGCGATCATCCGCGCCTGCTGCTCGCTGCAAAAGCTTTCTGCAAGGCAGCCGTAAATAAAGCCCATCAGGTAACTGGGTACCACACCCTCCAACACCGCATCCGGCTCGGGAAGAAATTCCCGCTCCGGATTTCGCTCCTTATGCTCCTCTTCCCGATAAAAATTGGTACGGTTCAAGGGCAAAAGCGTGACCTTTTTACATTCACCCGGTTTATTGCCCATATAGTCGGTATAGATGACGTTGATCTCATCCAGCCGACCATCGTCGTAATAATCCAGGAGGGCTGCGCAGATGCGCCGTGCGTCCAGTACCCGAGGACGCATTGCGGAATAACGAAATTCCTGCACAAAGGGGATCTTTTTATTGGTAAAATACTGCCGCCCGTACTCCCCGATGATAAAAAGGGTGGTGCGGGGGTGACGCGCCATATATTCCTCGCAGACGCGGATCGCTTCCAAATTATAGCCGCCTGCCAAGCCCTTATCGGAGGTGATCAGCAGGATGCCGTGGTTCTGATGGGAGACACCGTCCGGCTCCGCGACGCGGAAATAGCGATTCTTCGTCTCCGGAATATGATGGAAAAGTTCCCCGATCTTGAGGGTCAACGTCTCAAAATAAGGCTGATTTTCCTCCAGATCCCGCATTGCCTTTCGCATTTTGGCGGAGGAGATCATATACATCGCGTCGGTTATTTTCTTGGTTTCGATTATTCCGCTGATTCGGGATTTAACTTCACTTGCGCTGAGCATACAGTTCCTCCTTCCTTCAAAATCTTCAGGCTCTTGTCTTTAAAAATTCCTTTGCGGTACGGATGATTTCTTTTTTCAATTGATCGGAATAGGTCGTATCGTGCTCGATCTTATGGCAGACAGCATTATTATGCTGCTCAAAATAATCCAAAAGCTCCTGCTGCACCTTTTTGATCTCCCTTACAGGGATATCGATGAACAACCGCTCCTGGGCGCAGATCAAAGTAATGACCTGCCGATGGAGGGTCATCGGAGAATTATTCATCTGCCGCAGCAGTTGCATCAGCCCTGCACCATACTTCAGCTGACGGGCAGTGCCGGAATCCAGCTCACCGCCAAACTGGGAGAAGGCCTGCATCTCCCGATACTGCGCCAGATCCAGTCGGACGGTGCCTACCGATTTTTTCATCACATTGGTCTGCGCTGCGCCGCCCACACGGGAGACCGAAAGTCCCACGTTGATGGCAGGACGCTGACCTGCGAAAAAGAGCTCGCTTTCCAAGAAGATCTGTCCGTCTGTGATGGAAATAATATTGGTGGGGATATAGGCAGATACGTCGCCCGCCTGGGTCTCCACAATGGGCAGAGCGGTCATACTTCCGCCACCCTTTTTATCGGAAAGCTGGGCGGAACGCTCCAGCAGTCTGGAATGAAGATAAAAGACATCGCCGGGATACGCCTCCCGACCGGGAGAACGCTCCAGGAGCAGACTCAAGGTACGATAAGCGACTGCGTGCTTGGAAAGATCGTCGTAGACCACCAAGACATCCCGCCCGCGGGACATAAAGTATTCTGCCACCGCGCAGCCTGCATATGGCGCAATGTACTGAATGGAGGCGGAATCACTGGCGGGGGAAGAGACGATGACGGTATAGTCCATAGCACCGTGCTTTTTCAGGGTTGCCGCCACCTTAGCAATGGAGCTTGCCTTTTGCCCGATCGCCACATAGACGCAGACCACATTTTTATTCTTCTGATTGATGATGGTATCGGTGGCAATCGTGGTTTTTCCCGTCTGGCGGTCACCGATGATCAGCTCACGCTGACCCCGACCGATGGGAAACATCGCATCAATGGCAAGGATCCCCGTCTCCAGCGGACAGCATACGGATTTACGCTCGATGATTCCGGGTGCAGGCCGCTCGATGGGGAAATATTCCTTTGCCTTGATCTCGCCGCCGTCGTCCACCGGCTTACCTAAGGGATCGATGATCCTGCCAAGGATCCGGTTACTGATGGGAATACCTGCCGTTCGCCTGGTACGGACCACCCGACTGCCTTCGTAGATCTCCGAATCGTCACCGAAAAGGACGATACCGTTTGTCCCATCCGCGCGGATATCCTGCACCATCCCCTTGACACCGCAGTCAAAGAGGACGATCTCGCCGTACTCCACCTCATGGAGACCGTTGATGATAGCAATACCGTCACCAACATTAACGACAAAGCCCACCTGCTGGTGACCGATATACAATTCAAAATTCTCGATATCTTCCTTCAGCAGGGATACGATCTGCGTCAGGTCATACTCTTTTTTCAGAGACTGAAAGGATTTTCTCAGCTGACGGATCCGCCCGAGGGTGCTCCAGTCGTAGTTCTCGTCGCCCACAAAGATGCGGAAACCGCCGACTACGCTTTCATCCTTCTCGATAATAAAATCGATATCCTCCGCCTTATACTCTGCCATAAAAAATTCACGCAGTTTTTCCAGCTGCTCGGCAGTAGGCGGGGTGATGCACTGGATCTCTACCCGCAGCGCTTTCTGCTCCGGGGGAGCGGCATCAAAGTTATTTTTGATCATGCTTAGACCTCTCTCCTGCTACCGTATCGCCGGCAAGGCGGATAAATTCATCGTAAAGTGCCGCATTGCGCTCCGGAGTAACGGTATCGCTGAGCAGTTTTTGAGTAGCGGCAACTACCAGCTCGCCGATCTCGGTCTGCGCCGATTCCAGGATATGCTCCTTGCGCTCCTCCGCTTCGTGCTCGGCATTATCGATGATGGCAGCAGCCTTTTCCTTTGCCGCGTTAATATATTGCGCAGCGGTCTCGGACCACTCCATTTCGGCGGTCTTTTTCCGCGCGCGGATCTCTTCCTCTGCATCATGCAGCTTTTGCTCGTATTCCGCCTGCAGACGACCGGTTTCCTCCTGCGCCTCCAGACTCTTTTTCTCCAGATCGGCAAAATATTGCTGACGCTGCTCCAGAAAACGGCTGACCGGCTTAAATAAAAGCAAGGAAAGACCGCCTGCGAGGATGACGAAATTCAGCATATGCAAAAGAATTTGCAAAAAATCAATATTCAGTGGCATCGTTTTTCTTCCCCTTACAGTACGAAGATAACAAGAATCGCGATAATAAGCGCATAGATGATGGCGGTCTCGATAAATACCAGACCCAGCATCATTGCAGAGTTGATCTTACCTGCTGCCTCCGGCTGGCGAGCCATACCCTCGGCACTCTTCGCGATGGCAACAGCCATACTGATCGCACCTGCAGCACCCACAACGGCAACCGCAATGGCGGCAGCCCAAGCCTTGCTGGACAAAACGCCGTTATCATCGGCCTCCTCTACCGCTTCGGTGGCAGGAGCCTCATTTTCGGCATAAACGCCTGCGGTCAGCATCCCGCAGAAAGCAAACAGCAATACAACGACCATCAAGAGAGAGATTAACTTTTTCATTTTTCCTTTACCTTCTTTTCTTTTTTATTCTTTTTCTTGGGTTTGGGTTCCACCGCTTCTCCGTAGAAAATGGAGACCAGGGTGGCAAGCACGTAGGCTTGGATGGCGGCGTGCAGCAATGTGAACATCACGCCGACGATGACGGGAAGTCCGAAGCTCAAGCCTGCATAATAATAGACCAGCTCGGTGACCAAAAGTCCGCTGAGCAGTGCGCCGAAAAGACGAAAGCTCATAGAGATGGGCAGTGAAAAGTCCTTCAAGACGCCGAGCGCGCCTCGAAATCCGCCGCATTTGATTCCCGCAGCAAGGATCATACCATAGGACATAAAGCCCATTGCAATGGCCGCGTTGATATCGGAGATGGGAGCGGGCAGGGAAATGGAATGACCTTGGGTGGTCAGCCATTGGACGCCAAAAAGCTCAAAGAGCGTACTGAAAAAGATGTACGCGCCCGCGCTGAAGATGTATGCGCCCACAAATTTCGGTTTATGAGGACTGTTCTTTCCCGCGATATCCGCGAAAAACTCCACCATCTTTTCGATAACGATCTGGAATTTTCCGGGGATCATCTTAAATTTCGGAACGGCAAAGATCCTGATGAGCAACGCTGCCAGCAGCAGGATCCCTGTCACCAGATAGGCAGAGATCAATCCGGGATTGACCTCCAGCCCGAAAAAGCTTGCACGGTTATGCTCGTGGAGGACGCCGTCCAGCATCAACTCCTTAATGGACTCGTGCTTGGTACCGGGCGGCCAGAGCAGGACGATGCCCAAAAGAAGCAAGCCGATCAACGCCAGCCATACCGCAAGAAAAATGCGTTGCTTCTTCTTGCTTTCTGTATTCATTATTCTTTCACCTCTTTTTTACACTTCCTGAAAAGTTTGGAACGGAAGAGAATGATATTCATTACAGCGAAGAAAATCAGCAAAATGACCCAAGTTAAAAAGGGCTTTTGCGGTGCCAGCGTCGCCAGCAGCATCAAAGGAAAGCCGAAGACGATGGCAGGAAAATTCTGATACACCATATTATCTGCAGCAGGGGTCTCAAAATCATTATCGATCTCCCGCAGGAGAATGATGCCCGTACTGGCAGTACCGGTCAGCATTCCAAACATCGTGAGGAATTGCTCCTCGGAATATTCGGGGAAAAGCGTGCGGGCGGTGAGTAAATTGTAAAAATAAGTAATCAAAAGACCGACCACGCCCAAAATCAGGATAATGCCCCAATAACGCTCCAGAATTCCCAGACGGATGGCGGCGATACCCGCCACCACCATAATATCAAAAAAGAAGTTGCTGCAGCGGGTCATCAGAAAATCATTACAATACTTACGGTTGATGATCCGCTTTTTCTGCAGAAAATCAACGACGACTCTGATGACGGTGGCTGCGATAACACCCAAAAGGAAGTTAAAGCCATAGATGACCGATCGCATCCCCGGCAGCAGTTGACCCAAAAGCATCATCAGAAGGTAGGCCAAGAAATAAGCACCGGCAACCAGCGCAAGCTGGACCGTCAGTTTATCCATACTTCCCTGCATCGGGATCTCATTATCGCCCTGGATCTGCTCGGAGCTGATGGCAGTCTCCGCCTTTTTGACCCGCTTGATCTTTCCTTGATGCTTGAGGATATTCAGATGGATGACACCGCCGAGGCTGGCACTGATAAAGCCCAGCGCCGCGATGGTCAGACCAAAGCTTTTGCCGCCGTCGAAGCCGAATTCATTTTCATAAATCCCGCCGTAGTTCATCGCTTGACCCGTACCTTGCCCGTAGCCGAAGGGCAAAAGGACGCCTGCAGAGGAGAAAAAGTCCTTCATCACCATCGCGGCAATCAAGGTGATCCCAAATCCGACCACCGCCTGCAGCAGATAAGTGGCGACGGTATTAACGCCCGTATTGAAGATCTCTTCGGTTCGTTTTTTGGTCAGCTTTCCCTTACTGCTTTTGAAGGTGGATGCCACAAAGCCCAGTGCCAGCGCGTGATAGGTGATAATTTCCAGCACTGCGCTGCCGTTGCCGCCGAAAAAGGCGGTATCAAAAAGATGGTCGTCGGTGATGAGCTTATAGATTCCGGCAAACGCCAAAAGCATTCCGCCGCCCAGCACCGAGGTGGGGATGAGAGACGCCTCCAGCCATTTGACGGATCGCTTGAGCATATTGGCGCAGATCAGGCTCAACAGAAGCACGATGATCAGGTTCATTGCGCCCCAAACATTATAATCCCAAAAATTCTCCATTTTCCTCCCCCTCTGTCTTATTCTTATAATGGTGATAGAAATTGACATATTTCAGCGCATTGAATCGGGCATCGCCTTTGATCTGCCAGACCTGCTCACCAAAATAGATATTCAGCTTATTCCGCCCCAGTACCGTCACCGCGTCGGTCTCCCCAAAGGGAAAGACCATATCGCCCACCGCGATCCGATCGCTGAAAAGGCAGATTCGCGTCCGCTTTTGCCGAAGGATCTTCTTATGATAAAGAATTACCTCCGAAAGGGCGACCCACTCCCGATAGATGGGGATATCCAGATAGGTACGGACATCCAGCTTTCGGACATAGTCGCATTGCCAATCGTACCAATCGGCGAGAAATCGGAAAGGAATCTCCTCCTTCACGCCTTTCAATTCCTTGGTAGGGAGATAGCGGACCTGCAGTCCGCATTTTTTGCAGGTAACGAGATCCCGATGGCTCTCAAACATCGTAAGTCCGCATTGGGGGCAGACGTAGAGACATCGCTCCAGATACTGCGCCAGATTTTTATGGCGGTATTCTCCGTCCACCCGAACCTCATCCACATCCAGCTCCCGCTCGATCAACGCCATCATTTCCTCATCGGAAAGCTTGGCGTATTCCTCCGGCTCCACCACACGGGCGACATAGGCGCGCATCTTTCCTCGGCGAATATCGTCGCACCAGCGGGGCTGAACGCCGTATCCGCCCTCGATGCGAAAGATCGCCAGCGGCAATTTAAGCACCCGCATCAGCTTGACGATGGAGGGCTTGATATAGCAAAGCTTGCCGCTATAAGTACGGTTTCCTTCCGGTGCGAGGGCGATGGTGCCCCCCTCCCGCGCCACTCGAATGCAGGTCTTGACCGCCTTGAGATCATTGGTCTGCTTACGGATGGGAATGGGGTTGACCAGATAGCGGATCACCTTGGAGATCCAACCCATCGAAAAGATATCCTCGGTGGCAATATAATAGACTGCCCCCTTGAAGGCACCGGTCACAAAGAATTGATCGAAGGCGGTCTGATGGTTCATAACGATCAGATACTGCCGATCTCCCTGCTCCTTAAATCTCTCAATGGTAACGCCGTATTTCAGCCGCATATAGAGACCCAAGAAAGGATATAGCGCATCCCGCACCCATTTATGGCGGGGATGGATCCATTGCTCCTTCTTTTTCATTTTCATTGCTCCTATTATTAATATTATTATTTTATCACTCTAATATAATTTGTCAAGAATCTTCGCCTTGCAACCGACTAAAAAATATGCTAATATGGAATCAATTCAGTAAAAAGCAGGTGAATTAATGAAAACAAAGCTCACTCCGCGATTCTGGGCAGCACTTGCCATCTTCTCACTGGCAGGGCAGGTAGCCTGGGTAGTGGAAAATATGTACTTCAACGTGTTTATCTACAAAATGTTTCACGCCTCGGCGGCAGATATCTCCGCAATGGTTGCGGCGTCGGCAGTGACCGCCACCCTGACCACTGTTTTTATGGGTGCGCTCTCCGATCGACTGGGCAAGCGCAAGCTGCTGATCTGCGGCGGTTATCTCCTTTGGGGCGTCTCTATCTTCAGCTTCGTCTTTTTGCGGACGGAGCTTTTGGGCAAGCTATTCCCGACGGTC
Source organism: Eubacteriales bacterium (assembly GCA_045545255.1). Classification (GTDB taxonomy): domain Bacteria; phylum Bacillota; class Clostridia; order Oscillospirales; family QAKW01; genus QAKW01. The sequence continues at coordinate 6,311 of JAZQAQ010000011.1, read as the reverse complement.
ACCTCCGCGGCAGCATTAGGGGTCTCGCTGGCAATCATTTTAGACTGCGTTATGACCTTTTTCGGCTCCACCGCCAACGACGCCGCCTTCAACGCCTGGCTGACCGATTCCACCGATTCCTCCAACCGCGGCGCGGCAGAGGGGATCAATTCTATGATGCCGCTTTTGGCGATCTTGGTGGTTTTCGGCGGATTTATGTTCTTCGATCTGGAAAAGAGCGAGAGCTGGGCACTGATCTTTACCGTCATCGGTGCGGTGGTCTTTCTCATCGGTATTCTGGGCTTTTTCCTGATCCGCGAGCCTGCCCTCCGTCCTGCGGAGGAGGGGTATTTCAAAGGAATCCTCTTCGGATTTCGCCCCGCCACCGTCAAGAGCAATCCGACCCTCTATTTATCCCTTTTGGCTTTTATCGTCTTTAATATCTCCATTCAGATCTTTATGCCCTATCTCATTATCTATTATGAGGTATCGCTGGGAATGACAAATTATGTGCTGATAATGGCACCCGCCATCATCATCGCCGCCTTGGTGACTGCCTTCTGGGGCAGGCTCTACGATAAAAAAGGATTTGGATTCGCCGGAATTTTTGCCGTCTGCGGGCTGATCGCAGGCTACGTTCTTTTATATCTTTTCCGCGGAGTGGCCTTGGTTTTCATCGGCTCTCTCCTGATGATGAGCGGCTATCTTGCGGGAATGGCAGTCTTTGGTGCTGCCATCCGCGACCATACGCCGAAAGGAAAATCCGGCGAACTGCAGGGGGTGCGCATTTTTGCCCAAGTCTTTGTTCCCGGTATCGTGGGTCCTTGGATCGGCAAGCTGGTGCTTGCAAATGCTCAAACCATCGTAAACGGAGACGGTACCTCCTCCTTCATCCCCAATGCCAATATCTTTTTGGCGGCACTCATCGCGATCCTGCTGATCCTCCCCTTCTTCCCGCTCATTAAAAAGAGCAAGGCGCAGCGTCTGGTCCCGCTGGAGACCCCTTTTGAAAAGGATCTCGATCCCAATCTTCCCTTTTCCGCCTATCCCCGTCCCCAGCTGGCAAGAGATTCCTATCTCTGCCTCAACGGACAATGGGATTTTGCAGTCAACGGCGAGTTTTTAGGCAAGATTACCGTCCCCTTCCCGCCGGAAAGCCGCATCTCCGGCATCAATCGGCTGACCAAAAAAGAGGATCTTTTGACCTGCTGCCGCAGCTTCACCCTGCCCCAGGACTTTAAAAAGGAGCGGGTGCTTCTCCATTTCGGAGCGGTGGATCAATATACCGCCGTCTATCTCAACGATAAAAAAATCGGAGAGAACATTGGCGGCTACCTCCCCTTCTCCTTTGATATCACCGATGCCTTGTCCGAGGGGGAAAATGTGCTGAGGGTGGAGATCACCGACCCTCTGGATCTGAATTTACCCTACGGCAAGCAACGTAAAAAGCGGGGCGGAATGTGGTACACCACCGTCAGCGGAATCTGGCAGACCGTCTGGCTGGAGAGCGTCCCCAAGGAATATATCCAATCCGTCAAAATCACCCCCGACCTGACGGGAATCACCCTCCGAGTCCAAGGCGGAGCGGCAGAAAAGACGCTGACTCTGGAAAACGGAGCGTGCTATTCCTTCAGCGGGGATGAGCTGCGGCTTGAGGTGGCTGATCCGCATCTCTGGAGCCCGGAGGATCCTTATCTCTATCGGTTTACTCTACAGTCCGGCGAGGACGAGATCTCCTCTTATTTTGCACTGCGAACCGTTACTGCGGAAGGGGACCGCCTGCTCCTCAACGGCAAGCCTTATTTCTTCCACGGACTGCTGGATCAAGGCTATTTCAGCGACGGACTCTTCCTCCCCGCCACCGAAGAGGGCTTCAAAAACGACATTCTTCAGATGAAAGCCTGCGGCTTTAATATGCTCCGCAAGCACATCAAGCTGGAGCCGGAGCTTTTCTATTATTACTGCGATCTTTACGGAATGACCGTCTTTCAGGATATGATCAACAGCGGGCGATACAGCTTTATCCGTGATACCGCTATTCCTACGGTACTGACTAAAAAATGGCGTACCCGTAAAGCGAGCAAGCGGCGGGAGGCGGAGTTTTACCGTCATTCCGAGGGGATCATTGATCTCCTCTATAACCATCCCTCTGTATGCTACTACACCGTCTTCAACGAAGGCTGGGGGCAGTTTGAAGCAGATCGGGTATATACCGACTTGAAAAAGCGGGATACCACCCGTATCTTTGACACCACCTCCGGTTGGTTTGGCGAAACCCAAAGTGACGTGGAAAGTGAGCACATCTATTTCAAGAAAATCCGACTGAAAAAATCGCCCCGTCCCTCGGTGCTTTCGGAGTTTGGCGGCTATTCCTGCCGCGTCAAGGATCACGTCTTTAATCTGGACAGCAACACCGGCTACCACTATTTCACCGAAGACCCGAAAGCCTTTGAAGAAACCCTCATCGCCCTTTACGATCGGGAGATCATCCCCGCCATCGAAGAGGGGCTTTGCGCAGCAGTACTGACCCAGGTCAGCGACATAGAGGACGAGACCAACGGACTTTTCACCTATGACCGCGCAGTATTAAAGGTCGATCCCGAAAAAATGACGGCTATGGCAGATCGGCTCTTCAAAGCGTTTAAAGCATAATAAAAAGCACCCTTGCGGGTGCGTTTTATTTTTCGGATTTTGAGCATTTAAAAATCAAATACGGCTCTGCCGTCCTCCATTTTAAGGTGGGCGTCAAAGGGCTTACCGTTTTTGGAGATAAAGCCTGCAAGCAGGCGGCATCTCCCCTCCGAGAGCAGCTCACGGGCAGCAGAGATGGGGATGACACGCTTACAGATCACGCCGCTGATACGGAATTTGCAGCCCTCTTTATAAGAGAGGCAGCCGTAGCCGTAGCGACCCTTGACCACCTTTCCGCCGCAAAGAGGGCAGACGCCAACTTCGTCGCCGTAGAGACCCGTATCGGTATCCTCGGCAGGGGTCTGCTCCTTGGGGGTAAAGACCTTTTGAATCTCTTCGCGGGCAATGGAGACGCTGTCCTCCACCTTGATTTCCCCGCGGTATACCTTTTTCAAGGCCTGACCCAAGGTGCTGGTCTTATATTTATCCATTTCGATCCCCATCCGTTCCAGTTCCTCGATAAGGTATGCGCCGCCCGGCAGGAGATAATAGGTATCCTTTTTAAGGCTGATATACTGACTTTTGATGGCGTTGCCGATGATGCCGGTGCGGGTGGCTTCCGTCCCCAGCTCCAAGCCTTCAAACATCGCCCGATATTCCTCACGATCGTCTGCCTCTTCGACCGCCGCTTTATCCTCGCGGAAGGGATTTTTCAAATAGTTATTCAAGGTTTCGATGGTATAATGGCGAGGCGGAGAGGTCTCCTTTTCCTTGGGTTGGAAATCGATATTGACGGTATCGCCCTTTTCCAAGGGAGGCAGTACCTTATTCTTTTGCCCGCCGTCGTCGTACTTCATCCAGCCGGGCTGAAGGATCATCGTCCCCTTTAAGCGGAATTCCTCCAAATCCCCCACCTTGATGACCATTTCTGCCTTCTCCGCCAAGCAATCCTCGGCGCAAAAGACCGCCGCAAACCGACGGAAAATCGTCTGATAGACCAGCATCTGCCGCTCGGTAAGGGCTTCCTTTTTCGGAATCTTATAAGTGGGTGTCAGTGCGGAATGGGACTCGATCTTGCTATCGTCAAAGATGGTTTTTCCGTTCCGAAATTTCACCTGATACCCTAATTTTTCCACATTGGAAAGGATCTTTTTGATCTTATCCTTTTCCTGCTCCGCCAGATATTCGGAGTTGGTACGGGGATAGGTGATATACCCTGCTTCGTAAAGCTCCTGAGTCAGCTTGAGGCTCTCCTCCATCGGCATTTTATACTTCTTACCCAGCACGTTCTGCAGCTTGGACAGAGAGTAAAGCTTGCCGGGCTGGAGGGTGGTCTTTTTCTTTTTCTTATCCGTCACCACCGCCTCGCAGGCATTGAGACGGGCGGCGTATTCTTCCGCCTTTGACTTACTGTTTTTATCAAATTTCTGCTTAGAGATCAGCTCAATGCTTTCCCCCTTGGTCTCCGCGTTGCTGACCACCGCATAATAGATTTCGGGAATGAAATTCTCAATAGCCTTATCCCGATCGTAGATCGCCTTAACGATCGGGACAATGACCCTTCCCACCCGCAGCAGTACCCCTGTTTTAAGGGTGGCGTAGCGGGTCAGATTCACGCCGTACAGCCAATCCACATAGGTACGGGCATACCCCTCGTCTGCCAGATTTTGATACTCCGACTCCTCCTTCATCACGGTGAGCGCTTCCGCCACCGTCTCGGGGGTCTGATCCGGCAGCCAAAGGCGGTAAAAGGGCTTTTTCACTCCGGTATGATCCACGCAAAGGCGGATGATGATCTCTCCTTCCCGATCCGCGTCTCCTGCGTTGACGATCTTTTCCACATCCGGACGGGCGCAAAGCGTCTTGATCAGCTCAAATTGCCGCACGATTCCCTCGTCCGGCTGTTTATCGGCACCTTTTCGCAGTTGAAAACGGAACTTTTCCGGAAAGCAGGGCAGATTTTCCATCGACCACCGTCCGGTGGCGGTAGGACCGGTATAATCTTCAATATCACAAAGAGAAAAAAGATGGCCGAATGCCCAAGTGACCAGATAGCCTTCGCCCTCGAAATAGCCGTTTCTGCGGGCGCATTTTCCGATCCCCGCCACGATATTACGGGCAAGGCTGGGTTTTTCCGCAATGATCAGTACCATTTTCTTTTCTCCTTTCGTTTTTTATTATCTTATCATATTTTTTGAAATAATTCAATCACCCTTTACATTCCGTCGATAAATATGTTAAAATATATTTTAACATAAATTTAAAGGAGACGTTATGTTTAAACTGTTCAAGCATCTCAAGCCCTATGCCATACAAAGCGTTTTGGGTCCCCTCTTTAAGCTGCTGGAGGCGACTTTAGAGCTTTTGGTTCCGCTGGCGGTTGCTGCCATTGTGGATCAGGGTATTTTAAATCAAGATAAGGGTGCCATCATCAAGTATAGCCTTGTGATGGCTGCCTTCGGTCTCATCGGATTTATCTTCGCGGTGGTCGCCCAATATTTTGCTGCCCGTGCCGCGGTGGGCTTTACCGCCAAGGTGCGCTCTGCCCTCTTCCGTCATCTGCAAGGCTTTACTTATACACAGCTGGATCGGATGGGCTCCTCCACCCTGATTACCCGTATGACCAGCGATATGAATCAAGTGCAATCTGCTCTGAATTTAGGATTGCGCCTGCTGCTGCGCTCTCCCTTCGTCGTATTCGGTGCGATGGTGATGGCGTTCACCATCGACGTCAAGGCGGCGACCGTCTTTGCTCTTACCATCCCCGTCCTTTCGGTGGTGGTATTCGGCATTATGCTGATCAGCATTCCTTTATATAAAAAGGTCCAGAGTGCTTTGGATCGGGTACTGGGCAAGACCAGAGAAAACCTTTCGGGCGTACGGGTCATCCGTGCATTTTGCAAGGAAGAGGAAGAGGTGGCCGAATTTGACCGCCGCAATGAGCTCCTCACCCATACGCAAAAATTCGTGGGACGGATCTCCGCTTTAATGAATCCTCTCACCTTCGCCATCATCAACTTTGCCATCATCCTGCTGATCCATACCGGTGCATTGCAGGTGGAGGCGGGGATCCTCACCCAAGGTGCGGTGGTTGCACTTTATAACTATATGACGCAGATTTTGGTGGAGCTGATCAAGCTGGCAAGCCTGATCATCAGCATCACCAAGGGTGTTGCCTGCGGAAACCGTATCCAAGCAGTGCTGGATACCCCTGCAGACGAGCCTATTCGCGAAGGCGTACAATTCCCCGACGCCGATGGCTCTGCCCTCGCCTTCCGCAAGGTCTCCTTCCGCTATTCCGGTGCAAGAGAGGAATCCTTGACTGATATCAGCCTGACCCTGATGCCGGGTGAGACCTTAGGTGTCATCGGCGGTACGGGCGCAGGTAAATCCACCTTCATCAACCTGATCCCCCGCTTCTACGAGGCCACCGAGGGTACGGTACTGGTCGGCGGAAAGGACGTCTGCAGCGTCCCCGTAAACGAGCTGCGGGCAGAGATCGGCATCGTCCCCCAAAAGGCGGTACTCTTCAAGGGTACCGTTCGTGAAAACCTCTGCTGGGGCGCACCCGACGCCACCGACGATACGCTGCTTGCCGCTTTAGACGCGGCGCAGGCACTGGAGATCATTCAGAAGAAAGAAGAAGGGCTGGAAAGCCCTGTGGAGCAGGGCGGTAAAAACCTCTCGGGCGGTCAGCGTCA
>JAZQAQ010000010.1:0-1940 GCA_045545255.1 Eubacteriales bacterium | reverse complement strand
TCCGCGCCGGCGGCCTTTTTGATGGCACGCTCGATATTATCGTTGGGCACGTTGGCGGCCTTCGCCTTGGCGATAGCATCTGCCAAGCGGGAGTTGGAATCGGGGTTGGGTCCCCCCTCCTTCACGATGACGATGATCTCTCTCGCCATCTTGGTAAAGATCTTGGCGCGCTGGGCGTCGGTCTTACCCTTTTTATTCTGAATATTATGCCATTTGGAATGTCCGGACATTTCTTTTTTTCGCTCCTTTAATACTATAAGTCTATTATGATTCAGTATAGCACATTCTTCGACTGATTTCAACCCTTCTTTTGTTGCAATCTTTTACCAATGATGTTATAATAAGATCATCAACAATATAAAGAGGTACACCTTCGTGAAAAAGAGTAACCATACTAAAAAAGCCCTGATTCTTGGGGTGCTGATGTTTTTTGCAGGACTGATCGGTCAGCAGGTCGCCCACGGCTATATCCATCCCGCCGATCCCATCGTCCTTTTGGGTGCAATGCTGCTCCCGCTCCCCCACGCCCTCGTGGTCGCTGCCGTCTCCGGTGCGGCAGTAGACCTGCTCAAGGGGCTCTATCTCCTCGCGCCCGTTACTTTGATCGTTCGGGTGGCAATGGTGCTTGCCGCCGTCGGTCTTTTGAAAACGCGGCCTGCCGAAAAGCATCCGGAGCTGATGGTCTCCCTTGCCGCCGTTTTACCGGTCCCGCTTTACTATCTCGCAGAAACCGTCAATCTGCTGATCCGCGGAAAAGGGATTGCTGCATTCGGGATTGCCACCGTTACCTTGAGAGCAGATCTGGTGCAAGCCTTCGCAAGCATCCTGCTTTTCATCTTCATTTACGATATTTATAAAGGCATCCGATCCGCCCGTGAAGAAATGCGCAAGAGCAAGCAAGAAAAAGAGGAGGAAAATGCAGAATGAAGACCCTGCGTTACGCCATCGTCGGCTTCGGCGGAGTTGCCCGTCATCACGCACTTGCATCCTATCAGGCAGCCCTGCAATTCGAAGAAGAGGTCGTCCCCGTATTAAGCGGACTGATGAGCCGCTCTCCCAAGGAGAGTCCCTTGGCGGGAATCCGTCATTTCACCGATCTTGAGACCTTAGTTGCAGAGTGTAGACCGGATTTTTTAGACCTTTGTATGCCCCATCATCTGCGCCGCGAGACCATCGTCTTTGCCGCAAGCCGAGGGCTTCCCGTCTATTGCGAAAAGCCGCTGGCAAACGATCTTGCCACCGCCGAGGAATTGACGGAGCTGGTGGCGGAGATCCCCACGGCGATGGCCTTTGAATACCGCTTTATCCCTGCGGTGACGCTGATGCAGCGCCATATGGGACTTATTGGCGATCTCATTGATTTCAAGGCTTATTTTCTCCACGATTCCTATCTCCTTCCCCGTCCGAAGACCTGGCGGATGACCGCTGAAAACGGCGGCGGTGCGCTCTTGGATTTAGGGGTGCATATGCTGGATATGCTGGCATATCTGCTGGGACCGCTTCACTATCTGAACGGAGAAAAGGGAATTCAATTCCCCGAGCGCAACGAAGTGGATGAATTTGGACGAATGGAGCTGGCAAGCCCCCTTTGCACCGGCACACTGGAGGTCTCCCGCATCCACGCCACCGAGGGGAGCGGCAAGACCATCACCCTCTACGGCGAGCGAGGCACCTTGACTTTAGACATTGAACGCCCCTATGAGCTGGTCCACTACGATCTTGCCGCCCGCCAAACCACCGTTTATCGGGCGGATCAGGAACTGCTGGCAGAGCTGATGTATCCTGCACCCCGCAATTCTTTGGGCTTCTATCAGGACGCCCATACCTGCTCGCTGATGCACTTCGCCCGCTATCTCTATACCGGCATCGAAGATCCCCTCATTGCCACCTTTGAGGACGGACTTGCGGCGCAAGCATTGTTGGCGGAGATCTTGGAATAA
>JAZQAQ010000009.1:0-2984 GCA_045545255.1 Eubacteriales bacterium | reverse complement strand
CAATCTTTGTGTAAAGTGTCATTTGTTTTGGTGGAATAAAAAACAAGAGAGACAACTTCCTTACGGAGTGTCTCTCTTGGGAATCTTTTTTATTTCGGCTCCTTGCCCGCCTCAAAAACGCCGATCATTTCACGGGTCAGGCTGAAGCCGTCATCGTGGGCAGGGAGGGCGTCTCTTGAGTACCATTCCGCCATTGAAAGTTCTTTTTCATCAATTTGGATGGCATCATTTCCGTCTACATCGCAGAAAAAACCCATCAGTACGTTTCCGTCTACGCCCCACGGCTGGCTTTTATAATAGCGAAGGTTCTTCACCCGAAGTCCGACTTCCTCCATCACTTCACGGTGGACAGTCTCTTCGATGGTTTCTCCGATTTCCGTATAGCCTGCCAAGAGGGCATAGCGGGTATAGGCGCGCCCTGCATATTTACTCAAAAGCAGTTGATCTCCATTGGTGACCGCTACGATGACGGCAGGATTTATGCGGGGGAAGATCATATTTTTACAGTTGGGGCAATAGAGCATTCGCTCATTGGTGTCGTGCTCCGTGGGGGCGCCGCAGCAGCCGCAGAGGCGGTTGGTACGATACCAATTATATAGGTGCCAGCCTGTCATTGCGGCAAAACAGAGTTCTCTGTATTCCAACGCCCGTAACTGCCGCACCGGTTCATAGTAAAAACCGTCGGTGGGGGTGATGGGCGCGGGGGAGAGCCAAAGAAAATAGTTTTGCTCTCGGATATGAAAGGCATAGCGCGTCGATCCGCAGCCTTGCATATCTTCCAAAATGGAAAGGGTGGGAAGTTTAGGTGAGCCATCCTTTTCTCGGGAAAGCAGCACTTGTCCTTCTTGAAAACAGAGAATCGGAGCCTCTGCATTGGCAGTTATATTATGAAATTCATTTTCTAATCGTCCGATTTCCAAATCCTGAAGCATAGCTGACTCCTTCTTTTTATGTAGGGTAATCCGGATAATTTATTTTAAAGGCTGATCATTCTTGTCACCCTATTGTATCACGGATAGGACGAGAATTCAATCATTAGAAAATATAAAAATAATAATTGGAAAACTGCGATGATGTGATATAATTGGTTTGGTAAATATGAATTGTTCGACGATTTTAACATCAATATCAAAATCGGAACATATTTCTTGGGGCGATGGAGGCGGATTGAAATGAAAAAACTATATTACGGTGGTACGATCCTTACGATGGATCGGGAGCATCCCACGGCTACATCTATCTTGACGGAAAACGGAAAGATTCTGGCAGTGGGAGATTCAGCAAGTCTTGATGAGAATGCGGAAAAGGTGGATCTTGAAGGAAGGACTTTGATGCCCGCCTTTGTGGATGGACACAGCCATTTTGTGGGTACGGGCTTGCATCTGACCAAGTACTGCGATCTGCGCGGAGCTGCAGGTATTGACGAGATATTGGAGCGGATCAGCTGTTTTCGGAGAGAAAAGTGCTCATCTCCAATGGATCCCATTACCGCGAAAGGATACGATCCTGCCATTATGAAGGAGGGGCGTCATCCTACGGCGGCGGATCTGGATCGTTTGGGCGGCGGTCCCATTGCTTGCATTCACATTTCCGGTCACGTTGCCGCTTATAATACCATTGCTATGGAGCGGGCTGGAGTTTTTGAGGAGAGCTATCGTTGCCCGGAAAGCGGCTTTGCGGGTCGGGATCAGACGGGTAGGCTGAACGGATATTTTGAAGAAACGGCACGAGGGGTATTTTCTTCCGTCTTTTCGATGGAATTAACGGATGAGGATTATAAAAACGCGGTTTTTGCGGCGCAAGAGCATTATCTTCGTCACGGTTTTTGTACTGTGCAGGAGGGCGGTGCAAATCGGATGGAAAAAATCAATGTGCTGACCGCGTTGGCGGAGGAGGAAAAGCTTGATCTTGATGTTGTGGCTTATTTGAGCGGGTCTGCCTCCTTTGCTGAGGGACGGCACTCCATTCTTGAAAAGCTGGGAAAAGACTACAATAACAGATTGAAAATCGGTGGGATAAAGATGTTCTTGGACGGCTCGCCGCAGGTGCGTACCGCTTGGCTGCGAAAGCCTTATGAAGGGGAGGCGCAATATTGCGGTTATCCGACCCTTACCGATGAGGCGGTGGAAGTGCAGCTTCGCCTTGCGGTAGAGGAAGGGCTGCAGCCGATCGCTCATTGCAACGGAGATGCGGCCTCCGAACAGTTTCTTTCCATTTGGGAAAAATTAGTGGAGGAGGAGCCGAGCCGAGCAGCACTGCGCCCGATTATGATACACGCCCAAACCGTCGGCTACGATCAGCTGGAACGGATGGCGAAGGTGGGGATGATGGCTTCCTTCTTTGTGGGTCATTGCTTCTACTGGGGAGATACGCATTTGAAAAATCTGGGTGAACGCGGAATGCGGATCAGTCCTGCTAAAAGGGCGATGGAAATGGGGGTTCCCTTTAGTTTCCATCAAGACAGTCCGGTGACCGTCCCCGATATGCTGCATAGCATTTGGTGCGCCGTCAATCGCAAGACGCGAGACGGCGTCTGCATCGGTGCAGAAAACAAGATCGACTGCTATGACGCCTTGATAGCGGCAACGCGGGGCGGCGCTTATTCCTATAAAGAAGAAAACGTCAAGGGTATCCTGAAAGAGGGGGCGGTGGCGGATTTTGTTGTTTTGGATCGAAATCCTTTATCCGTTCCGGAAGATGATATTAAGGATATTAAGGTACTTTGCACCATCAAGGAGGATCAGGTGCTGTATCAAGCAGAAGAAATATGAAAGCGTTATTGGTATATTAAAAATTTGAGGCCTCGGCGGGAAATCACCGCCGAGGCTTCAATTATATTCGGTTAATGCTTTCCGAACTTTGTCTCCGCAAGACGAGACCCTTACGCTCCCGAAGTGGATTGCGGGGTTTAAATTACTCGGGTTTCTTTTCCAATTGCAAGGGGTAGTCGCCTAAATGCTCCATCTTAAAGCCGTTTTTCTTAT
>JAZQAQ010000008.1:0-6809 GCA_045545255.1 Eubacteriales bacterium | reverse complement strand
TGATCCCCAATAGGTGTGGCGTCCCTGCTCCACGGTATTGTCGTTCAGCACCGCCGCCAACTCAAAGATGGCCACCTGCTCCTTTTCGGTGGTGGCGATCATATTGAGGGCGGGCTCATTATGAAAGCACATTACCTTTTTGATGGGAGCACCCAACATTTGCTCCGCAATATCCAGCTCCCGATAGAGCAGGCGATCCAGCCCCTCGCTCTTGGGACCGCTGCGGTTAAGCTTGAAGCTGCAGGGCTTGCGCTCCGGCGCCAAGCCGGTCATACCGGAAATCTGGGTGTCGCCCCGCCACCAGAAGAAGGGGTATTCCTCGCCGTTTAAGATCAGTTTATCGCAAAGGTCTCCCTCTGCGGCAGGAAGATAACGCCATTCGGTATCGATATTGAAGCGGTACATCTCGATGACCGAGGCAATACCCTCCTCAATGGTTTTACATATTTTCATAGTGATCAGCCTCCTTATTGATTTGATTATAACACGGTGTATTCCTATTTCAAATACAAAAATCATAACATTTTTTACGATTTTCATAACTGTTTTCTTGCAATGCTATCAAAAATATGTTATAGTGATGCGGGGTGAGAAGTTATGTTTTTCAAAACAGCAGAAATTACCGCCGAGCTTTTAACAGTGCTGGAGCTGGAATGGGAGCGTGTCAACGCCAAGGCGGAGCCGAGAAGGTTTCACGCCTTATCCCTTCGCTTGAAGGGCGGTGCCTCCTTTTTCTTTAATGGGGAACTGCTCTCGGTGAAGGAGGGTGAAATTACCTTTGCCCCTGCCGGCTTGGAGTTTCGCAAAGAAGCGGAGCAGGGGAGGATTCTGGTGATCCATTTTACCGCTAAAGAGGAATTGCCGCACGATTTTTTGCGGTTCAGACCGAATAATCCGCAGTATTATGCGGAACAGTTCACCGAGCTTCACCAGATCTGGTCGAAAAAACAGGTGGGGTACGAGCATCAAGCGAAGATGCTTTTTTACAAGATCCTCTACAAGATGGAGCAGGAATGGGCAGAGAAAAAAACCTCCGGCGGAAGACTGGCAGAGGTCTTTGATTACATTCACGGGCATTTTACCGACGAAAAGCTCTCGGTGGAGCATCTTGCCGCCCGTTGCGGAATGAGCGACACCTATTTCAGACGGCTCTTTACAGCGGAGTTCGGGACGACGCCCCTGAAGTATATCAATGCTCTGCGACTGCACCATGCGAAGGAACTTTTACGGTCGAATTATTACACCGTGGAGGAGATCGCGGAGCTTTGCGGGTTTAATAACATCAATTATTTCAGTTTTTTTATTAAAAAGGAAACGGGGCTTTCACCCCTTGCTTTAAGAAGGGTGTTGCTCGAAAAGGTGAAATAAAAATGCGGAAGCAATTGCTTCCGCATTTATTGTTTAGTTATTAATGCCGTGGTGGCAGGTGGGGCTGGTCTCGTCCAGAGCGGCAAAGGTATAACCCTTTTCAATGCCCCATTGGAGAATTTCTTCAACAGCGTTGACGCTGTAGCTTTTGATATCGTGTTGCAATACGTTTGCATACCGTCCGCTGCTTAAGATGCCGTTTTTGATGTTTTTGACCACCTGGGCGGTGGAGTCGGTCTCGCCTGTATCACCGCTGGAAACATTCCAGTCGAAATACCGCATTCCTTTCTCGGTGACCGCCACCGCAAGGCGGCTCATAATGCCCGGATTGAAGCGGCTGATGGTATTGGAACTTCCGCCGGGGAAGCGCATCAGTTTAGTGGGCTTGCCGGTCTGCTCAATGATGATCTTTTGGACGATCTCCTGGTCGGCAAAGAAGGCTTCTTCGCTGGCGTAGATCTTGTCGTAATTATGGGATGCGGTGTGGATGCCTACCGCGTGACCTTCCGCTGCCATACGGCTGATCAGGTTGTTATAGCTTCCTTTGTTTGTGACGAAGAAGGTGGCTTTTGCGTTGTATTTTGCCAGTACATTCAAAAGCTTGGCGGTATAAGCACCCGGACCGTCGTCAAAGGTCAGATAGATGGTCTTTTTATCGGGAATAACCGTATTTTTATCGGTGATGGTAACAGAGGTAGTGGGCTTTTTGGTCGCAGGGGCTTTGACGGTAACCGTCCGCTCGGCGGTGGCAGTGTTGCCGCTGCTGTCCTTGACCTCGTAGGTTAATTTATACTCGCCGGCTTTGGAGGTGTCCACCTCGCCGTTAACCGTTACTTTAGCGGTCAGATCACCGTCATATCCGTCGGAGGCAGTGCATCCATCGTCTGTAAATTCCTTGCCACGGGTGACGGTCACCTTTTCCTCGCCGTTGATGATAAGAGTGGGGGCTTGGGTATCCACCACTTTGACCGTTCGTTCGGCGGTGGCGGTCCATTTCCACTTGGTTGCGGTGTAGATGACCTTATAACTGCCGATCTTGGCAGTGTCCACATCGTTTTGGGTGGTGACCTCTACCGGCTTTCCTTCTTTCATAAAAAGCTTACCCTTTAAGACTGCTTCCGCTCCTGCGTCGGTATAGGAAGTGCCGTATTCAATGGTGACGTCTTCGCCCTTGACCTTCAGGTCAATATGAAATTTGTTGGCAAAAAAGAGGACGATCGCCGTTGCCAGCAGTAAAAGGACTGCGCCTGCAACGCTACCCCAAAGAATCCATTTTTTGTTCATTTTCATTTTTCTCCATTCGTTGATTTCGTTTTATAGGGGACTTTTGCAGAGGGGACGACCGATGCCGCCCGATCGGTGTGAACCGCTTGATCATCGAAAAAAATGTGGGCACCGAAGGCTTGCAAAACCTCTGTCTTAGGTACGCCGCCCATAAAGAAGGATTCATCAATCCGTACATCCCAGGCGCGCAGCGTTCGGATCACCCGTTCGTGGGCGGGGGCGTTGCGCGCAGTGACCAGCGCGGTTCGGATCGGACTTTCCTCGGCGGGAAATTCACGCTGGATGCGAGAGATGGTCTTTAAGAATTTGGCAAAGGGTCCTTCCGGTAAGGGCTGGCGTGCGTTTTGCTCCTCATATGCCTGAAAAGCGTCAATGCCCTGCTCCTGATAAATTTGCTCCGAAGCGTCGGAAAAGAGGACGGCGTCGCCGTCGAAGGCGATGCGGATCTGGCGTAACTCTTTACCGGGGGCGGGAATATTCTCTGTATAGATTCGGGCTGCCGCCACCCCGCCGTCAATCGCCTGCTGCACATCTCCTTCGTCTGCCGAAAGGAAAAGATCGGTTTGGAATGCCTTGAGATAGGGGGCAAGCCCTTTGCCGCCGGTCAGTGCGGCGCGTGTGACATCCAGTCCGTAGAATTTTAAAGAATTGAAGATCCGCAGGCTGGTGTCTGCGCTGTTGCGGGACATTATGATAATCTCGGTTCTCCGCTCCTCACCGGGGCGGTTCAGCTGCTGCAACGCCTTGACAAGCTGAAATGCGCTGCCCGGCTGCAGAATCTCCTGCTCGTGGGCACGCTGGTATTCCTCATAGGCGTCCACACCCTGCTCCTCATAGATGCGGTTCTCTCGCTCTAAGTTGAAAAGCGCTCGGGAGGAAACTCCTACTACCAGGCAATTTTCCAGGTTCTGCATGTATATTTTCTCCTCGATGGACTATAATAGTATAGAGTTATTATAAGGGTCTCATACACGGATTGCAAGATGTTTTGTAAATTTCTTTTCTTTCTTAAAAGGAGATTTTAAAAAAGGGGTTGACAAATCGAGAATAGATTGCTATACTATATAGGCACTTAAGAAATATCGCGGAGTGGAGCAGTTGGTCGCGACTGCGAGCGCTGCCGGTGGCAGATGAAGCGAGCAGGTTAGCGGGTGCAGCGGTCGAAATTTCAAAGAAATTTCGGGACACCGCAAACGGAAGCCGTCGGGCGTAGTCCGACGAGCAAAATCAGATATCGCGGAGTGGAGCAGTTGGTAGCTCGTCGGCCTCATAACCCGAAGGCCGTAGGTTCAAGTCCTGCCTCCGCAACCAAAAAATCCTCATTCCCATTCGGGAGTGAGGATTTTTCTTTTTGGTCGCGTCGGCTTGGTGGACTTGAACCTACGGCCTTCGGTCTTATTCGCCTGACTTTTGCGAAGCAAAAAGTTGGGCGAATAACTTGTCGCGACGCCGAAGCGCGGCCGGTGGCGGATGCCGCGAGGCGGGTAGCGGCTGCCCCAAAACGGCAGTTACCGAGCATACAAAGGCTTGCGACGGAAATGCCGATGTTGCAAAGGCTTGTTGATCAAGGCTAAAAATCATGTGCCATCTTTAAAGAGCGGCAGTCCTGCCTCCGCAACCCAAAAATCCTCATTCCCATTCGGGAATGAGGATTTTTCATTTTTTATTTATAGAGTGCCGCAAAGCTTTCGTGAGGAAGTAAGGTTACTGTAACCTTATCACCTTTTTGTGTAAAGGGTTTATCGGAAACAAGCTCTTTATCAATACCGCCAACGGTTATAGTTCTTGGCATCTCTTCCCAGTTTACGATAACGACTGCGCGGTCTCCCTTCCACAGCGACGGCTGACGGTAGTCGTCGGCAAGATATACGGGTTCGAGATTGTCACCTGCGATTTTGAACGCGTTTCCGATAATATTTATTCCGCGCTCGTTGAGCACCGACATTCTGTCAGATAAAAATATGTTACCGCCCGAGATTGCAACGAGGTTTGCCCACGTTTCAGCCTCAATCGCGTTAAACTGGTCGCCGTGGCGCCAGATGAGTTTCATTCTGTCCTTGTCGGTCTGCTTTGCTCTGGGCGGGGCATAGAAATCGTTACGCTTGTTTCCTTTCCAGATAAGCGGCTCGTTTGACGTTTCCTCGCCGCGAACGATAAGGAAGTCGGGGTCAACACGTGTGATTTTATTATTGTAAATGCTTGCCCACGAAATCGAGCGTGCGATTGCTCGAACGTGCGGGAAATGGTTATGTATATCAAGACCGATACGCATTGACGGTGCAATGTCGGCACCGCACTCAAGCGGAAGCGAGCATCCGAGCACAACCGCATCGGGACCTGTATATGCCTTTACGTCTTCAACAAGTTGTGCGAGTACGACGTAAGGTGATGCGTCTTTATCGTAAAAGCTCTTAACCTCAAGAAGCGGCGAAACATAGTCCATCTTAAAGAGGCGGTAGCCCGCATCGTACTGATATTTGTAGTTATCAAGAATAAACTGCTTTGCTTCGGGGTGTGTGGGGTCGAGATAGTAAAGTCCCATTGAGAACAAAATGTCACCCTTTTCGTCACGGCATAGCCAATCCTGATGGTCTTTAAAAATTGCAACGTCGTCACGGATACCGACAGGTGTCATCCAGATACCCGGTATAAATCCGGCTTTACGTATATCATCAGCAACTGCTTTTAAGCCACAGGCAAATTTGTCATTTTCCGTCCACTCGCCCCAGCCTTTTTGCCAGCCGTCGTCGATTACGATATAATCAAGTAAGTTTGCAAACGGCATATCTTTGAGAGCCGCAACGTTTTCAAAAATATCCTCAGCCTTTACCTTGTCAAGATAATAATCCCAGGTGTTCCAGCCAACAAGCTTGGGCATTGGGAAAGTGCTCTGCGGTAAAAGGTCGCGATAAACTTTAAAAAGATGCGAAATAGTAGTGTCCTCGTTAATATATGCACGCTCCGTTACAAGCTCTGTATAATCAAGCATACCCTCGGTATACTCTGTCTTTACGCTGAAAGTAAAGTTGCCCGACTCGTCTTTTCCGGAAACGGCCTGACAGATATTTTTAAAAGGCGCAATGCCTGCCACGATAAGACCGTTTGTGTCGAGGGTTTTGTAAAGACCCATTGCGGTTTCACAGTGCTCGGTATCCACCGCAAACTCGTGCGGGAAACGGATTTCGCTTTTTGTGGTATCTCTGCCGAGAACTGAAATGTGGTCTGTGGCATCAGGTTTGTCTGCCGATACAATAATGCTATCGATACGCGATATGCCAAGCGGCACGTCCGCGCTTACCTTCATATCAACAAGCGTGCCGCCTGCATATTTTGTATGTATCCACTCGACGTTTACGTGCTCAACCTTTGTCTTATAAACGGTTGTGTCACCGTCGCTCTTGCCAAGTAACAATGCCTTTGAAACATATACTGTTTTTTTGGCAAAATAAATTTTAAATCCAAGTTCCATTTGCAAGGCTCTCCATTTGTATCATTTTAGCAAAAATATTTATCATATCAGGTTAATGATATCAAACGAAAAATTAAAAGTCAACAATATTTCCATTCGGGAATGGGGATTTTTCTTTTTGGTCGCGTTAGGTCTGCAGCCACCATTACGGGTGGATTTAGATTTCGGTGTAAAAAATTCAAAATTAAAGCAATATCAGGTGGAAAAATCCAAAATTTTATGATATAATCAGTTCAATGAATAAGTATTTGTAGGGGTGTTTGAGATGATTATTTTAATTACAGGAGCATCGCATACGGGCAAAACTGCACTTGCTCAAAAACTGCTTGAAAAATATAAATACCCCTATCTTTCAATAGACCATCTAAAAATGGGTTTAATTCGTAGCGGCAACACAGGACTTACCCCTATGGATGATAATGAATTAACCGAATACTTGTGGCCGATTGTCCGTGAAATAATAAAAACTGCTATTGAGAATAATCAGAACTTAATTGTTGAAGGTTGCTATATTCCATTCGATTGGCAGAAAGACTTTGACTCTGAATATCTTGAAAACATTAAATATTTCTGCCTCGTAATGAGTGAAGAATATAACAGAAACCACTTTGCTGACATAAAGAAATATGCAAATACCATTGAAAACCGTTTGGATGATGAATGGTGTACAATGGAGAGTGTGTTGGCA
>JAZQAQ010000007.1:0-5684 GCA_045545255.1 Eubacteriales bacterium | reverse complement strand
GTCCCCTTCTTCTCCATTTCCGGCTCTGATTTCGTGGAGCTTTACGTGGGTGTGGGTGCGTCCCGCGTCCGCGACCTTTTCGATGAAGCTAAAAAGAATAACCCCTGCATTATCTTTATTGATGAGATCGATGCGGTGGGTCGCCGCAGAGGTGCAGGTCTGGGCGGCGGTCACGATGAGCGTGAGCAGACCCTCAACCAGCTTCTGGTAGAAATGGACGGCTTCGGTGCCAATGCAGGCATTATCGTCCTGGCTGCCACCAACCGTGCAGATATTCTGGATCCTGCTCTGCTTCGTCCCGGTCGGTTTGACCGTCAGGTCTATGTGGGCTATCCCGATCAGAACGGACGGGAGGAAATCCTCAAGGTCCACGCAAGAGGCAAGCAGTTTGAAGAGGATATCAACTTCGGCGATATCGCCAAGGGTACCATCGGCTTTACCGGTGCAGATATCGAAAACCTGCTCAATGAGGCTGCTCTTTTGGCTGCCCGCAGAAGCAAAAAGCTGATCGGTCAGAAGGAAATTGAGGAGTCTATAATGAAGGTCATTGCAGGCCCCGAGAAGAAGAGCCGCAAGGTGGTGGAAAAAGAGCGCCGCCTGACCGCCTTCCACGAAGCAGGGCACGCAGTTGTTTCCCGCTTTTTGGAGACCGCAGACCCTGTCCACGATATTTCCATTGTCCCCCGTGGCAGAGCGGGCGGTTATACCCTCTCCTTGCCGAAGGAGGATCTCTCTTATGCTACGAAGAACGTAATGTTCGAAGAGATCGTCAGCCTCTTGGGCGGACGGGTCAGTGAGAAGCTTTATCTGGACGATATCTCTACCGGTGCTTCCAATGATATTCAGCGCGCTACCGGTATTGCACGCCAGATGGTCACTAAATACGGTATGAGCGACCGCATCGGACCCATTCTGTATGGCAGTGAAAACGATGAGGTGTTCTTGGGCCGTGATTTCGCCACCCATCGGGATTACTCCGAGCAGGTAGCCGCCAAGATCGATGAGGAGATCAAGAGTATCATTGATGAGGCGTATGCCGAAGCAGAGCGGATTTTGACCGAGCACGCCGAAGAGGTACGGATCACTGCCGAGCTTCTGCTGGAGAAGGAGCATCTGACCGGTGCCGAGTTTGCCGCCATCTTTGAGCCCCAAGCCGAAGAGACGGACGCTGCCGAGGAGACCGCTCCCGCAGAGGAGCCTGCTTCCGCCGAGGAGACTGCTCCCGCAGAGGAGTCGATCCCCGATTCGGAGAATAAACCGCAGGAATAAAAATAATACCCGCTTGAGGTACATTCTTTTGGATGTGCCTCAAGCGTTTTTTTATGAAAACAGGTGCATTTCAACTTGTATTTTATTATAAATGATGTTAAAATGTAGAAAATACAGCGAATGATGAAGGAGAAGTTGGGATGAAAGCCAATTATCATACCCATACTTATCGATGCCACCACGCATATGGCAGTGAGTGGGAGTATGTGGAAAAGGCCATCGAGGCAGGGATCAAGACCTTCGGCTTTGCCGATCATACTCCGTATCCCTTCCCGGAGGGTTATCGCTCTCGGGTACGCATGACCCCGGATCAGCTTCCCCATTATATCGAAATGGCGGAGAAGATGAGAGCCCTCTACGGAGATCGGATCGAAATCCTCTGTGGGCTGGAAACGGAATACTATCCGGATCTTTTTCCTCAGTATCTGGAGATGCTGCGAGAAACCCCCGGCGTGCAGTATATGATCCTCAGTCAGCATTTTTATGATAATGAATACGATAGCGGCATCCATATGCGCAACCCTGTGACGGAGGAGGAGCCGCTGGCAAAATACGTGGACCAGCTTATCGCCGGGATGGAGACCGGTCGGTTTCTTTACGTAGGGCATCCGGATCTGAGATACTTTGTGGGAGATCCGGAACTGTACCGCTCTCATATGCGCCGTCTTTGCCGTGCAACAAATGCCTATAAAATGCCCTTGGAGATCAATATGCTGGGCTACCGCGGTGGACAGCATTATCCCAACCCTCTCTTTTGGGAGGTGGCAGGGGAGGAGAACTGCACCGCCATTATCGGCATTGATGCTCATTGCCCCGCCGACGTCCACCTGAAGGATGAGCCGGAGCTTCTGGCAATGGCGCAAAAATACGGATTGAAGACGGTGGATGAGCTCCCTTTAAAACCGGACTTCTTGAAATAAAGGAACAGAGATGATGAAAGCAAACTATCACGCCCATACCTATCGTTGCCACCACGCCTACGGTTGCGAGTGGCAATATGTGGAAGAGGCCATACGGTGCGGCTTAAAAACGCTGGGCTTTGCCGACCACGCTCCCCATTGCTATCCCGAGGAATTCAAGAGCACGCGGATGCTTAAGGAGCAGCTTGCGGAGTATGTGGAGACCATCGCTAAATTAAAAAAGATCTACGGAGATCGCATTGAGATCCTTTGCGGTCTGGAGATGGAATATTATCCGGCTATTTATGAGCAGGATCTGGAATTATACCGTAGTGTTGCGGGTTTGGATTATTTGATCCTCGGTCAGCACTACTGCCATAATGAGTACGATACCGAATACCACGTCACCCGTGTTACCGAGGTGGATCAGGAGGACCTTCTGACTACCTATGTTAATCAAGTTATCGAGGCGATGAAAACCGGTCGGTATTTGTATGTTGCCCATCCGGATAACGTGGTTTATCGGGGCAATGAGGCGCACTACACGCAAGAGATGCGCCGCCTTTGCAAAGCTGCGCGGGAAACGGGCACGCCGCTGGAGATCAACCTTAGCGGCTATCGTTATAAAAAAGATTCCCCCAACGATTATCCCAACGATCGTTTTTGGAAGATCGCAGGGGAGGAGCAGTGCCTTGCGGTGCTGGGGAGCGACAGTCACCGTCCCTCAAAGATTATGATTCCGGAAGAGGTGGCGATGGCGGAGAAACTGGCTGCAAAGAACGGCATTACGATTCTTGAAACACTTCCTATGAAGGAGGACTTTTTGAAATGATCGGAATTATCGGCGCGATGTCGATGGAGACGGAAGCCATCATCAGCGAGCTGAAAAATAAAGAGACCAAAACCGTCAGCGGGATCCTCTTTTCCAAGGGCGAATGGAATGGAATTGAGGTGGTGGTCGCCACCTCCGGCGTGGGAAAGGTGTTTGCCGCACTCTGCGCCGAGGCGATGATCCTTTGTTACCGTCCCGATTGTATCGTTAATACCGGTGTGGCAGGTGCGTTGGATCCGCAGCTGCATCTCTTGAACGTGGTGATCGGCAAGGATGTGGTTCAGCACGATATGGATACCTCGCCCATCGGGGATCCTGTGGGTCTGATTTCGGGGATCAATAAGATCGAGCTGCCCGCAGATGAGCGGATGATCACCGCTTTTGAACGGGCGGCGGCATCGCTGGAGATTCCGACTCTGCGGGGCAGAGTGGCATCCGGCGATCAGTTTATTGCCGACGATGCCAAACGAAGCTTCATTCGAGAGACCTTCGGTGCCGCTTGTTGCGAAATGGAAGGCGCGGCCATCGGTCAGGTCTGCTATGTGAATGAGACCCCCTTTGCGGTGCTTCGTGCCATCTCGGACGGAGCGGCGGACGATGCAAAGATGGATTTTCCTGCTTTTGCTGCAAAAGCGGCGGAGCAGAGTATAAAAATATTGAAAAAAGGCTTGGAGGAATTAAGATGAACTTACTGAAAATGGCAGAAGAGAAAAAGGTTTTATTGGTTGCCCATCGCGGCTCTTTCGGCGGAAATATCCCTCCCAACTCTTTGCAGGCATTTCAGCTTGCACTGAATTACGGCGCGGATATCGTGGAGCTGGACGTGGATGCCAGCGCAGACGGAGAGCTTTTTATCCAGCATCCTCGTATGGAAAAAGTTCACCTTCGTATGAACGACCGTATTAAGGCTTTTCCTGCCTCTATGGTGGAGCAGTTCCGTCTTTCTAACTGCGATATGACCCGTACCGAGTGGTGCATCCCCCGTCTGGAGGAGGCTCTGCGGATGCTGAAGGGTAAGTGCATCATCAATATTGATAAATTCTGGGATCATCCCAAGGAGATCTCTGAAATGATCCGTAAGCTGGGGATGGAGGATCAGATCCTCGTCAAGTCCCTTAATAAGCCGGAGTATCTGGATGCGGTGGAGACCTACGCTCCCGATCTGTACTATATGAGCATCGTGCGGGATACCGATACCACCTATGAGGAAATGAAGAGCCGTAATATCAACTTCGTCGGTACCGAGGTACTCTTTGACCGTGAGGACGCACCCGTTGCCAGCAAGGAGTATATTGATATGCTCCATAAGGACGGCAAGATCGCTTGGGTCAATGCGCTGGTCTATAGCTATCGTACCGTGCTCGCCGCTTATCATAACGACGATGTTTCCGTACTGGAAGACCCCGAAAAGGGTTGGGGCTGGCTGGCTGACCGCGGCTTTGATATCATCCAGACCGACTTTGTCTATAACTGCCGTCAGTTCCTGGAGAATACCGGTCGCCGCAACAAATGATGACAGAAGAAATCCTCAATTGTATCATTCGACTGGGGGAGCGGATGCTGGTCAGCGGTGCGGAGGTGCATCGGGTAGAGGTGAGTATCCAGCGTTTGTGCCGCGCATACGGCGCAGTGCGGGCGGATGTCTATACCACCATCTCTAATATGATCGTTACCGTGGAGAGCGAAGATCGGCAGTTTCTTACCCAGACCTGCCGGATCGAAAGCACCGGCACCGATCTTACCCGACTCCACGAGCTCAATGATCTGGTGCGCCGCGCGACTGTGCAGACGCCGGATGCGGCAGTGCTGCAGCAGGAGATGGCGCGGATCGCCTCCATTAAAAACTATCCCCGCTGGCTGAAGGTGCTCTCTTTCGCAGGGATCGCCGGTTCCTTCACCCTCTTTTTCGGAGGGCATAGCTGGCAGGAATTGGTGATCTCCCTTGTGATCGGCGGTATCGTCGGCGGGATCGCACAGTTGACCGAGCGGATCACTCTTAATAAGGCGGTGGATCGCTTCCTCTGCTCCTTTGTCGCCTGCCTTTTGACCCTCGTCGCGCTGCGGCTGGGATTTGTGGACTCCGGGGATAAGATCATTATCGGCAATATTATGTCGCTGATTCCAGGTATCGGTCTGACCAATGCGCTGAGAGATCTTTTTACCGGCGATGTCATCACCGGTATTCTGCGCTCTATTGAGGCGGTACTGCTGGCATTTGCCATCGCCGCCGGCTATATCATCGCAGTTTACCTGCTGGGAGGTGGCGTATGATGGATGCACTGATTCAATTGCTGACCTCCTTTATGGGAACCCTCGGCTTTGGCATCTTGTTTCATATCCGAGGAAAAAAGCTTTGGCTTGCGGCACTGGGCGGGCTGCTTTCTTGGGCGGCTTTTCTCTTGCTGGGCTTTGCGGTGGAAAATGAGCCGGTGCGCTATTTTCTGGTCTCTGCAATGTCTTCTCTTTATGCAGAGGTGCTGGCAAGACTGCTGAAAACGCCTACCACGACCTTTGTTATTATTTCCTTGATTCCGTTGATTCCGGGAAGCGGACTGTATTATACGATGGCTTCTGCTCTTTCCGGAAGCAGCGAGGGGTTCGTATCCAACGGTGTTCATACCATCGAGCTGGCACTCGCCCTCTCGCTTGGTATTATTTTGGTTACCTCGGTGATGCGTAGGCTG
>JAZQAQ010000006.1:0-9698 GCA_045545255.1 Eubacteriales bacterium | reverse complement strand
ATACTCCGCTTGGAGTATCACGCTAAAGCGGCTCATTCTTTGTTTAGTTGACGTATGGCATTCCATGCCTTCTCCGCATAAAAGCGGTGCCCGCCCTTTCCGGTAACAAGTGCGATCTCTCCTCCGAAGAAATCGAACATTGCTTTTGCCTGCGCGTATGCCTTGCGAACGCCGAAGTCGGGGAAGATCTCGTCTGCATCTCCGTGCACGATGATCAGCGTACGGGGTGCGATGAGACCTGCAAGATCTCCCATATCGAAATGGTAGGCGATGTCGGGGATATAATTGCAGGCGCAGTGGCGGAGATCTACGATAGAATCTTGGAAGGTGCAGAAGGCGCAGGAGGGGACTGCACGGCGGATACGCGGCTCCAGACAGGCGGCGTAAAAGGTGGTGGTCCCGCCGCCGGAATTGCCCAGGCAGAGTAGATTTTCGGTATCATATTGAGGAAAACGCTTTTCGATGAGGTCGATCAGCCGCATCACGTCCCAGACCCGCTCGCCGATGGCGCATCGACCCAGCATCAGGGTCGCCATCGCCTGCACGCCCTTGGCGCAGCCCGGTCCCTCGCGAAAGGTGCCGACCTGCCCCATATACCGTTGCTCGATGCAGAAGGCGGCGTAGCCTTCCTTCACCGCGCGGACGGCGAAATCCCGATCACCGCTGCGTAATGCTTTCCGCTCTTCCGCGTCCATCGGCGTGCCGTCTTGCCGCAGAGCAACGGAATTATGCATCCCCGAGGAATGACCTTGAATGCAGATGCATACGGGGAGGTTTTCCTCTTCCCTTCCCTTGGGCAGCAGCAGATAGCAGGGGACGAAATACCCCTCCTCACTTTGAAATTGAAATTTCAAGGCGTGCCCGTCGGGGGTGTCAAACTCCCGCAGGATGGCAAAGCCGTCCTCCTTTGCGGGCACCATCCGCTCCATCCCCAAAAGGGCGCGGAGCTTTTCCAAAGCAGGCTTTTGCCAAGCCTCCCGTGATGCCTTGCCGTCGTGGCGAAAGGCAGGGGTGATCTTGGAATAAAGGGTTGCGGCATATTCGGTTGCAATACGACGATCGTTCATAGCGTGATCCTTTCTCATCAGTGGTGGTAGTTTTCCATCATTTTGGTGTACTTTTTATAGAGTTCCATATACTTATTGTATTGAGAGCGGTTGATTTTACCTTCGGTATAGTATTCTTCCGTCTTTTCGCCCAGCATTTTACGGCAGTCGTGGGCGGCGTCTTTATAATTATTGGAGAGAAAATTTTTCAGTTCCTCCAAAATGAAGTCCAGCTCTTTTTGTGCTTTTGGTTTAAAAAACAGCATTTTTTTCACCTCTGTTTAAGAATGATCCGAACCCGATTTAAAGGGTGGATTTTCGTCTTTGCTACATTTCCTGTGTATAAGTTTCACCAACCAAATCAAAGATTTGGGGTGTCACTTAAAAATACTCGTTAATCTTAAGTATAGCATCTTTGACTTGAAGATACAAGACGGATATAGTATAATAAAATATAGAAAGCGAAAAGGAGCGGGATGATATGGCAATGAAGCTGCTGGTGGAGATCGGAAAGGATCAAATCGATCTTTATCTATCCCATCCCAAGGGACGGGGAAATACCTATGTTAAATATCGGCTGGCGCATTTGGTCAAGCCCTTTACCGACGGCGGCACTCGGCAGAACCAAGACCTTTGGCGTCTTTACGAGGCGTATGTTTATGAAAAGACCGCCGACGGGATGGAGCAGACGCTCCCCTACCCCATCGTCAGCCGTGGCGAATGGGAGGCGGCGATCCAGGTGAAGGATACCCCTGATTTTCACGGCGGCTACCACGGCTATGAGCTGCTGACCCGTGTGGAGGCGACCGTCGATGGCACTCTCATTTCGCTTGACGCACCCCAATTCATTTGGGGTACAGAGTGTACCTTTTTGCAGGAGAGTGACCTTATCTGCCAGGGCACAAGGGACGAGGTGCTGGCACGGCATATCAAGCGTTATCGCTTTGCCGAGGGGCAGCTTCGGCTGGAGCAGGAGGTGCACTGGGAGAAGGCGGTACCTGTTACCAAAGCATTTATGGCGATGCTCCCCATCCGCCGCACTGCCGACAGCACCGATGCGGGCATCCAAATCACCGATTGGGTGACCGTCAACGGGGAGTCCCCTGCCTATGATGTCTCTAAAATCGGTCATCAGACCCCTATTTCCGCAGGGACAGGAAGTGAAAAAGATTTTCATTATGCAGAGATCTGGGGAGAGAGTTCCAAGCTCTTTGCAAGGATGAGCGTGGAGGGGGATTTTCCCGCCTCTCGGAGCTTTATGGTGCAGAATACCCCCGCTTATAATAAGCTCTATTTCGCCTATGCCCGCGATCATCAAACTGCGGTGGGTGAAAAATGGAAAATAACGACGAAATATGAGATTTATCAGAAAAATAATAAAGAATAAAAAAGCCATCTAAATTATTATTTATTCTTTAAAACCGGTGCGGATTATTATAGGGAGAGGCTGTATGATAAAAAGGAAGTTTATTTCATTCATATCCATCTTGGTTTTGCTGGCGGCGATGCCCTTTTGCGCCAATGCAGGCGCGGCGATAACGGGTGATGTGAATAGCGACGGCGTTTTGGATTCGGCAGATGTCATTTTGATTATGCGCCATATCATCGGCGAAGAAACGGGAATGAATACGGAAAATGCCGATCTGGATGGAAACGGCAGGATCAGCCTTTCCGACGCGGTGACGTTGCTGCGCAGCCTGAATGAGGACGAAAAGGAATTTGATATTACCGTCAGCGGCTTTGAGCTGGATTTCGATGTGGATACCGATTACTATCTGGTGCAGCCGCAAAGCTTTGCGGATTGCAGGATCGAGGGCTTTAAGGGCTTTACCGCCCTTGCGGTCTCGGTGGAGCAGTATGCCACATATTATCCCTATCGGGATACCGCCTATCAGCTCGGCGATCCCTTGAAGCTGGGCAGCGGCAGAGCAAAGGTGACCCTGACCGCCACCCTCCCCGATGGCTCTACCCGTGAGTATCTCCTCGCCCTCACCGATCCGGAGGCGGCAGATTATTCCTATGCCAGAGCGCGGGTGACCAATACGGTGAACGTGCGGGAAGCGCCCACCACCTCCTCGGCAGTGATCACCACGCTGGTCAATAACGCGCGGGTTTATTACTTAAAGACCGAGGGCGATTGGTGCAAGGTCCAGCTTCTCAATCAGACCAATAAAGGGCGGATCGGCTATATCCATAAGAATTATCTGCGCTGGGAGTGGCTGCAGACGGAGATGCCGCAGCAGTATAAATCCGCCATCGAAGCCTTGCAGGCGGCGCATCCCAACTGGAGCTTTGAATTTGTTGATGTGGAGATGACCTATGCGGAGGCGTTGGAGAAATACGGTGAAGCCAACGCGCAATATATCGATCCGCTGAACTATCTGGCAGAGGACAAGATCTTCGCGATGCTGGATATCGATACCTATGACCCGACCTGCTGGACGGATGACGGCGTCGCCGCTATCTGGACCAATGAAAAAGCAATTTCCAAAGCAGATGCGGTGCGCTATTTCAATGCGGCGTCCGATTCCTTGATGATGAATCCCTATTACGTTGCCTGCCGCGCCGCCTTGGAGTCCGGCTACGGTACCTCTCGCTTTGCCAAGGGTACGGTGGAGGGTTATGAGGGGTATTATAACTTCTTCGGCATCAAATGCTACGATAGCGATCCCACTGTAGGCGCGGCGTATGCCAAGGATCGCAATTGGAACAGCGTCTTCCGCTCCATTGTGGAGGGTGCAAACTGGGTGAAGGATCAGTATCTGGATCAAGGCGCGCAGTCGCCGTACTTCTTCCGCTTTGCGGGATTTCAGAATAAGGTCTATATGACCGACGTGCAGGCACCCTTGAAGGAGGCGAACATCCTCAAGCGTGCATTTGCCGATCCCAATGCCAAGGCTCACTTTATAATTCCGGTATATCAGTAAATAATAAAGAAGAAAGAATAAAGAATAAAAAAGGAAGATTTTTGCCTCTGGGCAAAAATCCACCGAATTTATTATTTCTTATTCTTTATTTCTTCTTTATTCTTTAAAACAGAATAAAAAGCCTCCCGAAATTTTTCGGGAGGCTTTCATTATATCGGTTGGTTTGCGCGACTTATTTGTCGAGTCTTGCTTCGAAATCAGCCAGCTCTTTCTTCAGCTCTGCGGGCAGAGTGTCGAATTCGTCGAACTTGGAGTAGAACTCCTTGATGCCGACCACATCCTCTTTCCAGAGATCCTTATCCACAGACAGAAGATCTGCGATGGTCTCGGTGGTGATGCCCTCAAGACCCTCGGTATTGATGTCCTCTGCCTTGGGCAGGTAACCGATGGCGGTCTCAACTGCATCAGCCTTGCCTGCGCAGCGATCCAGAATCCACATCAGGACGCGGAGGTTATCGCCGAAGCCGGGCCAGATGAAGTTGCCTTCATCGTCGGTACGGAACCAGTTAACGTTGAAGATCTTGGGAGCGTGGGGGATCTTTTTCCCCATTTCGATCCAGTGAGCGAAGTAGTCGCCCATATTGTAGCCGCAGAAGGGCAGCATAGCCATAGGATCGCGGCGAACAACGCCGACTGCGCCTGCAGCAGCAGCGGTGGTCTCGGAAGCCATAATGGAGCCTACGAAGACGCCGTGGTTCCAGTCAAAGGACTGATATACCAGAGGAGCCGTCTTTGCGCGGCGGCCGCCGAATACGATGGCGTCGATGGGCACACCGTTGGGGTTATTGAACTCCTTGGAGATGCAGGGGCAGTTCTCTGCGGGAGCGGTAAAGCGGCTGTTGGGATGGGCAGCGCAGGTGGTCTTATCCGCTTTGTTGAACTTGGCGGGATCCCAGGGAGCACCCTTCCAGTCGATGGCGTTTTCGGGCAGGTTCTTATCCAAGCCTTCCCACCATACAGTATTGTCTGCAGTGTGGCAAACGTTGGTGAAGATGGTATCCTTACGGGTGGAAGCCAGTGCGTTGGGGTTGGACTTCTCGTTGGTACCGGGAGCAACGCCGAAGAAGCCGTTCTCGGGGTTCATTGCATAGAGGCGGCCGTCCTCACCGATGCGCAGCCAGGAGATATCATCACCTACGCACCATACTTTGTAGCCCTTCTTGGCATAGTACTCGGGGGGGATCAGCATTGCCAGATTGGTCTTACCGCAGGCAGAGGGGAAAGCGGCGCAGATATAGCGCACTTCGCCTTCGGGATTCTCAACGCCCAGGATCAGCATATGCTCAGCCATCCAGCCCTCGTTCTTACCCAGATAGGAAGCGATACGCAGAGCGAAGCACTTTTTACCCAAGAGAACGTTGCCGCCGTAACCGGAGTTAACGGACATAATGGTATTGTCCTCGGGGAAATGCATAATATATTTCTTCTCGGCATCCATCTGCGCTCTGGAGTGCAGACCCTTGACGAACTCGCCGTCACCCAGGGACTCCAGCACCTTTGCACCGATGCGGGTCATAATGTGCATATTCAATACGACGTAGATGCTGTCGGTCAGCTCGATACCGATCTTGGAGAAGGGAGAGCCGATGACACCCATACTATAGGGGATGACATACATCGTGCGGCCCTTCATTGCGCCGTCAAACAGTCCGTACATCATCTTATAAGCTTCCTGAGGATCCATCCAGTTATTGGTGGGGCCTGCTTCTTTCTTGGTCTTGGCGCAGATAAAGGTGCGGTCCTCTACACGGGCAACGTCCAGAGGATCGGTGCGATGCAGGTAGCAACCGGGCAGCTTTTCCTGATTCAGCTTCTCGATCTCGCCGGTGGAGCAGGCTTCGGCGCGCAGCTCTTCCAGCTGAGCCTCGCTGCCATCGATCCAGACGATCTTCTCGGGCTTGGTGATCGCAGCCATTTCGTCGATCCAGGTCAATAATGCTTGATTTTTGGTGGTCATGGTGGTATTCCTTCCTAAAAATAATATTTATAATAAAATTATAACCTACAATGTTTTGCCTTTGCAATCCCTATTTTTGCTAAAGTTTGCAAAATTATCCGTTCATCTTTTGTGCAAGATTGTGCAGTCGGAGAAATTCATCCGGAGTAAAGGTCTCTCCCCTGCTGTTTTCCGACAGTCTCGCTGCGGAAAGCAACGATATCATCCCGTTTTTATCGATATGAAGCAATTGCTGCAGCGCAGCAGAGGTGACGAGCTTTTTGCGCCTTGCGGCAAACGCCGCTTGAACGAATTTGATCAAACCGTCCGGATCGGGCAGATCCTTTTTGGGGGTCAGCCGCAGAACTGCGCTATGGACGTGGGGCGGCGGATAAAAGCAATGGGGCGGTACTTCAAAAAGCAGCTCTCCCTCGCAGAGGATCTGGGTGATGACCGAGGCGGCGCGGTATTCCTTGCTGCCCGGTCCCGCCAAAAGGCGTTCCGCCACCTCCCGCTGTACCATCAGTACCGCCTTGTCCCAAGCGGTACTGTTTTTCAATAGCAGGAGGAGAATGTCGGTGGTGATATAGTAGGGCAGGTTGCCCACAACGGTGTACGGCTCCCCGCCGAAGGCGGAGGGCAGATCGCATTTTAAGATATCCTCCCAAAGGAAGGTATGGTTTTCAAAGGGCACCTCTTCTTTTAAAAGGGGCTCCAGCTTGCGGTCGATCTCCACTGTGACGACCCGCTCCGCGCCCTTGCATAAAAGGGATGTGAGCGATCCGATGCCCGCGCCGATCTCCAAGATATTTTTGGCAGGGCAGGCGGCATCTGCAATGCTTTGCAAAACGCCCCCGTCGCGCAGGAAATTCTGACCCAAGCTTTTCGCTGTGGAAAGGTTATGGCGGGCAAGCACCGCGCCGACGTTGAGGTCATTCATAGCTTCTCACCAAACCGATCACCTTTCCCAAAATTCTGCAATCCTTTGTGTAGATGGGCTGCAGCCGCTCGTTCTCGGGCTGGAGTCGGATGCGTCCCACCTCCCGATAGACCCGCTTAACGGTGGCTGCATCCTCCAGCCAGACTGCGGCGATCTCGCCGTCGTCTACGGTATCGGTCTGCTCCAAAAGGACGGTATCGCCGTCTAAAATTCCTGCGTTGATCATACTGTCGCCCCGTACGCGGAGGGCGAAAAGGTCGCGGCGTGCGGCAAGCTCGGGGCGGACCTGCAGATACCCCTCAATATGCTCTGCCGCCATCAGCGGCTCTCCCGCAGCGATGGTGCCTAAAATGGGGACGGGGATGCTCCCCGCAGTACCCGGCAGACTTCTGCGCCGCCCTTCCCGCAGGATGAGCCCTTGCTCCTCCAGCCGCTCAAGGGAGGCGGCAACCATACTGGAGGATGGGATGGCAAGCGAAGCCATCACTTCCCGCACCGTGGGAAATCTTCCCTCCTCCCGCACCTGCGCGCAGATGCAGCGATAGATGGCAAGATCCCGCTCTTTGACTTTTTTACTGATGCTTCCCTTGATCATCTCAAAGGAATTTAAAGGTGGAGATCATCTTCTCCGCATAGGTAAGAAAATAACTGTAGCTGCTGAACTCTGCCATATAGGAGACCACATAGATATGCTCTTCCTTCTGCACGAAGATCTGCATAAACCGCAGCTCTGCGGTATTGCTTTTGCTCTCAGATTGATCGCCGGAGGTGCTTTCATAGACGATCTGATAGGCAGGCAGTCCGCCCAGCGTAGTTTCCCGCTCGGAGACCAGCTTATAGTTTTTCAGGGTCTTTTCCAGATCGGCCACATAGCCGTTCACATAGTCATTATACGCATTTTCGCCCTCGATATCCAATTTAAACCGACGGACGGAGACTGATTCGTTATAGTCGTCGCTATAGCCCTCGGCGGGGGTCAGAAAGACGACCAGACCCTCGGCGTTATCGGCAGATTTGGTCCAGAAATTGGGATACTCCATCGAAAAGCCCAGCGGGGTGGAGCGGAAGAGCTTATAGTCCTCCAGGGTTGCTTTATGGCAGCCGCTGCAAAGGAGCAACACGGCAATGAGCAGGATGGCTAAAATTCTTTTTTTCATTAAAAAGACTCCTTTTTATACAGAATAACGATCATTATGTCATATTGTGGATATTATAACATAAAAAACGATATTTTACAATAGCGAACTATTTCTCCGATACTGACCCGCAGAGACTCCTTTTGCTTTTTTAAAGACACGGCAGAAGCTTTTGGTATCGGTAAAGCCTACCTCCTCGGCGATCTCTTCTACCGAGCTGTCGGTCTTTTTCAAAAGAGCACAAGCGATTTCGATACGGTGGGCGTTGAGCACCTGATGGAAGGAGCTGCCCGTAATGCGTTTGAATACACGGCAAAAGCTGCTTTTGCTATAGCCGCAGAGGGTTGCTGCCTGCTCCACCGTCACTCCGGACTGATACTGCTCATAGATCATCCCCAGTGCCAGTTCCACCTTTTGGACTGCCCGAAGCTCGTTCCCGACGTCCGTTACCTGCTCTACCTCATCGAAATAGCGAAGCAGTGCCGCGCAAAGCTGATATAAAAGACCCTTGGTCTCCAATTTGGCGATGGGATCCTCCTGATTACAGATTTCGATCAGCTTTTGCAGAATGGAGAGGACGGCATCGTCCTGCCCGGGAATAAATTGAATGACCGGATTATTTCGGGCGAGTTCTTCCAGTGCATCAAAATATTCTGCCAGGAAGACCGGACCCACCTTTGCCATCAGCACCCGGCAACTGCCGGTCTCGTTTTTTAAACTTTCGTGGGCGTTCATTGCCCCGATGACGGCGAGATTTCCGGACGTCAGCTCTCGGTCGGTCTGATCGAAACGGAGGGTATGATTTCCTTCTGCGCAGTAGTATAATTCCACCTCCGGATGGCGGTGGTTTTCAAATCCGGCGGAGGGGTAACCGCTACTGATGTGGTAGGGCTTTTCCCCAACGAGCAATTTTTGGTAAAGCATTTTCTCTGCCCCCTTAAGAATATCATACCAATATTAAGAATTTTCGTCAATAGCGGGGAGAATTTTTGGTAAATTTTTAAGAATTTCCGAGGTTGCTCCCGGTGTTGCTTTGCCGTAAAATGAAATCAAATAAATTAAAGGAGCACCCACATATGGTATATCAGTTTGAAAAACCCAGATACGTTGAAAAGGTGGAGGGCAAATTCCGTATGGGCGGCAAAAACCCGCAAGGGGTGGAGATCTACGCCAATAACCTTTATCTCACGCGGG
Organism: Eubacteriales bacterium; assembly: GCA_045545255.1. Classification (GTDB taxonomy): domain Bacteria; phylum Bacillota; class Clostridia; order Oscillospirales; family QAKW01; genus QAKW01. Next base: position 519 of record JAZQAQ010000006.1, on the reverse strand, counting down.
ACGGAAAGCCCTTTCATCCCATTGCAGGTGAGATGCCGGTGACCCGAACCCGCAGAGCCCATTGGGAGGATCGGATCATCAAGATGAAGGCCGCCGGTCTCACGACGGTGTCTACCTACCTTTTTTGGTGTGTTCACGAATTCGAAGAGGGAAAGTTTGATTTTACCGGTGATAAGGATATCCGCTATTTTCTGGAGATGTGCCATAAGCACGATATGATGGTCTCTCTGCGAATCGGCCCCTGGGTCACCTCCGAGCATCTTTGCGGCGGCTTGGCGCCCTGGATCGTCCAGTCCGGAGAGTATAAATGGAGAACCAACGATCCCAAGAACCTGGCAAAGGTAAAGATCTGGTATGAAAAGGTCTATGAGCAGGTTCATCCTTATTTATATAAAAACGGCGGAAACATTGTCATTATGCAGATCGATAATGAGATGCTGGATAATGCCGACCATCTGCAGGCATTGAAGGAGCTGGCGATCAGCGTCGGCTTGGAGGCCCCCATCTTTACCATCACCG
>JAZQAQ010000005.1:0-4191 GCA_045545255.1 Eubacteriales bacterium | reverse complement strand
ATCTCCGATGATTCGACCTCTGCCGCAGGCGTCGCGCAGACCGGTGATGATGCCGCTATGGCGCGCCTTGCGGATGGCTTGGTTATAGACGCGGAAAACGCCATCGTTATGGGTGGTGCCATATTGGAACTCTTCTTCCACTTTTTGGGAGAGGGTATAGCCGTATGCCTTGCAGGCCTTGCGGGTCATATTGATGCCGCCGAAGGGATTGACTCCGCGCTTTAAGGGTGCATCGGTCTGCAGACCTACGATCAGTTCGTTTTCTTTGTCCAGATAACCGGGTTGATAGCTGGTCAGGGAGCTGACTGTCTCGGTATCGACATCCAGCACACCGCCTTTTCTTTGCTCCTCCGCCAAAAGCGCTTCAAAGGTCGCGAGGACTTTTTGAGTACGGGGAGTTGCGGGAGCCAAAAAGCTTTCGTCTCCCTCGTAAGGGGTGTAGTTTTTTTGAATAAAGTCTCGTACGTTGATCTCCGTCTGCCATACGCCGGCGCGAAAACCTTCCCATTGCTTGTTCATTTTAATTCCTCCCAATAAAAAAAGCATACACTTCAAAAAGCGTATGCTGCCCAGACGGTCGGCATTGTATTCCTGGATTCTCACCGTGGTACTCCACGCTTAACCGTCAGAGAAGGCAGGTTTTGTTTAAATTCAGTTTACCACGAAATCCCTCGAATGTCAATCCTTTTTCGGTTGAAAAGGAGGTGATTTTATGATATGATTGAAATAACGAAAGGAGCGATCCTATGGAAAAGAAATATATCGTTGCCCTGGATCAGGGCACTACCAGCTCTCGGTGCATTATTTTTGATGGGGATCTGAATATCGTATCGGTCGCCCAAAAGGAATTTCAGATCTTTTATCCAAAGCCCGGCTGGGTAGAGCAGCGTCCCTTGGATATCTGGGTCACGCAGTATGGTGTCCTGACCGAGGCATTGCTGACCGGCGGAGTCTCTCCCGCAGAGATCGTCGGTATCGGCATTACCAATCAGCGGGAAACGACCATTGTGTGGGATAAGCAGACGGGGGAGCCTGTCTGCAATGCGATCGTATGGCAATGCCGCCGTACCGCCGATTTTTGTAAGGAGCTATCCGAGCGGGAGGGAGATTATATCCGAAGTACGACCGGCTTGGTCTGCGATCCTTATTTTTCAGCCACCAAGCTTCATTGGATTTTGCATCACGTGGACGGCGCAATGGAACGGGCGCAGGCGGGGGAGCTGCTTTTCGGTACGGTGGATACCTATCTTATCTGGAAGCTGACGGGCGGGAAGGTGCACGCCACCGATTATACCAATGCATCCCGTACGATGCTTTACGATATTCATAAAAAGTGCTGGGATGCACATCTTTTAAATCTTTTGGGGATCCCTGAATGTATGTTGCCGCAGGTGCGCCCATCCTCCGGAGATTTCGGAATGGCAGAGGTGATGGGTGATTCGGTTCCCATCTTGGGGGTAGCAGGAGATCAGCAGGCGGCTCTTTTCGGGCAGTGCGGTTTTTCTGCAGGCGACCTTAAATCTACTTACGGCACCGGTTGCTTTGCGCTGATGAATATGGGGAAGGCTGCACCTGATCCCAAGGAAAGCGGTCTTTTGGTGACCCTCGGCGCGGGAGCAGACGGTACTCCTTGCTATTGCCTGGAAGGGAGTGTCTTTATCGGCGGTGCGGTGGTGCAATGGCTGCGGGATGAATTGAAACTGATCAATGAGTCGGCAGACAGTGCTTATTTTGCCGCTAAAGTAAAGGATAGCGGCGGCGTGATCGTCGTACCGGCGTTTACAGGTCTTGGTGCGCCCTATTGGGATAGCGAAGCGCGCGGCTCTGTTTTTGGAATGACCCGCGGCACGAATCGTAATCATTTGATCCGCGCCTGCTTGGATTCCATCGCTTATCAGACCGCCGATGTTCTCAAGGAGATGGAAAAAGCGTTGGGCACGTCGATTACCTGCTTGAAGGTGGATGGCGGTGCTACCGCCAATCCCGTTTTGATGCAGTTTCAGGCAGATCTGCTGCAGGCGGAGGTCTGCCGCCCGATGATCAGCGAGAGCACTGCTCTCGGTGCTGCTTTTCTGGCGGGGCTTGCCGCAGGCTTTTGGAGCGATACGGAAGAGTTGATCGCCAAGACACCGATCCGCAATCGTTGGCAGCCCGCTATTGATCGAGCGGAAGCGGATGCTCTGATGGTACGCTGGAAAACTGCGGTAAATGCGGCGCGTATGTTCAAGGCTTAAAAAATGCTCTGTGCGAACAGCACAGAGCATTTTATGCTTCTTGTATTCTTTTGTTCAAATAATTCAGTACCCGTTTTTTATCTCCGCTCCATAAGGGCGCAATCAAGATTTTCTTGGGACCGTCTCCCGTAATGCGGTGGATGACCGTCCCGGGCTTGAGGGCACGGAGTGCTTTGATCAGCAGGTCGGCGTATTGCTCCAAGGTGAGCGGGCTGATTTTTCCTTCACGATAAAGTGCTTCATAAGATGTATTTTTTAAAATATGGAGCAGGTGGAATTTTACGCCGTCTGCTCCGGAGCGGTTGACCGCCTCCACACTCTCTAAAAGTTCCTTTTCCCCTTCATCGGGCAACCCGATCATCAGGTGCACGACGATATGGATGTTCGGATACCGCTTAAGCCTTTTAACTGCCTCGTAAAAGCAGGCGGTAGGGTAGCCGCGATGAAAGGCATCTGCAGTCTTATCGCTTGCAGTCTGCAATCCCAGCTCAATAAAGAGCGGTTTTTTCTCGGAAAGCTTGCCCAGCAATGCCACCACATCCTCGGGGAGACAATCCGGGCGTGTGCCGATGGCGAGAGCAGCGATGTCTGCGCGGTCTAAAACGGGGGAGTAGAGCGCCTCAAGTTCTTCAGCCGCGGCATAAGTGCAGGTATAGCTTTGGAAGTAGGCGATGTATCGCTCGCCTTTGTATTTTTTAGAGACCTGCTCCTTGGCTTTATCAATCTCGTCAGCGGTAAAAAATCCGCTGCCTCCCGCGCAGAAGGCGCAGCCGCCCTCGGTGCGGCTTTTGCGATTGGGGCAGGAAAATCCTCCATCCAACGAAAGCTTATAAAGCTTTTCGCCGAATCGGTCTTTACAATAATCGTTAAAAGTATAAATCTTCATAGTTTTATTATAGTTTTTTAATCTCTGAATTGCAATAAAAAGGTTTCATTTTTTCGTTTGTTATGCTATAATTTCTGTATTATATGGAAATGAGGATGTTTATGGAACAGATTAAATGCTGTGTGCCCTGTCTTTTTGGTCTGGAGGCACTTGTTGCGCAGGAGCTGAAAGGCATCGGTGCTCAAAATATTATCACGGAGAACGGGCGCATCTTTTTCAGCGGCAGCCGTGAGACCGTGGTGGATGCCAATCTCTGGCTTCGTACCGGTCAGCGGGTGGAGATCGTACTGGGGGAGTTTCCCGCCCGTACCTTTGATGAATTGTTTGAAGGGGTTCGTGCGCTCCCTTGGGAAAAATGGATTCCCGAAAACGGACGCTTCCCCGTTAAAGGTCACGCCTTGAATTCCAAGCTGCATAGCATTCCCGACTGCCAGTCTATCGTAAAAAAAGCGATCGTCCGTCGGCTGGAGAAATGCTATAAACGCGAGATCTTCGTTGAGGATGGTGCGCTGTACAGCGTCCGTTTTTCGATCTTTAAAGATCGGGCGGTGCTGATGATCGATACCTCGGGACTTGCCCTTCATAAGCGGGGTTACCGACCTGCGGCGCAGCCTGCGCCCATTCGCGAGACCTTGGGTGCTGCTCTTTGTATGCTGGCGAGACCCTATCCCGATACGATGCTCTACGACCCCTTTTGCGGAAGCGGTACTCTCCTGATCGAGGGAGCAATGCTGGCGCGTAATATGGCACCGGGTATCGGCAGAGGTTTTGCGGCAGAGAATTGGGACTCTTTGCCCCGCGCCCTTTGGCAGGAACGCCGTAAAGCAGCGCGTTCTCAAGCCAAAAAGGACATTCCTTTCCGTGGATTTGGTTTTGATATTGATCCTAAAATGACCGCCATTGCATTGGATAACGCCAAGCGTGCAGGGGTTGCGGATTGCCTGACCTTCACTCCGCGTGAGGTGAAGGATTTCTCATTGGATACGCCCCGCGGAATGGTGATTACCAATCCTCCTTACGGTGAGCGTCTTTTGGATCAGACTCAAGCGAGGAAGTCGGATCGTAGCCATG
>JAZQAQ010000004.1:0-16029 GCA_045545255.1 Eubacteriales bacterium | reverse complement strand
CGTCTTGAAGGGGGGTGCCACCTTATTCTTAACGATCTTACCCTTGGTCGCGCTACCCACCATCTCACCGCCAACCTTGAGGGTCTCGGTGCGGCGGACGTCGATACGGACGGAGGAATAGAACTTCAAAGCGTTACCGCCGGTGGTGGTCTCGGGATTACCGTACATCACGCCGATCTTCATTCTCAACTGGTTGATGAAGATGGCGACGCAGTTGGTCTTTGCCAAAACGCCGGTCAGCTTTCGGAGTGCCTGGCTCATCAGGCGCGCCTGCAGACCCACATGGGAATCGCCCATCTCGCCCTCGATCTCTGAGCGGGGGGTCAGCGCAGCAACCGAGTCTACTACCACCAGATCAATGGCACCGGAGCGTACCAACTGCTCGGTGATCTCCAGAGCCTGCTCACCGTGGTCGGGCTGGGAGACCAAAAGGTTATCCACATCCACACCCAATGCAGCAGCATAGACGGGATCCAAGGCGTGCTCTGCGTCGATAAATGCGACAGTACCGCCTGCCTTCTGCGTCTCGGCTGCAATATGCAGCGCAACGGTGGTCTTACCGGAGGATTCCGGTCCGTAGATCTCCACGATTCGTCCCTTGGGGACACCGCCGATACCCAGCGCCAAGTCCAAAGAAAGGGAGCCGGTGGGAATCACGCCTACGTTCATATGGGCATTATCGCCCAGTTTCATTACCGCGCCTGCACCAAACTGTTTTTCAATTTGCTCTAATGCTTTCGCCAAAGCATCCTTTTTATCTGCCATTTTATAGTCTCCTTTAGTAAGATACTTATATATAGTAATTATATAATAGAACCAAAGATAATGCAAGAAAAAAGTGCGACTCCGGCGTCGCACTTATTTAAAGAACAAAGAAAAAATAATAATGATGGAAGATTTTTGCCGAATGGCAAAAATCTTCCAATTTTATTCTTTAGTACCGTCCGTTCAACTCCCGCAAGAGGATCACCGCATCGGCAATGGTCAGCACGCCGTCTCCCGACCGATCCAGCAATGCTGCATCGGCTTCAACCTCCATCCCGATCAGTTTCTGCATAATCAGGATCGCCTGCGCGGTGGAATCCCCCGCATCATCCCCCACCAGAACGCAGGTATTATAGATGCGGTCGATGGGATTTTGCTGAAACTGCGCAGTGGCAAAATAGGCGCGGGCGGTCTTGACCAAGGTGCCGAAATCACCGGGCGTCTCCGCAAGGATACGGAACTTAAAGGCAAAGAGGGTGGCATTCCCTTCCGCCGCAGGGCGATCATCCGAGGGGTCATTGATATTCAGACCTGAGACCTTCACCGCCGCCTGCCCCTCATAGGTATACTCAAGATTGGCAGACGCCATTCCCACCGCCTCCTGCTTTTCAAATGCAGTCGGCTCCAAAACGGCGGGATCGTACTGCAAAATAATATCATAAGATGCGCTGGCAGGAAGATTTTCCACCTTGACGGTGACCGAGACCTCGTCTCCCACCGCTCCCCGCTCCGACTCCAGACGGAACGCCACTCTTTCCTGCGCCACCGCTGCAGGAATCATCATCAAAATCATACAAAACGCCATCATCAGGCAAAAAATGCGTTTCATATCCTAATCCTTTCTTTTTTCAAATCGTATGGTGACAAGAGCAAACGCCCTTTTTCTCTTACTATAATTATTTAATCATATTTCCGCGTCAATTTCAAGAAATTTTCCTTGCTTTTAGGGCGCGTCTCCTCTATAATAGCTATTGAAACAACTCCGACGAACAAGGAATGGGGTGCAATTCCCCGGCGATCCCGTCGTCGTGTTGGGCGAGGTTCGGCTCATATTCCACTGCATCTTCGGATGTGGGAAGGAGAGCGGTCCGTTTGAGCCCTCAGCCGAAAGACTTGGCGTCGGAGGATCGGTACAGCCGCCACGATGTATGGCCGCTGCTCTCTTTTTCTTTCAGGCAGAAAAAGGAAAGGAGGGTCGGCGCTGCGCTGCATTTGATCGGTTTCAATAATTTAATAAGGAGAAAAAAACCATGAAGAAACAAAAGCTGCTGATTGGAATCGGCGCAATTGTACTGGTAGCACTGTTGGTTGGTGCTGTGTTTCTCTGGAAGGGCTTTTCTGCCAAGCCCGAGACAGGAAGCAAAGCATTGACTTTTGAGGTCGTCCTGCAAGACGGTACCTCCAAGGAACATTCCATCAAGACGGATGCGAAGTTCCTGGCGGACGCCTTGGTGGAAAAAGGACTTGTGACCTATGCGGAGGACGGGATGTATACCACCATCGACGGCGTCACCGCAGATTGGAGCAAGGACCAAGGCTGGTGGAATATCACCAAGGACGGTACCCCTCTTTCCGTGGGGATGAATACCCAGCCGATCGCAGACGGGGAGCACTATGAAGCAACCTATACAATCGGCTATTAAGCTTCGGGAGCTGACGGCACTTGCGGTCTTTGCGGCGCTGATGATCGCCCTTCAGGTGGCATTGGCGGGGCTTCCAAATGTGGAAATGGTCACCTTTTTGATCATTCTTGCCACGGTCCATTTAGGTAAAAAGAGTATGCTCGCGGTAGCGGTTTTCGTGCTGGTGGAGGGCTTGATCTACGGATTTGGCATCTGGTGGATCAACTATCTGTATGTTTGGCCAGTTTTAGTACTCATTGTATTAGCCTTACGCAAATGGAGTCACCCGATCCTTTGGTCGATCGTCGCCGGAATCTACGGTCTGGCGTTTGGCACCCTTTGCTCCATCCCCTATTTTATCACCGGCGGCTGGGGCGCGGGAATCGGCTATATCGTAGGTGGAATTCCCTTCGATATCCCCCATTGCATCGGCAACGTGGCAATGACTGCCCTCCTTTGGTATCCCCTGGATCTGATCTTAAAAAAAGTACTGCCTAAATAAGAGGTACGCTATGAGAAACGCAGCCTTAGAAACGAAGGGACCCATCTTTTACCGCTCAACCAAAAAGGATCTGACCGGTGCGCCCCATTTCCATAATGAGATCGAGCTGATCTATTCGCCCCACGGCAGTTTTGATGCCCACGTGGATCATAAAGTGGTCACCGTCTCTCCGGGAGAGCTTTTTATCGCCTTCCCCCAGCAGATCCATTATTATAAAAAAATCACGGAGGCCGACTACCGGGTGATGCTGGTCACGCCGGAGCTTTTATACCGGCTGGAAACACCCCTCCGTGGGCTACGCCCCGTCTGCAACGTATTGGATCTGAAAGACCGGGAAGCCCTCCGGGCTTTCATTGACGGCATCTTTTCCGCAGCGGGAGAAAACCAAAATACCGCCGCTGCCGGATATTATCACCTGCTGATGGCAGAGCTGCTCCCTCTTATCGAAACGGAGCCGACCCCCTGGACGGAAAACAGTACTCTGCTTCAACTGATGGAATTTTGCCAGGATCATTTCTGCGAGGATCTGACGCTGGAGAGCGTTGCAAAAGAGGTCCATCTGAGCAAATACTACGTTTCCCATCTCCTTAATCAGAGATTGAAGCTGAGCTTCAGCGAATATATCAATCTTCTTCGGGTTCGGCAGGCACGCTGGCTATTGCAAAACAGCGATAAGAAAATTGCCGACATTTCAGAAGAGGTCGGCTTTGGATCCATTCGTTCCTTTAATCGCGCGTTTCTCACCGTCACCGAAACGACACCAAAGGAATTTCGGACCGTATTCCGAACAAATTAACAAAAAATCCCTGTTGCGGGCTTCCGCAACAGGGATTTTTTTCTTATAGTTCGGGTAATTCGATCTTGACCTCGCATCCGCATTCGCTGGAGCGGGCAATTCCATCGAGGATCGCCTGGTTATAAAGGATCTCCGAGGTGGGGACGGGGGCCTTTCCCCCCTCCCGTACCGCATCCAGGAAGGAGCGGATCTTCCTCTCCTTGATATTGGGGCAATCCGTTACCAAGGGAATTTCTGCGCTGACAGGTTTGCCTGCCACCTCCTGATAAAGGGTCATCGGCTTCTTGAAGGTTCCGTTCCAGCATTCGGTAGAGGGAACCCGCAGACCCCCTTTTGTACCCAGGAAAAGGGTATCGCCGGTGGTATCCATATGCATCGCCCAGGAAATCCTGAAATCAATGATCAGATCGTCCTCCAGCCGAATATACGCCGATGCAAAGTCGTCTACCGAGAATTTTTTGGCGTAGTCCTCCAGCCCCATCTCGCTATAGTAATTGGGATCCTTGCCGAAATAAGCGGTGGTATGCCCGGTAACGGAGAGTGGCTTGGGATGACCCAGAGCATTCATCACCAGATCCAGGGAATAGCAACCGATATCTCCCAATGCACCCAACCCCGCAGTCTCCTTCATAATAAAGGAATCGGAGCGCTGGGCGGGAATTCCTTTCCGCCGTCCGCCGCCGGTCTGGACGTAATAGACCTTTCCCAACACCCCGGACTGAATTACCTTGCGGATCATCTGCATATTACTGTCGAATCGGGGCTGGAAGCCGATGGTCAAAAGCTTTCCGCTCTTCTTTTCCGCCTTTACCACCTCGATGGCTTCCTCCAAAGTAATGGTCATCGGCTTCTCCAGGAGAACGTTGACCCCATGCTCCAGGGCATAGATGGCGCATTCAGCGTGGCTGGCGTTATAGGCGCAGATGGAGACGGCATCCAGCTCCATCGTATCAATCATCTCCCGATAATCGGTAAAGCTCTTTGCCTCCACACCGAATCTTTCAAAGAATGCCGCCGCCTTACCGGGCACCAGGTCTGCGCCGCAGACCACCTCTGCATCCTCACATTTCAAATATTCCTTTATATGGGAAGCGGCATTTTTTCCGGTTCCGATAAATCCGACGCGCAGCTTCCGACCGATCTTCTTTTCGCTCATTTTATTCTTCCTCCAACGGTTTTTTGACCTTGGGTGCGCCCAAGGAGGTGGTTCGACAGATGGGCGCCGCCCAGCGAACCGCATTTCTCAAAACCTGAATGATCTCTTTTTGGTAGAAAATGGGATAGGTCTCGTGACCGGGCTGGAAATAGAAGATCTTGCCCATCCCCCGCTGCCAGCAGCAGCCGGAACGAAAGACCTCACCGCCCTCATAGGAGCCGATAAAGACCATTTCATCGGGATGGGGAATGCCAAAAGGCTCTCCATAGGTCTCTTCGTGGTCGATCTTGATAAACCGACCGATGCCCTGGGCAATGGGGTGGGCAGGATTGCAGACCCAGACCAGCTCATAATCCCCATTCTCCCGCCAGGTAAGGTTACAGGGAGAGCCCATCAGCTTCATAAAGGGCTTGGAAAAATGGGCGGAATGAAGGAAAATGGCGCCCATCCCCATCTGGACCGCATTTTTGACGTTTTCTGCGATCTCATCCGGCACCAGCGTATTACCGGAGTGACCCCACCAGATGATGACGTCGGTCTCTGCAAGCTTTTCCGGGGTCAGCGTTTCCACCGTCTCCAGAGTGACGCATTCGCAAATAACGTCCTCTCCCTCAATCGCCTCCTTGATGGCGCCGTGGATCCCCCGGGGATAGTACTTTTTGGTTGCTTCCTTTTTCTTCTCGCTTAAATTTTCATTATAAATCAAAACTTTAATCATCGGAAAACCCCCTTTTTTTCTTTATTTTATAAAATCCCTCCTTCAAAATCAAGTCAGCATTCGTTCTTTTTATAGACAAATATTGTTATATCAAAAGGGGATGTAAAAAGAGTCGCAATATTGCGACTTTTTCTTTTTATAGGGTACTTTTTGCGTTCCAGACTTTTTTCCTATCCCCTCAAAAAGAGCTGTAAAAAAACGAAAGTTTTTTACAGCTCCTTCTTAAGCAAACACGAATTATCCGAACCTGCCTAAAATGGCATAATTTCGGTGCTTTTCGGCTTGTCGAAGGTTTGCAGGCGTCAGCCTTGCAAACTTCTCCGCACCAAAAATCTTCTGAAATTCTGCACATTTTAAGGTCGAAGAATTTTAAGGGAGCGGATTATTCGTGTTTGCTTATAACACTTTCAGTATTTCTTTCAAAAGCTTCCAGGTTCGCTCTGCAGAGGAGACGGAAAGACGCTCCCGAGGGGAATGGATATCCCGCATATCGGGTCCCAAAGAAACGCAGTCGAGACCGGGGAGTTTTTCGGAAAGAAGCCCGCATTCCAGTCCTGCGTGGATGGCAAGCACCTTCATCTCCTTGCCGTAAACCTCCCTATAGCAACGGCAGACCGTTTCTCTCAAGGAGGATTGCTCCAGATATTCCCAAGCAGGGTAGCTGCTATTGGTCTCCAAAACTGCGCCGTGCCGCTCCATCAGCACGGATACCCGCTGCATAAGGGCGTCACGCTCGGAATTTTTCATACTGCGCAAAGAGGTCAGCACCGTCAAAAATTCCTCGTCGGTCTTGATGATGCCGCAGTTGAGAGAAGTCTCCACCAAGCCCTCGATCTCCTCGCTCCACTTCTGCACCCCGTCCGGCAGGGCGGAAAGCAGCGCGATGGCACGATCGGAGCAGCTCTTCTCCAGCATTTTGCTTGCGGTGGCGGTGGTGACGGTGACGGTCAGCGCGGGATCCCGATCCCCGTATTCACGGCGGAAAAGCTCGGTCAACGCCTTGCCGTCCACCGGCTCTGCCATTGCCACCAGTGCAACGCCCTCGGGGGTGATCACATTGGCTTTATGACCGCCTTCTAATTTGATGAGTCTGCAATCCAGACCCGAAAGGATCTTCCCCAAAATGATATTGGCATTGGCGCGACCCTGATGGATCTCCGCGCCGCTATGCCCGCCCTGCAGACCGCTCACTCTGATCTCGTAAACAGGCTCGGCGCAACGCTCCCATTTCAAGGGCAGCCGTCCGACCACGTTCACACCTCCTGCGGCGGAAACGGTCAACTCTCCCTCGTCCTCCGAATCAATGTTCAAAAGCTTGCGGCCCTTGATCCAAGCAGGATCAAAGCCGATGGCACCGTACATCCCCGTCTCCTCGTCCACCGTAAAGAAAAGCTCCAGAGCGGGATGAGGGGTCTCCTCCTCCAAAAGCGCAAGGGCGTAGGCAATGGCGATACCGTCGTCACCGCCGAGGGTGGTATCCGTCGCCATCAGCCAATCCCCCTCGCGGCGAAGTTGCAGTCCGTCCTTTTCAAAATTATGGGTACTGGATTTACTCTTTTCGCAAACCATATCCAAGTGTCCTTGGAGTACCACCGTATCGTGATCCTCATAGCCTGCGGTGGCGGGAACGCGGATCACCACGTTATTCAATTCATCCTGCAACACCTCAAAGCCGCGGCTTTTGGCATACTCCACGCAGTAATCGCTGATGGCCTTGGTATTGCCCGAGCCGTGGGGAATGGCAGCGAGTGCCTCAAAAATTTTCAGTACCTTTTCCATTTCGTTTCCATCCTTTCATACTCAAAAGTAAAAGTCCGCCGCCCAACCCGCAAAGGGCGGCTTTCAAGCCCACCGCCTTCGACACAAAGCTCCAGAACAATGCGCCGATGGGCATCGCGCCCACCGTTACGACCGTATAAAGCCCCATCACGGCGGTGATCTCCTGCTTCTCCGCGCGGCGGGAGAGGGCGTAGACCGAGGCAGAGAAAAAGCCGAAGTCCAAAACGCCGTAGAGTAGGATACAGACGCCCTGCCACCATATATGCGGCAAAAGCGCCAGTGCAATATTCAAAAGTCCCATCCCCGCCACGAAAATCGGCGTGGGGATGGTCTTTTTTATCTTCATTTTTATAAAAAAGCCCAGCAATGCACCTGCGCCCAAAAGTCCCAGTGCAATGCCGTAGGACGCGCTGCCCAGCCCCGCCTTCTTGACCAGCGAGACGAAGGTCACATTATAATTGACCCCCAAAAAGGAGACTAAAAAGATCTCTGCCAGCTGCGGAAGATAAGGGCGAAGCCGTGGCTTTTGGCTCCCCTCGGATCTTGGGATCTTCAAAAAGCAAAGCAGTGCCAGCGAGGGGATAAAGGAACAAAAATTGACCAAAAACGGTGCCACCGCTCCCCATTTTGCAAAAAGAAGCCCGCCCAGAATCGGGCCCAAGCCCCGCGCCGTATAAGTGATGACCGTCAAAAGAGCGGTGCCCTTGGAGAGGTTTTTATCCAGCTTGCGGGGCAGGCTTTGATAGATGGGCGTCTGAAAGGCGCGTACCCCCCCCCAGATCCCGCCGAATACCAGCAAAAAGGGAAAGGTCAGCCGTCCCCTCAACGCGATCTGCCATAAGAGCAACGAAAGTCCCGCCAGCGCACCCTCGGAGGCAAGCAGCCAGCCCTTTTGCGCTCGGCGGTCCAACCAACGCCCAAAGGGATAGGAAAGCACTGCCACGGGCAGATAGCAGGCGATCATATAGGCAGAGAGGCTGAATAGCCCGCCGCCCGCGTCCGCCGCCACCCAAGAGAGGGCGAGGGTCTGGATATAACCGCCTGTCAGCGAAAATGCTTGCGCCACCAACAATATTGTAAACATCTACCGTACCTCCTAAAAGGAGTATGGCAGATTTTTCTTAATCTATACGCCCCGTCAGCTCGCCCTCCCGCTTCAGTGTGCCGAAATCCTGCTGCCGCAGGGCTTCATAGGCGATGATCGCCACCGAATTGGAGAGATTCAGGCTCCTTGCCTCGTCGATCATCGGGATGCGTATACATTCATCGGGATGCTGCTTCAAAATACGCTCCGGCAGTCCCTTCGTCTCCTTACCGAAGATGAAATAAATATCCTCCTCGGTCTGATAATTGATCTCACTATAGGTATTTTTCCCCTTGGTGGTGCAATAATATTTTCTGCCCTTACCCGCAGTCGCCTGCTCAAACTCTTCATAATTCTTATAGGTGGTCAGATTAAGATACTGCCAATAATCCAGCCCCGCCCGACGGACAGCCTTTTCGTCGATGCGAAAGCCCAGCGGCTCGATGAGATGCAGTGCACAGCCGGTGGCGGCGCAGGTGCGGGAGATATTGCCGGTATTTTGCGGAATTTCCGGCTCTAAAAGTACAATATGGATCATTTTGCTCACTTCCTTATTGACAATTCATCATATCCACCGCCAATAATACCATAATAAGGGATTTTTTTCAATCATATAATGAAATTGGATTTCTTTGTCAACAATAGGAGCAAAGGAGCGTGTGTATGATGGAACGATTTTCAAAGCTGGCTGCCCACGCATTAGAGCGCAGTCTGAGTCTGGCAGAGGAATTAGGGCATACCTATCTGGGTAGCGAGCATTTACTGCTCGGTTTATTAAAGGAGACGGACGGCGTTGCCTCCCGACTGCTGATCTCCAAGGGTGTGACCGCAGATAAGGTGCGTAAAAAGACAGAAAACCTCATTGGGAGAGGATCTCCCACCCTCCTCTCCATCAACGATATGACCCCGCGGCTGGAGCAGATCATTACCCACGCAGGAGAGCTGGCACATCGCTACGGCTTTTCGGTGGTGGGGACCGATCACCTGCTGATGTCGCTCTGCGAGACGCCGGAGGCGGTGGCTTGGCGGATGATGAACGAGCTGGGCTGCGAGCCGAAAAAGCTGGCGGTGCAGCTGCAGGAGCGGATGGGGGTCCTCGAATTTCCGCTCCAGTCGGATAAGAATAAAAACCGTCCCGGCAAGAATATGAGTAAATTCGCCGTCAATCTTACCCGTGAGGGGGCATTGGGCAGGACGCACCCGCTCATCGGGCGGGAGAAGGAGCTGGAGGCGGTGATGAGCGTTCTGGTACGCCGCAATAAAAATAACCCCTGCCTTATCGGAGAGCCGGGGGTGGGAAAAACAGTCATCGTGGAGGGACTGGCACAGCGCATTATGCTGGGTCAGGTGCCCGCCGCCCTGCGGGATATCCAGATCCAGATGCTGGATCTTACCGCAATGATCGCAGGCACCAAATACCGCGGTGAATTTGAAGAGCGTCTGCGCGCCCTCATCGACGAGGCGGAAAAGGATCCCCGTCTGGTGCTTTTTATTGATGAAATGCATATTTTGGTGGGTGCCGGAGCGGCGGAGGGTGCCATCGACGCCGCCAATATTTTAAAGCCCGCCCTCGCCAGAGGGCGGATCAAGGTCATCGGTGCCACCACGCTGGAGGAATACCGCAAGCATATCGAAAAGGACGGCGCATTAGAGCGACGGTTTGCGCCCATTATGGTGGAGGAGCCGTCCGAGGAGCAGACGATGAAGATCCTGCAGGGCTTGCGTCAAGGGCTGGAGGAGCATCATTCGGTCCGCATCCCCGACGAGACCCTCACCGCCGCCATCCGTCTCTCCAAGCGGTATATGGGGGATCGCTTTCTGCCGGATAAGGCTATCGACCTTTTGGACGAAGCGGGCGCGCGGGAGCAGCTGCGCACCTACGCCACCGGTGTGCGGGATCATCGCTCCCGCATCCTGCAGAAGCAGATGGAGCTGGATCGGATGCTGAAAACCAAGCAGATCTCTGCCGCGCTGGAGCTGCGGGAGGAGCTCGACCAGCTAAAGATCCTGCAGGAGAAAAATGAACCGCCCGCCCCGAGCGAGGTGACCGCCGCCGATCTTGCGGCTTTGGTAGGAGAAAAAACAGGTGTCCCCCTCAAGGAGGATGACCCCGAGGGAGATTCGGTCTATCGCGGCTTGGAGGAGCGTCTGTCCCGGGCGTTGATCGGTCAGGAGGAGGCGGTCCACACCCTCTGCGCCGCCCTTTTACGGAGCAAGACCGGCGTTTCCGATCCCGAAAAGCCTGCTTGTACCCTGCTTTTCTGCGGTCCCACCGGAGTGGGCAAGACCCGTCTTGCCCGCCTTTTGGCAAAGGAGCTTTTCGGCAAGGAAAGTGCCCTCATTCGCTATGATATGGGGGAATATATGGAGCCTCATTCCGTCTCACGGCTGATCGGCTCCCCTCCCGGCTATATCGGCTTCGATCAAGGGGGCGGGCTGGTCAGTCGGGTGCGGACCCATCCCTATTCGGTCCTTCTTTTCGATGAGATCGAAAAGGCGCACCCTGATGTACTCAATCTCCTTTTGGCCATTCTCGACGAAGGACGGCTGACCGACGGGCAGGGTAAGACCGCCGATTTCCGTAATACGATCATTATCCTCACCTCCAATCTGGGCACCGCCGCCCTGCAGGAGGAGCCTTTAGGCTTTGGCGAGAGTGCCACCGCCGACCTCAATAAGTCCGTCCGACGGGCGGTGACCAAAAGCTTTCGTCCGGAATTTGTGAACCGACTGGATGAAATTCTCGTCTTTCGACCGCTGGAGCTTTCTGCATTGGAGCAGATCGCCGCGCTTCAGCTCAAGGAGCTGGAGGCACGCCTTGCCCTGCGGGGACATCGGGTCTCCTTCCACGCAGAGGTGGCAAAAGAGGCGGCGGCAAGAGGACTGGATCGTCGCTACGGCGCAAGATCCGTCCGTCGGCTGATCGAAAAAGAGATCGGCAGTCGGGTAGCAGAGCGGATCATCGCAGGGGAGCTTTCGGAGGAGCCCATCACTGCTGAGGGGATCTTTCCCGCTGCCAAGCTTTAGTTGACAACCGCTTTGCCATCCTTTAAAATAAAAGTAGTAAAAATTAAAGGAGTTTGAATCTCTATGAAGTTAAATTACAAACGCACTTTTTTAGTAGGTCTGGCGTTTATGGCCATCTCTGCCTTTAATATGCTCTACGATAACGCCATCCCCTTGATGCTGAAGGAGACCTTCGGCGTTACCGACGATATCAGCGGCTATATTATGGCCATTGATAACGTATTGGCGGTATTCCTGCTGCCCATTTTCGGCACCCTCTCCGATCGGATCAGCACCCCCTTTGGCAGACGCAAGCCCTTTATCATCGTAGGCTCCTGCCTGGGTGCGGCACTGATGCTGCTGGTGCCTATTGCCAATACTTCCAAAAATCTCATCTTCTTTATGATCGTGCTGGGCGTCCTTCTGGTGGTGGTCAGCTCCTACCGTTCGCCCGCCGTGGCACTGATGCCGGACGTGACCCCCAAGCCCCTGCGCAGTAAGGGCAACGCGGTCATCAACCTGATGGGCGCACTGGGCGGGATCCTCACCTATCTCATCATCGCCGCCCTCATCACCGATCATTCTTTAAAGAATTATTCCATCGTCTTCCCCATCGTGGCGGGAATTATGGTGGTCTGCGCCATTATCCTGGGTCTGACCATCAACGAAAACAAGCTGGTGGCGCAAATGCCCCCCGAGGAAGAGGCGGTCTCCAAGAAAGGCGAAAAGCAGGCGATGCCCAAGGAGGTCAAGCGCAGTCTTTTCTTTATCCTGATCTCCGTATCCCTCTGGTTTATGGCGTATAACGCCGTCAATACCGCCTACTCCCGCTATGTCCACGAGGTCTGGGGCAAGAGTCAGAGCACCGGCGCCACGATGATGATCATTGCAATGCTGGTCGCCACCGCCGCTTATATTCCGGTGGGTCAGATCTCCGCCAAGATCGGGCGGAAAAAGGTGATCTTAGGCGGCGTCGCACTGATGGCGTCCGCCTTCCTCACCGGCTTTATCCTCCCCCACTATAGCTTTATGGCCTATGTCATTATGGCGGTCATCGGCATCGGCTGGGCGGCCACCAACGTCAATTCCTATCCGATGGTGGTGGAGATGAGCAAGGGCAGCGACGTGGGTAAATATACCGGTCTTTACTATACCTTCTCTATGTCTGCCCAGATCCTCACCCCCATCCTCTCGGGCTATCTCTTTGCCTATCTGCCTTGGGGGTATCGGGTGATGTTCCCCTATGCGCTGGTCTTCTCGATTCTGGCATTTCTCACCATGCTCTGTGTTCGCCACGGCGATAATCGCCCCGATGCTCCCGCAGACGGGCTGGAAGTTTTTAATACGGAGGATTGATATGATCCCTCTTCTTATTCTGATCGCCGCCCTCTTTTTGGGCTGGCTTTATATGATCAAGCCCCGTCTGCACCGCCCCCAAGCCCTTAAGACCCTCCAAAAGTATCGGTACGCCCACCGCGGGCTCCACGATATCCGCAAGGGGGTGCCCGAAAATTCTCTCCTCGCCTTTCGGCTGGCAAGGGATCAGGGCTTTGGCATCGAGCTGGATGTCCATCTTTCCAAGGACGGTAAGCTGGTGGTGGAGCACGACAACACCCTCCGTCGCACCTGCGGCAGTGACCTGACCATCGAGAAAAGCGATTGGTCCACCCTCTCTGCCCTGCGGCTGGAGGGAACCGAGGAAAAGCTCCCCCTTCTGGAGGAGGTCTTTGCGCTGATCGACGGCAAGGTTCCCCTTCTCATTGAGCTGAAGGCGGTGGACGGCAACTGGAACGCCCTCTCCGCCGCCCTTGCCAAGGCGTTGGTAGGCTACCACGGACCGTACTGCATCGAATCCTTTGAGCCAAGAGTACTCTTTTGGTTTCGTCGCTATGCCAAAGAGATCGCAAGAGGACAACTGGCGGGCAATGTTCGCAAGGAGGGGAATGTGTCTCCCTTCATCAATTTCGTGCTGAAGAACCTCCTGATCAACGCCCTTTCCAGACCCGACTTTATCGCCTACCAATGGAGCGACCACCAAAACCCCTCTTTTCGGCTTTGCAGGGCGGTCTTTCGTCCGCCCATCTTCTTCTGGACCGTGCGGTCGGTGGAGGGAGAAAACCTCTCAATGAAGTATCGGGCGGCACCCATCTTTGAAGAAGAATAATTCTTGCAAATCAACAATCTATACGATATAATATTGTTATATTATCTTGGAGGTTGAAGATGAATAAACGAGTCGTTTTGATCGGTTTTTATAATGAAAAAGCACTGGGCGTGCGGTATCTCGCCAATGCGTTGACCAAGGCGGGCTATGAGCCTACCGTCGTCTTTTTCAAGCGGTTCAACAGCGCAGTGCCCGAGCCTGCCACCGAGCAGGAGATTGCCCTCTTGCGCGATCTGATCAAAAAGGTAGACCCCCTCTTCATCGGTATGAGCGTGATGAGCTCCCTCTACCTCACCGAAAGCGATAAAGTCGCCGCAATGATCAAAGAGAGCTTTGACGTACCCTGCGTATGGGGCGGCGTATTTGCCACCTTGGAGACCGAGCGCGCACTGCGGACAGGCGGTTGCGATCTGGTACTGCGGGGCGAGGGCGAGATCAATATGGTCAAGCTGGCGCAAGCTTTGGAGGCAGGCGAGGATTGGCACCATCTGGACGCTGTGGCGTACCTGGATGGAGACGGCAACTTCATCTCCAACGATATCGGCGAATTCCAGCAGGATATCGACGTATACGGCTACCCCTGCATCGGGGGCGACAATATGTATTTTATCACCAACGATAAGATCATCGACGGTGATCCCCAGCTCCGCGCCTTTTCCTATGAGCTTTCCGCCTCCCGCGGTTGCCCCTTTATGTGCTCCTATTGCAGCGCAGTCAATCTGAAGCGGGTCTACCAAGGCAAGGGCGGTAAATACGTCCGCTTCCGCAGTGTGGACAGTGTAATGGCGGAGCTGATCGAAGCCAAAAAACGCATCCCCCGCCTGCGGGTCGTCCATTTCTGGGACGAGGTCTTCTCCACCGAGGACGGCTGGGTAGAGGAATTCTGCCGCCGCTATAAAGAAGAAATCGGCGTCCCCTTCCGTATCTGGGGTCATCCCTTGATGGTCAATGAGCATATTATGACCCTCTTGGTGGACGCCGGCTTACATCAGGTGGTAATGGGCATCCAAAGCGGTTCCCCCTATATCCGCAAGGAGATCTTCCACCGCCACGAAACTCAAGAACAAATCATCGAAGCCAGCCGTGTCCTGCAAAAATGCAAGGTGCCCGTCGTCTTCTACGATCTGATGATCTGCCATCCCTTTGAAGAGGAGGAGCACCTTAAGGAGACCTTTGAGCTTTGCACCAAGCTGGAGCCTACCTTCCGCTTGAGTATCCACGGTCTGAACTTCCTCCCCGCCACCGATATCGTCCAGATGGCCATCGACGCGGGAATCTATACCCGCGAAGAGCTCGACGCTTTGATGTATAGCTCCCTGCAGGAGCAGTACGACCACCACTGGGGTCCCAGTGCCAGCTCCTTCGCCAAGGCGAGCAGTAAAAATGTCTGGCCCGATCTCATCTTCCTGACCCAGTTCCCCGCCATCCGTGAGGAAGTCCTCGCACTGGCACAGGATCCTGCAGGAAACGCAGAAAAGATCCGCGCCCTCAAGCATAAAATGAGCCGCCGCAAGCGGTTGGGACGCCTTTGGGATAAGGCAAAGCTTGTCCTTAAAATTTCAAAGTAACAGGAGTGACTCCCCTTGGGAAAAGAACCTTTAAATTATACCATCCTCCCGTGGATGGATCCATTATCCGTCGGCAAGATCATCCCCACTGTGGTGGGTATTTTGGTCGCCTATTGTATCTTTGAGTTTTTCTTTAAAAAATATAATAACTCCGTCCGCCGCGGCACCCTCTCACTGATCACCAATACGGTGTGGCCCCTCACCCTCAATACCTGCTTTTTCACCGTCCTCTATTGGCAGTGGGCGTTCCCGCTGTCTGCAGTCATCGGGCTGATCTTTATCTCCGTAATAAAACACGAACTCAAAATTGCCCACGAGGATGAACTGGAGGGCTTTCGCGGTCTGAACCCCACCATCCGCCAGATCCGCGGTGAAATCTTTGCCGATCTCTCCATCGAAGAACAGATGGAATATAAAAAGACCGTCAAACCTCATAAATTCTATTGGTGGCTCTTCCTGCCGCTGGTGGTCATCATCCCTTTCCTCGTTGTTCTGCTGCTGGAACAATTCGGCTTGGGCGACTATCTTTTCCAAGTGGTCTATTTTGAATAAAAAATCAAAAACCTTAAATGAAATAAAAGCGACCCTTAGGGAGACACTTCGTAAAGAAGTGTTCTCCCTACTTTCTTTTTATATAAAAATTGACACTTTCTGTTTGAAAGTGTCATAGTGGGTTACATACTTTAAAAATTCTGTAAAACCGAACTGCCCAAAACAATAAATCCTTTTTCGGCTTGTAAAGTGATATTGCAAACGAATCGTTTGCAGTGATATTTTTGCCAAACGGCAAAAGTGATATGAAAACCTATCGGTTTTCGTGATATTATATTCGCCTTGAAACTCGCGAAGCGAATATAACTTGGACGAAG
>JAZQAQ010000003.1:0-8186 GCA_045545255.1 Eubacteriales bacterium | reverse complement strand
GGTGGTGCCTTCGGTGGGGATTTTTTGACGGATAACGAAGGGTACGCCTGCTGCCAGCTTTTCCTCGATCTCCTCTTTGGAAAGATTGCGGCAATGCCCGTCGTACTTATGAGGAACCTTGGAGATGGAGTGGATCAGCTTCAGCTCGTCCAGCCGCTCCTTATCGCAGAAGCAGTAGTAAGCAGCACCCTTTTCCACCAGCATCTTGGCGTATTCCATATAAAGTCCCCGACGCTCACTTTGGATATAGGGACCGTAATCACCGCCCACATCGGGACCCTCGTCCCAATCCATACCGGTTTCCTTCATTGTGCGATAGATGAGATCCACCGCGCCTTCCACATACCGTTCCTGATCGGTATCTTCGATCCGCAGAATGAATTTACCGTCATTCTGGCGGGCGATGAGATAGGTATAAAGTGCAGTCCGCAGGTTGCCCACGTGCATATAGCCGGTGGGGGACGGAGCAAATCTTGTTCTTACAGTCATAATTTATCTCTCCTTGCTTATTATGTACATAATTTCACGCCTAATATAATAATATTTATTTTTGTAGTTGTCAAGTTGATTTATTTGTGGTATCATATTCGAAAATGAAAAAAGAGGTTTTATATATGCAAAAGACGATTTTCAGCGGAATTCAACCCAGCGGTATTATCACTCTGGGCAACTATATCGGAGCAGTCCGCAACTGGAGCAAGGTCAGCGACCAGGGTAAGGGCATCTTTTCTGTGGTGGATCTTCACGCCATCACGGTTCGTCAGGACCCCAAGGAGCTGCACGAGCGGATCCTTTCTACCTTGGCAATGATCATCGCCAGCGGTGTGGATCCCGAAAAGAACCTGATCTTTATCCAAAGCCACGTGCCGGAGCACTGCGAGCTTTCCTGGATTTTGAATTGCTATACGATGTTTGGCGAGCTTTCCCGTATGACCCAGTTTAAGGATAAATCCAAGCGGTATGCCGATAATATCAATGCAGGTCTTTTTGACTATCCGGTGCTGATGGCGGCAGACATCCTGCTTTACGATACCGATCTGGTGCCGGTGGGCGTGGATCAGAAGCAGCATCTGGAGCTGGCGCGCAATATTGCTACCCGTATGAACGGCATTTTCCCCGAACTGTTTACCGTCCCCGAAGGGTATATCCCCAGCGTGGGTGCCAAGGTTATGAGCCTCACCCAGCCGGATAAGAAGATGAGCAAATCCGATCCCAACCCCAAAAGCTATATCAGTATCATTGATGAGCCTGCCAAGATCCTCAAAAAGTGCAAGAGTGCGGTGACCGATTCCGAAAACCGCATTGCCTTTGAGGAGGGGCGCTACGGAATGAATAACCTTCTCACCATCTATAGTGCGATGACCGGCACCTCCATTGAGGACGCAGTCAAGCAGTTCGAGGGTCAGGGCTACGGCACCTTTAAGACCGCTGTGGCGGAGGCGATCATTGCCGAGCTGACTCCTCTGCAGGAGGAGTATCGCCGCCTGATGGCAGATCCCGGCTACCTGCGGGAGGTCTATACCCGTAGTGCTGCCGAAGCGAGAGAGATTGCCGCCAAGACCTTGGCGAGAGTTCACGAACGGATCGGATTTGTAAAGAGATAAGTTTTTAGGAAGTTAAACGGAGATCAAATATGACCAAGTTTGATTATCTTGTAATCGTCCTGGCGTGGCTGGTAGCAGGGCTTTTGAGCTTTTTATGTACCCCCCTCGCCGAGCGAATGGCAAAAAAGATCGGTGCCATCGACGTCCCTAAGGACGCCAGACGAATGCATAAAAAGCCCATCCCGCGTCTGGGCGGTATGGCGATCTTTCTGGGCTTTTTCGTCAGTACGATGGTGTTCACCTTTAATTTCATCGACCTGAAGATCTATGGGATGCTGATGGGTGCGATGGTCATTGTCGCACTTGGAATGGCAGATGACGTGCTGGCACTCAAGCCGTTGTATAAGTTTATTGTTCAGATGGTGGCAGTGTCCCTCCCGGTGGCCTGCGGCGTGCGGATCGAGTGGGTACCCAACTTTTTTGGAGATACCATTTATCTTCCGTTGCCCTTGGGCTGGTCGGTAGCCGTCAGCATCATCTGGCTTCTGGCAATCCTTAATGCGGTCAATATCATCGACGGCTTGGACGGTCTTGCCTGCGGGGTGTCTACGATTATGACCATCAGCTGCGTGGCGATTTTGATTTTGCTGGAATCTCCGCAGGTGGCGGTGATCGCTGCAGCCCTTGCGGGAGCTTGTATGGGCTTTTTACCGTATAATGTAAATCCCGCCAAGATCTTTATGGGAGATACAGGCGCGATGTTTATCGGCTATTCGCTGGCGTGCCTTTCCATTGTGGGGCTCTTTAAGGCGTATGCGATCGTTGCATTTTTCGTGCCGGTCCTTTTGTACCTTTTGCCCATTTTCGACCTGCTTTTTGCGGCAGGGCGTCGGATGCTGACCGGTCATTCTCCTATGCAGGCGGATAAGTCCCATCTTCACCATAAACTGATCGCCATCGGCTTTTCTCAAAAGCAGGCGGTTGCCATCCTTTACGGAATTGCGGCAATTTTGGGCTTTTGCGCCGTCCTTTTGGCGACGGACGATTTTTCAAAATCCTTTATTATCATCGGCGCCGCCTTTGTGTTTATTATGATCGGCGCATTCATCCTTTATCGACGGGAGAAAAAAGCGGAGCAATCGGAGGAGGAAAACCGTGAGTAAGATTAAAGTGATGTCCTTTTTCGGGACCCGCCCCGAGGCAATTAAAATGGTGCCGGTGGTCAAGGCGTTGGAGCAGTCTTCGGAGCTGGAGAGCATCGTTTGCCTTTCCGGTCAGCATCGGGAGATGCTGCGGCAGGTGCTGGATGCTTTTGAGGTCAAAGCGGATTTTGATCTGGATATTATGAAGCCGAGCCAGACCATTACCACCATCACCTCCGGTGTTCTGGAGGGACTGGAGGCTTTGTTGAAAGAGCAAAAACCCGATCTGATCCTCGTCCACGGCGATACGACCACCGCCTTTGCAGGTGCTCTGGCAGGCTTTTACGCCGGAATCTCCGTGGGTCACGTGGAGGCGGGTCTGCGCACCTATGATAAATATTCTCCCTATCCGGAGGAGATGAACCGTTGCCTCATCAGTCGGTTGGCAGATCTTCATTTTGCTCCCACCAAGGCAAATGCCGCCAATCTGACCCAGGAGTCCACTGCGGGTGAGGTCTATATCACCGGCAATACCGTCATCGACGCTCTGAAGATGACCGTTCGATCGGATTATACTTATCGAAACCCCATCCTCAACCAAATAGATTTGCAGTCCGGTCGGGTCGTGTTGCTCACTGCCCACCGCAGAGAGAATCTCGGTGAGCCTTTGCGGCAGATCTGTCGCGCGGTTAAAAGGATGGCGGAGGAGAATCCCGATGTCCGGGTGGTATACCCCGTCCACCTGAATCCCGCCGTGCGTTCGGTGGCAGAGGAGATTTTAGGTGGAAATGACCGCATCCACCTCATTGAGCCGCTGGATGTATTTGATATGCATAATTTGATGGAGCGTTGCTATATGGTGATGACCGATAGCGGCGGTCTGCAGGAGGAGGCGCCCGCCTTGGGGAAACCCGTGCTGGTGCTCCGTACCGAGACCGAGCGTCCCGAAGCGGTGGAATACGGAACCGTTAAAATGGCGGGCGTAGAGGAGGAGCAGATCCTTGATATGGCAAATACACTGCTCCGTGACCATGTGGCATATAAAGAGATGGCGCACGCCGTCAATCCCTATGGTGACGGCTCTGCGGCACCCAGAATCGTGCAAGCCATCCTGCATCACTTTGAAAAGGGCGAAAAGCCGCAGGAATTTGATGTGTAAATATAAAGCGGCAGTTTGGATCAAACTGCCGCTTTTGAACTTGCAGAAAGCTTTTTTGATGTAAGCTGAAAGTTGTTTTGAAAAAGGAGCTTTAAATGAAAATCGCGTTGTTACAATTATTGCCGGAAAATCCTTTGGAAAAGGGCTTGGCGGCCTGCCGTAAGGCGAAAGCGCAAGGGGCGGATATTGCGCTTTTTCCCGAGATGTGGAACTGCGGCTATGCGGTGGATGCCGCTCTCGCCATCCCTGCAGACGGAGAATTTATCGCCGCTTTCGGGCGTTTGGCGAAGGAATTGGAGATGGCCATCGGTATCACCTTCTTAGAGGAGTATCAGCCTCAACCGCGCAATACGATGATTCTTTTTGACCGCCACGGCAAGGAAGTCCTGCGCTATGCCAAGGTCCATACCTGCGACTTCGGAGATGAATATGCGTTAACCCCCGGTGAGGACTTTTACGTGACGGATCTGGATACAGCCGAAGGAGAGGTAAAGGTGGGGGCGATGATCTGCTATGATCGGGAATTTCCGGAGAGCGCACGCATTCTGATGCTGAAGGGCGCGGAACTGATCTTGGTGCCCAACGCTTGCCCGATGGAGCTCAATCGGTTGGCGCAGCTCAGGGGACGGGCTTTTGAGAATATGGTGGGGATCGCCACCTGTAATTATCCCGCGCCCCATCCCGATTGCAACGGTCATTCCTCGGTTTTCGACGGCATCGTCTATCTCCCGGAAGTGGCCGGCTCGCGTGATATCAAGATTTTTGAGGCGGGGGAAGAGGAAGGCATTTACGTGGTGGATTTTCCGCTGACGCTTTTGCGGCAATACCGCAAGGAAGAGGTACACGGCAACGCCTATCGCCGCCCTGAAAAGTACGGACTTTTGCTCTCAAAGGAGATTCGAGAGCCGTTTATCCGCGCCGATTGCAGAAAATCTTGAAAATCCCCTTGCAACTCGGATCAAAATGCGATAAAATAAAACATATTTTCCTATGGAGGACGAAGAAATGAATGTTGTTTGCTTGGATATGGAAGGCGTATTGGTTCCGGAGATCTGGATCGCATTTGCGGAAGCCAGCGGCATCCCCGCGTTAAAGAGAACCACTCGGGACGAGCCTGACTATAATAAATTGATGGAATATCGCTTGAATATCCTTCGGGAGCACGGCTTGGGACTGAAGGAGATTCAGAAGACCATCGCCAAGATCGATCCGATGCCCGGTGCCAAGGAGTTTTTGGACGCGCTGCGCAAGGAGACTCAGGTAATTATCCTCAGCGATACCTTTACCCAGTTCGGAATGCCTTTGATGGAAAAACTGGGCTATCCCACTCTGTTCTGTAATGAACTGATCGTAGGGGAGGACGGCGCCATCACCGGCTATAAGATGCGGTGCGAAAAATCCAAGTACACAACGGTTAAAGCGCTGCAATCCTGCGGATTTGAGACCATCGCAGCAGGGGATAGTCATAACGATCTCGGAATGATCGAGGCAAGTAAAGCGGGCTTTTTGTTCCGCAGTACCGACGCCATCAAGGCGGAGCATCCCGAGCTTGAGGCGTTTGAAGAGTTTGACGATCTTCTTGCCGCCATCAAAGCTGCACTATAAAGAATATTAAAATGGAAGGTTCATCTTGAACCTTCCATTTTTGATTTCATTCTGTATTCTTTGGGTGTCTTACCCGTATGCTTTTTGAAAAGCTTTGAAAAATACTGCACATCTAAAATACCGCAATGCTGGGCGACGGTCTGGATCTGCAGACGGGTGGCTCCCAAGAGATGCATAGCCAGCTTCATCCTCTGCTCGTTGATATAGGCGGTAACAGTCTTGCCCATCTCTTTTTTAAAAAGACCGGAAAGATAGCCCGCACTGATATTTTGCGCTTCTGCCAAGGTGCTGAGACTGAGGTTTGCGGAAAGATCCGCATCAATGAGAAGGACTGTCTTTTGGACGATGGCGGAAAGCTTTTCGGTGGAGTGCTTTCGTACCAAAAGGCAATAGGCGCGAAACATCTCCGTCATCAGTTTTTGCACGTTTCCCACCGAGGAAAGGTTTTCGATCTTTGCCGCAAAGGAGGAGGACATCTCGTTGAGATGGATCGGGTGTACCCCTCCGCTTTCTGCCGCCTTGCGCAGAAGGGTATTCATAATAATGCTGTAATTCTTCAGATTGCGCAAAGGATCATCCAGCCGCTTTTCAAAGGGCACGGAAGAGACGCTGCTCATAAAAAAAGCGCTTTTATGCAGTTGACCCTTGGATACGGCTTGCATCATTTCATTTTCGAAGAGATATCGCTCTTCCATCAGCTTTATATCTAAAAGCAGGTCGTTGCTTTCGGAGGAGAGGGAGGCGGGGAGCGGGGGGCTTTCATCGGGAAAATCCTCGTTGATATCCTCCAAAAAGAAGGAGTTAGAGCCGCCCCATATCCGTTCGCAAAAGGTATTCAGCATCGTAAAAAGATGGCTGGACTCTTGCAAGAGAGGAAGGGCGGTATAATAATCCTCCAAGGACTTTTGCCGATGGGGCGGGATTCCGTATTCTTCTCCCAGCTCGGGGATGACCTCGGGCGTTATCGGCTCCGAAAGATAAGGGCCGATGGAAAGAATGGTTTCTTCCGCTGTGTGGGGCAGGCGCAAAAGTAAAAACGTCAGCCGAAGGTGGGTGGTCAGTCGATAAAGAGTCTGGGGCGCAATTTTTTCAAAATGCTCTTGGGTAAGGAACCATTCTTTTGTATTTTTGCCGAAGAGCCGCCAAAACTCCTCGTGGAGCTCCCTGTTCGGGATATCTCCGGGGTGGAGCAGCGCGGTGGTGATACGGCATTTGGCAAAGGTCTCGCAGAGCAGCTGAAGCTCACCCTGATGATAGTCCATCGTGTATCCTCCTTTATGCGACAAAAAATCAATACTTTTTGCACTCTGTTTATTATAATAGTACAAATCTTCCATATTTACAAGAAAAAGTTGCTGCCAAATATGAAAAAAATACAAAAAACAGTGAAAAAATTCCTCACTATAACGACTTGAATATTTTATAATAATATTTAGTAATCCTAAAAATAATAAATAGGGGGCTAAAAAATGAGTAAACAAGTGAAATTAGACGAAAACGGACGGCGCAAGTTCGGCATTCGTGATTGCTTGGCATATGCCGCAGGCGATCTGGGATGTAATATGAGCTTTGCGCTGAAGGGTACGATGTCTATCTTCTGGACGCAGTTTATGGGGATGGATCTTTGGTATGCGCTTCTTTTGATCGTGGTGCAGGTATGGGATGCTATTAACGATCCCCTGATCGGCTCCATCATCGACGCAGATAAGCATACTTATAAGAAGAATAAGTTTCTGGCTTATATTTGGGCGGGCTCCATCGGTCTGATCATCGGCGGTGCTTGTTGCTTCCTGCCCTTCCCGGGAGCTCCCGTCTGGGCAAAGGCGATGATCTTCATCGGCGGATATGTGGTATGGGATGCGTTCTATACCGTGGCGAATGTGCCTTACGGCTCGCTGCTGTCCCTGATCTCCAACGATGTCAAGGACCGCGCTTCTCTCTCCGCTTGGCGTTCGATCGGTTCCATCTTCGGCAATATGCTGCCGATGGTTATTCTGCCCTTCATCATTTATGATGCAGAAAACAATCTGATCGGGGAGCGTGTCTTTATCGCTGCTCTGATTATGGGTGGTTTGGGCTTCATCTGCTTCCAGTTTATGATCCGCAATACGGAGATCCGTGTGGAGCAGGATGTTACCGTCAGCGAAGAAGCTCCCAAGTTCAACGTTCTGAAGGCGATGGCCAATTTCTGCAAGAACCGTCCCGCTATCGGCGCGACTGTAGCTGCTATGGGTATGTTCATCGGTATGCAGGGTGCTACCACTGCCGTTACCGTAATCTTCCAGTCTTACTTTAAGAATGTGCAGATCTCCGGTATCGTGCAGCTTTTTGCGATGATTCCCATCGTGGTCTTCACTCCGCTTGCCCGTAATATGGTTGCGAAGTACGGCAAAAAAGAGCTGGCAACCTTTGGTTCTATCTGTTCGATCATCGCAGGCTGCGGTCTCTTCATCATTATGCCGAAGAATACCGGTCTGGATCTGATCATCTATATTATTTGTCAGCTGGTATTCTCTCTGGGTATGGGTATCTATTCCACCGTATCCTGGGCAATGATGGGTGATGCCATTGATTATAATGAATGGAAGACCGGTAAGCGCGAAGAGGGTACTGTATATTCTCTGCATTCCTTCTTCCGTAAGCTGGCCCAGGGCATTGGACCCTCCATCGTTATCGCACTGTTGGGTGTGCTGGGCTATGTTTCCGAGTTGGGCACCACCGGTCAGTCTGCCGAAG
>JAZQAQ010000002.1:0-27864 GCA_045545255.1 Eubacteriales bacterium | reverse complement strand
TTCAAGGCAGGCAAGGCTTTCAAGGACTACATCGGCTAAGTTAAATCTTTTTAAAAAATGCCAGCGTCGCAAGACGCTGGCATTTTGATAGGGTAAAGAATTATGCGTATTGATAAATATCTCAAGGTCAGCCGCTTGATCAAGCGGCGCACCGTCGCCACCGAGGCTTGCAACAGCGGGCGAATCACCGTCAACGGCAAGGTTGCCAAAGCCTCCACAGATGTGAAGGAAGGCGATATTATCATCATCGGCTTCGGCGAAAAGCAGACCAAAGTCCGCGTATTAAAGATCGTAGACTTTATAAAAGCGGAGCAAGCAGACACAATGTTTGAAGCCATTGATTAAAAAAGGACTGTAAAAACAGTCCGAACCGCAAAGGGCAAAAACACCAAGTAGACTGCTCTAAAATAGGCTGTAAAAAAAACATGCGTTTTTTTACAGCCTATTTTTCATTCTTCCTCATTCAAAAGCAGCCAGTTTTCGGTCAATTCCTCCTGACGGGCACGCAAAGTTTCCAGCGCAGTACAGCACTCCTCCAAAGCCTTATAATCGGCGCCGGCATTTTCCAGTTCCAGACTTTTCTCTGCAATCGCCTGCTCCACTTCCTCAAGCTCCCGTTCGATTCTGGAAAGTTCCTGACGGCGCGCCGCCTCTTTGGCACGCTGCTCCTTGCTCTTAAAGCCGGAAGGCGGATCCTTCTTCTCTTTAACAGGTGCAGGCTTGACTTCCTTTTCCTCTTCCCAATAGTCCTCCAACCGCTTGAGCTCCACCAAGCCGTCCGACGTCAGCTTCAAGATCTTGGTCGGTACGTGAGAAAGGAAATAGCGATCGTGGGAGACCACCAGCAGATTCCCGCCAAAATCCATCAGACTCCGCTCCACCTCTTCGCGGGCGGGCAGATCCAGATGGTTGGTAGGCTCGTCGAATAAAAGAGTATTGCATCGCTTGGGCATCAGTGCCGCAAACTGAAACCGTGCACGCTCACCACCCGAAAGGGTCCCCACCTTCAGCTCCACCTCTTCTCCGATAAAGGAGACGGTGGCGAGGATCGAGCGAAGCTGCTGATAGGTCATCTGCGGATAGAGTGCGCCAAGCTCCTCAAGCACCGTATGCTCATCGTCCGTAAACTGCGTCGCCTGACGGAAGATCCCCGTCTGAATATTGGCACCCCAGCGGATATTGCCGCTAATGGGCGCAAGCTCCCCCATCAGAACAGAAAGCAAGGTAGTCTTTCCGGTACCGTTATCGCCCACGATGGCGATCTTTTCGCCTTTTTGCATCCGGAAGGTCAGGTCGGTAAAGAGGCGGTGATCCTCCCCTACCGAAACCGTCAGTCCACGGCATTGAAGGACATCGTTCCCGCCCGCCAGATCCATCGGAAATTTAAGGTGCAGCCGCCTTTCGTCTGAATGCGGTTTCTCCATCAATTCCATCTTTTCGAGCTGTTTGCGGCGGCTTTTTGCCATCGCAGAGGTGGATGCGCGTACCAAATTCCGATCAATATAATCCGTCAGCTTGGCAACCTCTTTTTCCTGCTGCTCGTAAAGCCGCTCCTGCTCTTTAAGCCAAAGTGCCTTTTGCTCCTTAAATGCGGTATAATTGCCGGGATAGCAGCGGATACGCCCCTCCTCCATATCCCAGATCTCCGTCACGCAGCGATCCAAAAAGAAGCGGTCGTGGGAGACCAGAATGACCGAGCCCTTATAGTTGCTTATGTAGTCCTCCAACCAGGTAAGGGTACGAAAATCCAGATGGTTGGTAGGCTCGTCCAGCAACAAAAGATTCGGCTCTTCAATCAAAAGCTTGCAAAGGGCAAGGCGGGTCTGCTCTCCGCCGGAGAGCTCCGCCACATCCAGCGTCAGATCATAATCCGAAAAGCCCATACCGCTCAAGACCGTCTTGATGCGAACATCGATCTGATACGCATCGGTAGCATCGATCACCGCCTGCAGGCGGGCATATTCCCGTGGGTCGCTCACAGTCGGCAGACGCTCAATGGCATCCAGTCCTTCTTGGACCACGCTCCGCAGTTCCTCCATCATACTCCGTCCACCGGAAAGACCGCTATTCTGCCTTAAATACCCGATCCGAACCTTAGGATGGAGAAACCGCTCCCCCGCCGTCTCCTGCAAATTGCCCGCAAGGACGTTCAAAAGGGTGGATTTTCCGGCACCGTTTCCACCGATCAGGCCGATCACCGCGCCCTCTTCGCAGACAACGCTGACCTTATCGATGACCCTGCGGTCGCCAAACTCCACAATTAAGTTTTTCAAAGAAGCAATGGTCATTTAACTCTCCAATAAATAAGCACTCAAGGTCTCGCCCACCGGCTGAATATGCGCCAGTCGAAAGCCCATCTTTTCATAAAAAGCCAGATTCTCCGGCTCATAGATCTCCACAATCCCACGCTTTTTTGCGCGCTGCGTCTCAAGGCGAAATTGCTCCACCAAAGCACGGGCGATTCCCTTTCCCTGATGAAGAGGAGAGACTGCCAAGAGATCCAAAACCAAATAATTTTCATAGAATTGCGGTGCCACCGCCGCATTGATCTGCTCATACACCTTTTGGATATGGGCAGGCAATGCCACCCGATCCGCTCCCACAGCGTCATCGGGGCAGATGCACATTCCCCCTGCCAGTTCGGGGGTGGTAAAGACCATCAGCTCATCCCAATAATCCATAAGGTACTTGCGGAAAAGCTGATAGATGATCCCCTCCCGCTCCTGCTCATAAGGGATATAATGGCAGTACATCGGGTCGTGAACAAACCCTTCTGCAAAAAGTGCCGCCAAAGGCTCGATATCTTGTTGTCTTGCACGAATCAATTCAATCATATTATTTATTATAACGGCTTTCGTCTTGTTTTTCAATCATTTCTTTCAAAGTTGCAAGGGCTTCCTTCAGTCCGCCGACCCCATCGATCAGCCCCTCCTCCACTGCTTGCTCGCCACCCAGCACCGTACCCACATCGGTGACCATATTCCCCACCTCGGTCATCAACGCCTTTAATCGCTCCAAAGAGATGCGGGAATTTTTTACAATGAAATTGCAGATGCGATCCTGCATCTCCTCTAATGTCCTGAGGCTCTGTGGAACGCCGATGATCGTCCCCGTAGCGCGCACGGGATGAAGGGTCATCGTAGCTGTGGGAACAATATAGGAGCGGCGGGCAGCGCAGGCAAGGGGCACACCGATGGAATGTCCGCCGCCCAGCACCAATGAGACGGTAGGTTTGG
Organism: Eubacteriales bacterium; assembly: GCA_045545255.1. GTDB lineage: Bacteria > Bacillota > Clostridia > Oscillospirales > QAKW01 > QAKW01. The sequence continues at coordinate 24,628 of JAZQAQ010000002.1, read as the reverse complement.
TCATAGAAGCAATCAGCTCGGCAATCGCCAGCCCCGCCTCCACATCCCCGCCCATCGTATTCAAAAGAATCAGTACGCCCGCCACCGACCGACTCTCCTCCATAGAGACCAGTATGGGAAGCAGGTGCTCGTATTTCGTCGTCTTGTTCTGCTCCGGTGCAATGAAATGACCCTCCACCTGTCCGATCACCGTCAGGACTCGGATTCCGCTCTCCGTCTCCTCCGCACCCAGCTCCAATAGTTCCTCTAATTCTTCCCCACCTCTCTTTTCATCGCGCTCCAACATCGTCAAAATCTCCTCTCAAAAGCATCAAACACTATATATGGTGAACAAAAATTAAAAAAAAATCATTTTTTCGAAAAAAGTTGTTGACAAAAAAAATGTTTTAGTGTATTATATAACTCGGCTCTGAATGGCGCTATAGCTCAGTTGGCTAGAGCATGCGGTTCATACCCGCAGTGTCATTGGTTCGAATCCAATTAGCGCCACCATCAATGGCCCGATGGTCAAGCGGTTAAGACACCGCCCTTTCACGGCGGTATCACGGGTTCGATTCCCGTTCGGGTCACCATATGTGGGAGTTTAGCTCAGCTGGGAGAGCATCTGCCTTACAAGCAGAGGGTCAGCGGTTCGAGCCCGTTAACTCCCACCAAAACAAAAAACGGCTTAAAGTCAGTATTTATGCTACTTTGAGCCGTTTTTGTTTTCTTAAGCCGACCGCATTGAAGCACAGAAAAACACCAAAAAATGGTCTATTTGGTCTCTGTGTGACAAATCCTGTCACACAAATGGCACACTGTGACACACAAATTATAGTTATTACCTTCTCGTCCCAGACAAGAAAGCGAGAAAAACTATGCAAAATCAAATTGTTCAAACATTGCGCGGTATCGGTATCACCGGCAACTATCGCGGCTATCGGCAGCTCTGCGTTGCCGTTGCCCTTGCGGCAGAGGATGAGGAACGCCTGGTGCGCATCACCCGGGATATCTACACCCCCACCTCCGAGATTCTGCACTGCAACCGCAAAACCATCGAGCGCAACATCCGCACGATCATTCACCGCATATGGGAAACGGACCCATCGGGATATATCGCCATATCCGGCGTGATCCCTTCCGAACCGCCTACCGTTGCAGAATTTATCGACACATTGGCATATCACGTCCGTTGCACCTGTTCAGCGCGGATCAAGTGAAGCAAAAACGCCCCGGTTTTCGCCGGGGCGTTTTCTCATTCTTCGCTTTCTTTCAAAGCCTTATTTTTAGCCGCAACCTTTGCGCCTGCAGCAACCGAATAAGGATTATTCTTTGCCGAGGTCGCGCCGGTAAAGAGCTGCCAGAGCACCGCTCTCTGGGTATTGTTCACGTCCTTGATGTGATCAATAGACGCTTTGACCATAGCATTGGTAACGCCGCCCTCGTTCTGATCGTTCAGATAAGTAATGTTATTCTTCACGTCAACAAACTGCTTCAAGGTAACATTATACTCCGCCAAGATCGTCAGCTTGCGAAGATCTGTATCGGTAGCCAAAACGGTCATTGCCCAAAGCTTCTCATCCTCCGTAATATCTGCCGCATCGATTGCGCCGTATTTTTGGATATTGGAAACACTTTTAGCACCATCTAAAGGCTCCAATGCGCCAATATTTCTCGCGATCTCCAACGCCGTTTCTTTTTCGAAGCCGTCCTCAATAAGGGAGAAGCACTTCTCAACATCGGGATCTTCGGCATCGAAATAGACGTCATAAAACGTTTCGAAGTCAATTCCTTGTTCATCCCGAACCCTGACCGCCCGATTATAAGTAGACGTTCCGTATGCCTTAAGAGCGTACTCTGCACCGAAGAGTTCTCGGTTTGCCTCGCGATAGATATACTCCTTGGCATCATCTTCGCTCATACCGGCAGCCTTTCCGGAATATTTCTTGACCGCCTCGGTATATCGATCATAGGTCTCCTCAAATCCAAGCATTGCGGCGTTGCGGATCACATATTGCTCGTTGACCAATTTCTTCTTTTCTTTTGCTGTCAGCGATTGATCCTCCTCGATCCTGCGGATCTCCGCATTGATCTCGGACACCGTATCAGCATTCCGATTCCACCAACGGTACAAGACCGCATCCTCCACCGTTGCCTTAACCGAATTCTTCTGATCCGAAAGCTCGTCCAGTTTATCGTAGAAATCTCCGCTCAAACGATTGGAATAATTGGTATCAAGCGCAAATGCATTTCCCCATACAGTCCGTTCTGCTGCTGGAGTGAGTGCCGGTAAAAGCACGTCTGCAACGATACCGCCATAAGCATCCAGCACATAGTTGATCTTCTTCGGTGACCATCCCGTAACCGATCCGATCCACTTGGAAAGCTCGTCCGTCTTGGTATCGTACTGTTCGGCATTCGGTTCATTCTTCAAGCTTTCACCGACAATTTCTGTCCCATACCAAGTTCGATTGATGGATGCAAGAAAGAGCGGTCCAAAGATGTTGCTCTCAATAGGATTAGAAGGTGCCATCTGATCGACCGTCGTTTGAATCAAGCTCGCCCACTCAAATTCTTCACCGTCGATTGCCTGCAGTGCACGGTCGCCGATCCCGCCAAAGACAGAGAGCATTCTACCCTTGGGAACCCGTGCCCAAAGCCCTTCTTTAATCTTAAAGAGGAAATACCGATCCTTATCGGTCTGCTTGATCATATCCCATTCTTCATCATCCCGGTAAAGCAATGCATTGATCACCGCCGGTGCGATTCCGAAGAACACTGCCTTGGCTCCCAATGCCACAAAGCCTTTCACACTTCTTTGCTCCGTCCACGCTCGCACCGCCTTGCTCATACCTTGAATAGACGGATTAAAGAACGGAATCCAGTATCGATTCAGCATTCTGCCCGTAGAACCGCTGCGCCCGAAATTGGTCGTGATGTCTGCGGCGTTGTGCATCGCTTCCATCAGGTTATCCATACTGCCGTCCCCTTTGCGAACGGTAGCGATAAATTCCGCAAACCGTGGAAACTGCTCGACTGCCTGATTCAGCGTTTCGATTCGTCCGGTGACCTTTCCAAAGCCCTTCGGTTCCTTGGTGCCCATTCTGGCGAAATCAAAATAGGTAGAAAAGCCACCGCCTAAAGCAACGTACTGTTGCCAAAGCTCTCCGCCCTTCTTCATTTCCTTGATCGCCGTAGGCATTGCCAACAACCACCTCTTGGTATCCTTGGAATATAAGAGACCGTCTGCAATATCCTTGATCGAATTACGAATTGCAAAAATAGGATTTAAGGAAGTGATCAGCCGCTTAAAAGTATCCACGTTCCATTTTGCGAACTTCTTAAAACCGTTTTGCGGCTCTTCGTCTCTATCCAATGCATCGATAGCCTCCCACAGCTCGTCGGTCACTTCCATCTCCCAAAACTCGCCGGCCTTGAATACTGCAAAAATATTCTTGTTTTCCAAGGTCATAAACGGATCGATCTCATCCAAATGACGGTCGATCAGCAAAGGATCTGTCAGTTTATCCGAATAAAGCTCCGCATTTTTGATCTGTTCGATGTTTTTATAATTTTCAAGCAGTCTCATTCCAAGCCGGTTCTTGGTGCCTTCCCGCACCACCGACATCGTCTGACCCGCGATCTGATCATAAAGAGAAATGATTTCCTGATCACCGCCCCACGCCTTCCCGATGACCTTATTGGTCTGCTCACGATTCTTTTCCTTCTGCCACCAATGTTTTTTCGGGGATACTTCTTCAGCCTGTACCCGTGCCGTGGGAACATAATGCGGATAGATTGTTTTCAGCATAGCTTTTGTTTCAGCAGAGATCAACCCGCTATCCACCCGGTATTGCAACAGATTATCCACATATTGATATACTACCTCACGGTACTCTTTGAACTCCGGATACAGCCGTTCAAGATTTTCGGCCGCTGCACGGCTGTCCTCTGCCGAAACGTCATACCCAAACACCGGCTTATCCTTGATATTTCGTATATGGTTGTAATTGTCCAGCGCATTGATATAGTCCCGTGCCTCTCCAACAAAACCACTGTCCCGATCGTGCGCGATCGCACGGATCTCATCGTCCGACATTTTTTGAAGGTCGTCAGAAAGGTAGGCTTTTTCTACCTCATATTGATGGCGTGCCTCCTCCAATGCCTCCGGGTCGTAGCGGCTCATACGGTCAATGTTGTGTAAATGGAGAAGATAGGCGTCGAATTGTTTTGCATACTCCGTCCCTTTGGCGATAATAGGCGCCCAGATCTCCTGCAGACTCTTGCCGACCACCTTACCGGTCACATCTGTCTGCCACTTGGAGATCATCGTTACCCCCGCCTGTTGGGAAGCTCTTGCCATATTATAATAGCCGTAAAGATAATCGTCCTTGATCTTCCTCCCGATATCATAAATTGCCTGACCGCTATCCACCATCTTTCGGCGGGCCCAATTCCAACTATCCTTGACCGTCTTTTCGAAAGGCTCCTTCTTCTGCTCTCGTTTGGCACCGACACGATCCACAGGATCCCTGTAGCCGCTCTCCCTGCTTCCCTCTTCCCGCTCAAGCTGCGCCGAAATATCTGCCGTCATAATGGCGTCGATCTCACTCTGCAGATCGGCGATCTCTGCCGCCCGCTCTACCGGAGTCATATCCTCAAAGTTTCGGGCAGACTCTGCACCGTCATTTTCGGCACGCACCTGCTCGGCATCGGAATAGGTAAACTCCCGATCTTCGTAGGCATCGATATCGAAATCAGATCCATCCCCTGCACCATCAGCCCCCGCCACTTCTTCACCCCGAACGAGCTGGGTCATGCGATCAACAAGATCGGTGACATCTGCACTACCACCATCGAAAAAGGAAAAATCAGAATTATTGTTGACATTTTCAGAAGAATTGGATATACTAAATTTATAAAAGGGTGTATCGTTTAATACTGACGGCACGTGGATGCTCGAAGTCAATTGCGATACATCCTTTTTGTTATCCATCAGTCTGATAACATTATTTTGATTTTTAAGCATCCTGTTATACTTAACCTTATCAGTAACCGGATACAGTGTCACTAAAATTTGATAATTTCCTTGTTTATACCCGTTGGTATGCCGAGCACCTTTAAATTCATTAAATTCAACAACCACAAGAACCTTTTTTGACTTTTCAGTTTTATAATTGATAACTTCAATGATTCTTCCGGTGCTATTTTCGTAAACAAGAATTGATGGACTATTCATTTTCTTAATGATATTGATTACATCATCCTCATCAAGCTCATGAGCTTCTCCGTCTCCATCCCACTCCTCCTCGAACGCCATAGCTTGCCGTGCTTTTTTTGCCGGCATAAAAATCGAGGTATCATTCAAAAGATTTGCATTTTCTCCATGAACTTCAGCCATCTCTTTGGCAAAATTAAGAAGAATAGGAGGGGTCGATGCTCGCACGGGTACATTTTGGCCATCGCTTATCTCTCTATTTTTAATCTTTTTCAAAAGATTTCGTAACTCTTGCTCATGTAATTTAGATGGATCTTTATTTTCAACATTCTCAATGTTGTCCATTTGAACATCTAAATGATTCTCCAATGCGACAACGGCTTTTCTCAAAGCGGCGACCATATCAATATCTGCGGCGGCGAGCCGATCCAAAACGCCCTCCTTTTGAAGAAGTTCACCAAGAAGTCGGGCGCACAGTTCGTTTTCTGCCGTCGGCCGTGAAATATCATTACCATTCTCCGCACTCTGCCGGAGGATGGTTTTTATTTCGCTTTCAACCGCCTCGTCTCCCTTGATTCGCTTTGCCTCGGTCAGGAGAAACGCCTTGAAATCGACCCCTTTATCAGCCATAAGCTGCTTGGCCATATAGTAAGCTCGGTGGGTCGCTGACTTAAAAACACCCCCGGCAAGGTCGCCTTTCCGAACCGCCATCATATTAGCTGCGAGATAGGTGCCGGTATCGAACTGTTCTGTAACATAGAACACCGTCCCTACCTCGGTGGAGAGGATCTTCAGAACGTCTGCCGCCTCCTGCTCTGCTTCGGTCAGTTGTGTTTCCGCGTCAGCGTCCTCATAGATGATCCCGCCGCCTTTTTTGGCAGCCATATCGCTGTATTTAATGATCTTCTCGATTGCCTCGGTATCCAGATCACCAAAAGCATCCTTAAACAGGTTGAGCCGCTCCCGGGAGATCTTTCCGTTCTCCGCAAACGCTGCCAGCTTTGCAACCGCCAGCACCTGATTGGGCAGCATCATCGTCACATCCATCCCCAGCATCTCATTGAGGATCGCCGACATCTCGGGGTCATTAATAATATCCGCCGTTTCCTGCAGGGTCAGCGTATTGCCCTGCAGGATTTTTTTAAATAGGCGGTCAAAGGTCTTGCGCTTACCCTTATCGGTCGCTCTTTCAGCATATTTTTCCTGCAAAACGCGCATAGATGCCTTGACTGATCGCCGCTTAACGCTTTGGGTCAAATTAACAACATCTGCCGGCGAAGCGTAGGCAAACCACCCCGCCTGCCCTTCATAAAGAGGCTGCCCACTTTGATACGCCTGCATAATAATATTTGCCCGCTGATTTCCAAGCTCCGCAGCAGTCTTGATCAGTTTTGCCACCTCATCGCTCTCTAAAAGCGCACGTGCCTCCGACTCCTTCATACCGCCGTTCTTGGTGGAGCTGATCGCTTCAATACCACCGAATACGCCGCCGGTCAATGCGCCGATAGCAAAACTCTTGGCAGCCTCCTCCCAATCAATCTCCTCTAAGGTTGCATCGTCGATCCCGTTCAGATCTGCCGCCACCTTCTGCAAAAACGGATCCAGGCACTCCTGCAGAAACTCCTCGAAGCCCTCGCTCCCCATCGAAGATGCCGTTTTCACCATAACGCGCATCGTCTTGGTGGCAGAAAGTGCCTCAATGGCTGTTTTCATCTTACCGCCAAGCCCCGTATTGGAAAACGTCTGTCCGCCAACACCGAGGATCTTCTCCATCGTCACCTCTGCCGTTGCGCTCAGCATTGCATAGGTCAATGCCTCATCAGCACGCTTGCCTTGCCGGATAGAATCGTTGTATGTATTAGCGGTCACCTTGGCAAAGGTATACGCCGCACTCAGCGAGGATCCCGCCACCGGCACCGCGCCCAACGCCACTGCCGGCAACATATCAAACATCGAATACCCCGCCATATAAAGCATCTCCACCGCATCACCGCCAATGCCCATTTCATTGATCTTTTCCATATTGACCTGATGGGATGCCGTCAGAATATTTCCGGAGATACGGGAATACTGCTGCGTGAATGCGTTCTCCAGCATTTCCCCGCCGTTGATCAGAAAGTTGGTCAATCCGGAGGTGATGCCTGCCACCGTTCGAGTAAAGCCGTTAAGTTCCTCAGCCTTACGAACCAGTGCCTGCTCCTTGACTGCAGCGTAGTGAACAAACGCTTCATCGGTACCGTACCGAGCCATCAAAGCTAAAATTGTTTTTGCTTCCTTTTCGGTAAAGCTACCGTAATCCCCTTCCAGGAATCCTTCGAAATCCTCGACGATGGAATTGTAGTCACCCTCGAAAATGCCGTCTATTCCCCTACTGTATTCCCACATTTTCGCAACATAGGCAGATATCATCTCGGCATCTCTGCCATCGATTCCAAAAAGCTTCTTATCTGCATTTTGATAGTTTCTCACCGCCTCTGCCGCATATTTTTCCAACTGTTCATCGGTAAAAAGGCTTTCATCATAAGAAACAATATGATCATGTAAATATCCCGTGATATCAGCAGAAGCTTGTTCAAAACCACCCCGAGCATCTGCCAATTCTGCTAAATTTCCCTTTGTTTGGACGAATAATTCTTGTTCTCGATCATACAGCCAATTCTTTTTTTCCAGATCGCTCCAGTTTTCAAAGCCTTCTAAATCGTAACCGTCACCATAGGTTTCAACGATCCATTTTAACTGCTTTTCATCGTTCCACTTATAAAAGTTGCTTGGTGTCTCATAACTGTCGCGCAATCTATTTTTCACACCGTTTCTCTCCATAAGATAGACTGCCTTATCAAGCAAATGATCTCCCGGTACGCCCTCGTAACTTTCCGATATTCTCTCGTCACGCGCCGCATCCTTTTCCGCCTGCGTTCTCTGCTTCAGATATCCCTTCAGGTCCTTAATCTTTGCATCGACCTTTTGGTTATGTTCCTCTTGATAATTATAGCTGGCTCCCCTACCGTCCGGAATAACCTTACTATCTCTAAGCTCCTCAATCAGCGCCTCGATCTCGGTGACACCCATCTTTCCATATTGGGTATCCAATTTTTCATAGACGAGCTGACCCTTCATTTCCTCATAATGCTCGTCATAGTAGATCGCGCCCTCTACCGCTTGGATCGCCGCATCGATGTTATCGATCTCGGTCTGCAGAACCGCCTGAAACTCATCGGTCGTCCCCTCGTTCTCCAGCTCACGCAGCACAGCAGTGCGCGCCGCCTCCAGGCGTTCCTTGGTCAGATCAATAAACGCCCGTTCCTCTTCGGTGTAATCCTCTGCCTGCGCCATCTTTTCAAAGCGTTGCCCCTCAACAGCCTCGGCACCGATGATTGCGCTGTTCTCTAAATCCTGAAGCTTTTGAATATATTCGCCGTAAGCGGAGTTTGCCTCCTCGGCGGTGGTCGCAGTCTGCAGCTTATCCTCTGCCGCCAGCCGTGCCGACCGCAAGGTATAGGCGGCACTCTTTTCGTTCTCCGCCTTATACTTCTCCTCCAGGGCAGAGAGTTTCTCCGCTGCCTTTTCCTTGGCATAGATCCGCTGAGTCAGCAGATCATCATAATAGGCGGCCGCCTTCGCTTTCTGATTTTCGATCTGTACCTGCTCTGCCTTCCTTTGCTCCAGTCCCTTCTTGATCTGCTCCCCTGTTTGATCGACGGACATTCGGATATCCTTCATAGTATCCAAAGAAAGGCCACCTTGAAGCCCTAAAAGCTCCCCGGTCGGCTTTGCCCAAGGGAGCGCGGTCTTTTCCAATCCGGCAGAGGAAAGGATCCCCTCTTTGATCTCCGCCGCAGTTCCCTCGCCGATCCCGACGGTCTCTGCCTCGTCGATTGCCGTCTCTACAGCGGAGGCATACCACTCCTTTGTCTGCGTTTTTTTCTTTCGATCATTAATCTCGTTTAACAGATCTTCATACTCCGCCTGCGCCTTCTCTGCGGCAGCCTTCGCCGCCTTCCGGGCATTGATCTCCGCCGCCTTATTGGCAGCCGCCTGCTTGACCACCGAATCCGACATATTCAGTTCTGCAGCAAAAGAGCTTTCATAGATGCCCATATTCAGCATCGAAAGGATCTGATTCTGCCGCTGACGCTTTTTCTGATGCTCAAGCCGCTCACGGCTCAACCCCAACCGATCCCGGCTCAATGCCAGGGACTCTCCTTGCTGGGCGGCAGATAACCGCGCCCTTTCCATCGTCACCGCATCGTTAGACGCACTGATCCCCTTGAGAGCCGCATTCTGCTGCGCCGCAATCTCCTCATTCCGACGGAGCTTTTCGGTCTCCGTTTTTGTTTTAAGGATATTTCTCCCCGAAATTGCAGAAAGGGCAGTCCGAGTAGACTCGGACGCCCCTTTATTGTTATCGAGTATTCTTTGATGATCCATCCGGACCTTTTTTAACGTATCTGCCATATCAATTCTCCTTATATCGTCTCGCAAGCTCCTTGAGCGTGGCGTAGCTCATATTGAGTTCATTCGCCATCGACTGTGTCACAACGCCTGCTCTGATCATCTCCCAAAGATCACTCTCGTGATCCCGCTGCTTTTCATAATCGAACTGCTTCTTGCTGAAATCGAACTGCTCACGGTCAAATGCACGTGACTCCGCGTCCTGATCAAAGGCAAGCTGCCCCTGCTCCATCTCCACAAGGTTTGACGATTTATCGATTTCAGCCTGACTTCTCGCCTGATCCTCTTGGATATTGACGTTCGAAAGCTGCTGATCCCGCTCCAGCATCGCATTGGTGCGGTTGGTGGCATAATTTGCCTGCAGCGCAATATTGGCACTCTCTGCAGCACCGCCGGTGATGCCTGCGGCTTTTTGCTGCTGCTTTTGATATTGCTCTGCCCGCTCCTTCTGAAGAAAGATCTGCTGCAGGCTGTTCGATGCGTTGTCGGTGATATCCTGACGCTGCGCATCGTAGGCTCTGCCATCCGCCGCCAACTTCTCATCGATCTTTTTATTTCTTTCAATTATGGCGTTTCTCACGCCGGAATAACTCGCCATCTCTTAACCTCCTTGTATGTAATCCAGACCGAACTGCCGCAGCACAAAGGTCTGATCGAGAAAATCATTACTGAACCGCAGCTTAAACCGCATCGCCTTTTTGATCTTGATCTTTCGGGAAAGATCGGGGATCCCCGGCTTGCCGGAATAAGTAAACAGACGATAGTCCAAATTCCCATAGTCGAAGGAGCAAAGCCCGCCGTCATACTCCCAGATCGTTTTCCAGTCCTCGTCGTTCTTTCTGCCCTCAACCTTCACGGCACTATCGCCGATGTAGGTCTCCCCATCAACGGTAAGTGTCATTTGTCCCAGCAAAAGACCCAGCTTTTTAAAGGTCTTTCTGCGGTAAAAATCGGTGCCGTAAAGCCAAGGTGTCTCCCACCAGGCATTGATCGCAGCGACATCATTGCCGTCTTCGGTCGGATAGGCATCACAATAATGATCCGCGCCGGTCCCGTCTGTCCAGTAATACTGTTTTCCGCCCAGCACAAGCTTCAATTGATCTGCCTCCACCCAAGCGGCATCCGCTTTCATTCCGGTCATCCGATACCCTTCGTATTGATGGCTGGAATAAGGCTTGTCTCCCTCGCTGTTGGGTTGGTTTTCATCCAAAAGCCACCAGACGCCATCGGCACAGCGGATCAAAAGAAACCGCCCAAGGCTGATCAACTGACGCGGGTTATCCCGCAGCATCTCGCGGTCGATCATCGCAGAGCGATGCTCTGCAAATCGCTCGTCGAAATTCTCCTTATAGGTAATAGCGATAACGCCCTCCTTGGAGAGATAGACGATCTCTCCGCCCAGCACGGCGGTATTTCCATAGTTCAGCGGTGCCGGTGCAACCACCTTGCCGGATACAACGAACAGTGCATCCGATAAAAAGGTTGTTTCATCGGTTTCGGTCTGCGCCGTCGCCTGAATTAAATAGATCCCCTGATCCGTCAACGCCGCCAAGGTATCTGCCGTACCGTCCAAAGCCATCACGTTGCATTCCGCATCCAGCTTGATATAATCCAAGGCTCCGATATAAAAAGGATCCTCCAGCTCGGAGTAATAGATATGGCTTTTTCTCGCAGAGCTTCCATTCTTCGCCCCGCCGAGAAATAACCGGTCCTTGTATCCGCCAACGCCGAAGGAAGTGCCGCAAGCGCAACTGCAGATCCGGATAAATTCCTCCTGAAAGCTCGCCCTCCAGTGAGTGATCCGCACGTTATCTTCCCCTTCGATGGGCGTAGGATCGATCCAATAATCATTGCTCTCCTTTGCTACCGTGATCTGATAGACCGTATCGCCCTCTTGATACGGTACCGCCACCTCATTTCCTTTCGGATCCAAATACAATCGATTTGCAGACAAGCGGTAGGCGTCTTTGATCTCCTCATTTTCGTGAAACGGTCGCCGAATCCAGCGAGTGATCGTGACCTCCTCGCTGGTGTGCTCATCCTGAATGGTAATAGGTACCAGCACCTCGACCTGCAAATAGCGCACCAGCGTCGATTTATCGTCGCATCGGTCGTCACTCCAAATATTCGGCAGAGGATCCTGCAGACAAAAAACGCTGGTCTTTTCAGTCTTGCAGCAAAAGCTTTCCGTCACCCAAGGATTTAAAAGGTTGATCTGCTCGAAGGTGAACCCGCCGCCGGCAGGATCGCATCCGTTCAAGATCGTCGGGGTGGTTAAAAACTCGTCATCCGAGCTTATGACCTCGCTGCTCCAGTCCCCTTTACCGTCTCGGGTACAGCACATCCCGTAGTCCGTATACACACGGACGCTTTCCTTCAGATCCATCAGTATAACGGCAGCAGTAAATTCAAAAGCTTTGCCGATCTTCCACTCGTCATTCTCTCTCAATTCATTCGCGCTCTCCGGAAGCAGCGCAAAGATGATCCATCCGCTTCCATAGGGGATCACCACAGGCTCGTAGTAACATTTCAGTACAAAATCACGGTCATAATAGATCTTATAGCCTGCCGTCTCCGTCCCTCCGGTATAAATGATCGGATGCTTTCCGCCGATCATTTTATGTACGACGTCGCCTTCCTCGACGTCAATACCGGGTGCAGCATCATCGATCTGCACCCCGGGTCTCTTTTTCACCTCGCCAACCGCGCCGGGGATCATATTCTCACTCCTTGCCGCGCGGTATGGCTTCATCTGATCTTCAGGTACTGAAAAATCTGCGCCCTTAAACTGACTCACCTTTAAGGTGGAAAAGGACGGCACGCTAAATAGACCTGCCATACACGACCACCCTCGCTTTCCCGTTTACCCTCTTCGCATTCTGCACCGATGCGATGGTATTGTTGTAGCGTTCCATAAGAAGCTGGTAATTTTGCTTATTATCGTCCGTATGCTGGCTCAATGCTGCGGCATAGCAGCAAAGTGCCGTGTGATATTCCGGTGCCAGTTGGATCTTCGCAGAGCTGTCCCCCTCCCCGATCTCCTTCGGATACGCTTTGTAGATCAGCTTATGGGTACCGCCTTCTGAAAAGACAATGCCATTCTGCCATACGCCGTCCACCTCTACCGGCTCCAGATCCCAATCGTCATTGCCTGCCCGCTCAATGGCGTAGCAATCCTCCGGCAACGGCACCGCCACTCCGGCATCCGCCGTGATCATTGCCGCTTTAATAATAAAGCCCCACGTACAGGCGATCTCCCGCTGCGCTTCGTCGATCAGCTTATACATCCGATCGGCGTAATCCGTTGCCCCTACTTCATCCAGCAGCCGCAGCACCTGCTTCTCGCATTCACTTACCGTCATATCCTTTGCTCCTTTCCGTTTTATGCTCATATCAAAACCGCATCGATTTTCATATCAACATAAAGGGATTTCCCTCCCCGCGCAAAACGGGGAGGGAGTTTTTATCAACCGTGGCACTTCACCACATAGATCTCATTCTGACGAACGACCTTTGCACCAAAGACATCCAAGCCCTTTACAGCATCAGCAAAGAATTTCTCGGGACGATAAGCCTCTGTTTTGGTGATCTGTGCCGCCAAAGCAATCGCCTTGTCGGTACGGATCATACAGTAATCATCGGTGCCGTCATTATGGATGTTGTTGCTGTAGGCAACCGCACAGCCGTCATACATACCGATGGTGCCATTCTTCAAGAGAGCATCATTGGCAGTCTTAGCTTCCACCAGGTAATCGCGGAACAGCTGATACATCCAGTAGGTCAGTTCAATACGAACATTCTTATCGGGGGTAACATTGTTCTCGCGCAGCTTACGCAAGGCGGCATCAATTGCTTTCTTTGCCTGCGCCGACGTTGTAATTGCGATGGAATCGGAAGCATTCTCTGCAGTAGTTGCCAAAGAAGCAATATAGCAGTCCCGCTCTTTTGCGAGACCACCTGCCGCCTCATCCATCAAAGAAGGCATAAGATCAGGGGTGGTCTGAGCATCGTCGATGTCATCCACCATAAAGTTGAATTCGTTCGCCTGATCGATCAGCAATGGTGTTACGGTACCGGTAGGCTGATCCACCGTCTCCAAACCCTTTTCGGGATCATATTTGCGGATGCTGGGAATACCGGCACCCAAAATATTTACGGTATTTCCGTAAGAAGGCTGACCCTTCACGGCAGTATTGCAGAAATCGGTCAGGATCGTTTTCTGCTTCAAAGTTCTCTCGATTGCTGCCGTCCAGATGGTCGGCTTAAAGTTTGCATAACTCATTTTAAAATCCTCCTAAAATCATTTTCCGAGCTTCGCCAGTGACCTCAGAGCCTTGGCGAATACATTATCATCTTTAAGATCGGCATCGGTCAGCCGACTTAACTCCTCCGAAGTAAAGTCCCGATCGGTATCCGTCTTGTTGCCCACCGTACCGGTTACAGGGGGAATAGCGGTAGCCTGTACCGCTTCCTTGCCCTTGATCACATAGTAGGCACTCAGGATATCCATATCTCGAACCAACTCCACGAACTCATCCCCCAGGGACTCCAAAGACTCCACCGTGGGATCTACCGCCCGGATGGCTTCCAGACCCTTTCGCATCTGTTCGTCCGCCCGGTAGGCTTCTGCATCTGCGCGGTCCTGCTCTGCCCGACGTTCAAGCTCTTTATACAGCTTGGACTCCCGAACCTGCCGTTCCAGATTCGCATCCGCTTCCGCCTGCTTTCTTATGTATTCCTCATAGCTTTCGCCTTTGGCATCTGCCTCCAGCATCCGAACCGCCTCCTCGGCGTTCCGAGGGTTCAAGCCCTTGGATCGGGCAAGTCCTAAAATACCATTCGAAATACTGTCGTAAGACTCCGCCTTGAGGCGGTTAGCCTTGTGCTGGGCGTTCGCCTCCCTGCTCTGCCGAGCCTTCGGTGTGCCCTCAGAGACATTCTGTACTGCCTCTGTCGCCTGCTGCTCTGTTGCCGGAGCAGACTCCGCCGCAGGAGCCACGACCTCCTGCGCTGCCGCTGCGTTATCAGCGGTTTGTGCTGCGGTTTCCACCGCCGCAGTTGTAATGTTGTCTTCCATTACAATCTCCTATCTCCATAATTAGGGTAACCCCACGCTATCGGTGCGAATATTAGACCGTTACGGTCTTTGTTTACAGCATTTCCAACCGCGCCAGCAGTACCGCCATCTCTGCGCGGGTAATGGGGTCGTTGGGCCTGAAGGTGCCTTCGGCATCGCCCTTCATCAAGCCCGCCTTAACAACCTTTTCCACCGACTCTTTTGCCCATTTGGGAATATCCTTCTCATCCTTAAAGTTCATCTCGCTCACCTCCTTGATCTGATAATCCTCTGAATTATAACTCCCGACCTTGTTGGGGATCCCCAGCCATTCGGTCGGGTCATAAACCTTTCGATTCGCATCCTCGATCTGGAAGTGCAGATGCACGCCGGTGCTTTTCCCGGTGGTGCCCATCGTTCCCAGGATTGTGGTACGGTTAACCGTATCGCCGACCTTGACCTTTACGCTGTCCTTGACCAGATGACAGAAGATGTGGATCCGACCCTTGCCGTTATCCACCCGCACGTACCGTCCCCATCCGTCCGGATCCCAGCCGACGGTCTTTACCGTACCGTCGCAGGTGCAATATACATTTCGGTTGCTGCAGGTCAAATCAATACCCTTGTGATATCCGGACGCCCACCGGCTCCCCTTTCGCAGATACTCGCAGGTAACCCGAAACGCTCCGGTAACAGGTAAATTGGTCATTGTTCATCATCCTCCTTTCCAAATCCATCCCCCAGCTTGTCCAACTGTTCCTTGCCCGCACTCAATAAGCGCACGATCCAGGGCGGGAATGAATCGGGATTGCATTTGTAAAAGTTCTCGCATACCGAGACCGCCTCAGTAAAGATAATGTAAAAGCCCATAATGTTGGAAAACAGCAAGTGGCTCATGTTAAATTCAAAGCCCACCTGCTCCACTGCCATTGGGATAATATAGTCCAGCGCAATACCAAAGAGAAGCTGCCCCAGCATCGTCCCCTTCTTCACAACGCCTTTCAGCGCCTTTTCGCTGTTCCACCTCTCACCGGTCATTTTCGCGGCAATAATGCCGGTGATGAAATCAAAAATAAGCACCACCATCACCGCGATAAAGATCGGTGCATACAACTTCAAGGCAGTTGCCACCAGTCCGCCAACTACGGCAACGATGTATTTCATCTTATCCATCATCAAAGCACCTCCTCTCCAGAGCTCACATTGAATTGTGCCTCCTGCTCCGCTTTGATCGCTTCATATTCCTTTTCCGTAATTTCTCGAAAGCCCTCACCGTCTTGACCGACGGCAAGATGTACTTTCTTTCCGTAAATCTTGCCATCGGTAAGTACCTTGCCTTCGTCGGCAATTAAAGTCATTCTTGTTTTCATATTTTCTCTCCTTACAGTTCTGTAATTGTCCAGTTTGGTTTGCTGTCGATAAGAGCATATTTTTCTTCTTGACCTTCTTCGCTCGTATCAAAAGCACTGTCGAGATCGCCGAGGGTTGCGGTCAATCCGATCGTTTCATCGGAAAGCGCGCCCATTACGCTATAATAACTTTCTTTACTAAGCGGCGATTCACTCATATCAATATTGGCGGCAATCACCCCTTCGACGGTAATATTTCGAAGATTTTTCGCATTCTGAAAAGCATTTCTGTAGTCTGTTATTCCTTTATGGACGATCCATTTATCAACCGTTATCAACTCTTGGGCTTGCCCAAAAACACCGACTGCGCTCTCGCTTCCGCTACAGTCAACTACTCCGATATGATTTATATTCGCATAAGACAACATTGCATTGAAAACCACGCAATTAGAAAAATCCAACTCAACCCCGCATTCTTCTAACCGCTCTACAAGATCGAGCGAAGGTCCTCGTCCATACGAAAAATTCATAAACATTTGGTTCGCATTGCTTGGGCGCATATCGTGCTTCGGGTAAAAGTTATTTGCACACCACCCCATACAGGCAAATCGCATAATGCAGTTATTCGCATTATACATATAACTATCCCAAAACTCGTCATGCTGCGCTTTCTTGCCCGCCTCGTAAACCTCCGAAACCTTATCCGGAAAATCCTGTGCATTGATCGCAGTGGTGATACCAAGCGCAGATCGTAATGCATCAGCGATCTTCGTTAAGTATTCTTTCAGCATCAATAATCCCCCTCCAATGCAGTTCCGATCGCTTCGTCGATCAGCTCCTCAACCCATTGCTTGTCCGACAGATCTTTTTTTATAACTTCGATATATTCTGTCGAATTCGACGGGGTGTCTTCTGACACAAACTTTACCGCCCGATATATTTCACCGTCAAATGCTCCGAAAACAATTTTTTGACAAAAACCGGTTGTTACGCAGCCTTCGTATGGCAACATAATTGCCGAATCTCCAAAAACTTCATCGGAGCAAAATGCATACATTGAAATCCCATACTGCAGCATTTCATAAACAGTAAGCGGCGAGACCTCAGAAGAATAACCACCATTCTCATCCACTGTCACAGGAATCATCATGGATTCATTCGCCAATCTAAAAGCAAATTTCTCTTCTGTTCCACCATATCCGGCTTCTACTGCATACTCATAAGCAGATTTTCCGTCAGCACCATCTGCCCCGTCTTTCCCTTTAATAGCCGGAATGTGACGCCAATTACCATCGGCGTCCTTGACTTTTAGTACAGTCACGTATTATCATCTCCTTTCAATTCCCGTCCTCGTCACCAATGATACTTAGTGACGAGGATCTCAGATCACTTAATAATTTATTTCACGATCAACACCGTTTCCGTAATGGATCGCGTGAATTTTGTGGGTATCAAGGTCGATGCTATATACACAAAACGCAGTTTCTGTCGCAGTATCTTTGACGCTTGTATACACATTCCCGTCATTGTCATCATTACCGTCCGTCACAAATGACGTCGTCGGTGTACCGACAGCAATGATATCGGTCTCTGTGTTCCCTTGCGCGCCCAAATTAAGATGACCATATTTATAATTATGGTGATGCCCGTGGATCTGCCCGATCAATCTTGCTTGATTTTTCTCCGAGAAATCACAAGACACAGAAATTCCGTCAGATGTGATCTCCGCAGAATAACTACCGCCCGTTTTATAGGCATTTAAGATATTTGGCAAGATATATTCAGTGGTTGAACCATCACTGGTAACCTGATAATCATCAGCTCTATGGTGCGAAAGAATAAGGATCTGCCATTCGCCCGCGTCTTCTTTACCACTCATATCAAGCGCATTAATGAGCCAATGATATTGCTCATTGCTAATGTGATACCCAGAGTGTATATTGAATCTGCTCTTACCCTCACACTCTGCCGTGTTCAGCATAATCACGCGTAGCTTATGACCTGTAAAATCGTGATAACACCATCCTCCCGGAACATTAAAGCAAGTGTTTTGTCGATTATACCCCGTGATATACCTGTAAATAGCACTGTCAGGCATTATGGCTGTATCGTTCGCGCCCATTCTGTCGTGATTTCCCGGTGTTCTGAAGTCTACAACGCCGGGCTGTTGTGTCATTCCGAGAATCTCGTTGATCTGCCTATGCCATCTATGTGCATAAACCAATTGCCTCTCTGTTCCTTCCCCAAACGCACCATTATCACCAAGCGTGGCAACGGCATCAACGTGAATTCTACCCATAATGTATGCCGCTGCTTTTGATGCTCTTTTCAGATTATCCACACTATCTTCGATAGTTCCCGGATATTTTTCAGCATAATTTTGATAGTGAAAGTCAGACATACCGATGAAAGTAAAAGAGTGATCCCCTTGATTTTCAATAAGTCTGTCTATCACACCATCCGCTTCAGCCTTAATATACGCCGGAATATCCTCGCCGGACGTAGAGTCTGCGCCATACAATTCAAGAACCTTGACCCTTTCCTCGTGGTCTGCGATGCTTTCCTCGGCAGCAATAATTCTATCCTCATAATCGGCGGGGACAAAAGCAAGACGCGTATTTGTCCAGCGATACTCCTTTGTTGGATCTGAAATCTCTTCATTCTTGGTAATTATTGTAGAGTCGTCTAAACCCGCTCCGCTGAAACGGACATAAGCTATTCCGCTACTGTATTTGTCGCATATAGTCATAGATGTCAAATAACCGTCCGAATCCACGCTGTAGGGGGAGATCAAATATGCCATCGTGTCTATCGATGTGCCATTAATTCCATCTATACGGGAAAAGTCACTTCCATAAAGGACAAATCCCGTACCGGTAACAGAAGTACCCGGCGTAAAACTGTAATTTTTAAAATTGAGAACATCTCCCTTTGTTACAGGTATAAAACCCGTAACGCCTACACCTTGCGCCTCATACAGATCACCCGTCGATAGCGACATTGCCCGGTTGGCTATGTACCCATCTTCACTGTTATCGCCAACAAACTGCGTCCCGTCACTGCTAATGGATTCCGTAATTTGGTTAGTGTGCGGATATACGAGACTGCTCATATATGCATAAATATACCCATCCGGCAAAACATACAGCTTCGCGGTATCGGTGCATTCAGAAATATCGTTCGCAAATTCGGGTTTTAATTGTCCTCGTTTTGCCAACTCTTTCGTGATGTATTCATAGATATCATCCTCGGAGGCATCCGGATCGATCCAGACGCCCACATCTTCATCCATCGGCTCCTCTGATCCAACGTAGACGCCGCTCTTTCCCCGTGCTCCCTCTTTTCCTTGCGGGATTCCCAAGTTAAGGATCGGCTTCTGATCCGTCCCGCTCAAGGTTGCGGTCGCTTCGCTCCCCGCCGGCAACGTCGTCACTGCCCCCATTTCAAAGGCGGTGACGGATCCAAGATCAATGATCGGCTCCGGCTTTTTGTCGGAATTCACCTTGCACTCATACAGTTCAGTTGAAGATAGATAATAAATGCCCTTCGTTGCCTTGTCCAAGACATATATTCTTTCTTCTCCAAAGCGTTTGTGCATATTCTGAACTTCACCAACAATATTCCCAAAGATATCATCAAACACGAATACACCCCGTTCAAAGATGCTTTTAGCATCATCTTCCAACGAGTCTAATTTCACACCGCTTTGATTTGCTTTCTCCGTCAATGCTTGCAGCCAGGGCAGAAAGACCTTGCGGGGGATGTAGTCAAAGAACTTCTGCACCGTGCCCAGCTCAACCCCCTTGGCAAGTGCTGCATCCTGCCCTTCGTGCCAAGCGAGGTCCAGAGCACCGTCTGCGACGGTTCTGATGTTTCCGTCATCATCAATGAAACCATTCCGGACGCTGCCGTCCTCATTAACAACGTCGGGATAATGTTTTTCATCCAAGATCTGTGCATTTTTGATTGCCATTCTTCATCATCCTCCAATCATCCCGGCAAGTGCTCCGCTCGCTTCGTTCTCCGCCATCATCCCGCCAAGCTCTGCCGTCTGCATTTCTTGCTCAATGTCCATTGCCTGCTCCCGCATAATCTTACCCTGAGCAAGCTTGCGGTTGTGCTCGTTTTCCTCGCGCAACGCCTTCAGCTTCTCAACGGGGATGTTACTGTCACTCCCCACCAATTCCATAAACTCCTCGAAGGTGATCAACGGAGGATTGGCGGTCAGTAAGCTGTAACAGGTATTGACCCGCGCCGTCACCGTATCGGGAATGGTAGAAGATACGTTGATCTCCACCTTCGGGCAATACTGTTCCAATACATTTCTATTGACCGCCGATTTCTTCCCGTTATATCCGGCGGGATTATATACCATAATCAGGTGATACCAAACGATAGCAATATCCTCGATCATCTGCGCAAAGGCAGAGACCTCCCGATTGAGAGGGATATCCGCCTGATCCTGCACTGCAGTGATCGCGGCACCGCTGGCTTGCTCCGGGTTAATGTTACCCAGTGCCGCATCGCCGGCACCGGCAAGCTCCTTGGTAATGGAGATCAGCTCATTCTCAAAGTTGGTTGCATCCCCGCTGATCGGCGCAGGTTGTAGGTAACCCACCTTTTCCAGCAGGTTATTGAAGCTCATTCCTTTATCCAGCTCGATTGCAGCACCGGCGACCGTGATATCCTCCGGATTGGTAACGAACTCCTTAACGTATGCAAACTTGGGATATGCAGAGATCCGGACCGCATCACTCCGCCGTACCAACGTCCGATTGATCTCGATCTGATTGGGGATCATATGAAGTACTTCACCCAGTCCCCGCGCCGTGCCCTTCTGCCGGTTAACGGTATAAGAGACCAGCGGGTAATACTGCAATCCCTCAATAACCTGGAAGGGCTGATAGATCAGATCCTTCACTGCGCGGCAGAAGCGGATCCCTGCTTCCGTCCGTTCCAGATAAAGGATGCTTGTAGAATATTGCTCCTCGTTCTTGTTTTTATTGGCATCGCTGGTGGTCACATCCGCCTCGCTCCGCTTATCCGGCAGAATAAGATCAATATCCTTCTCGGCGATCCCGTTTGCCTTCGCCTCCCGGCGGATCTGATCGGTCAATCTGCGCTCCTCGATAATAATGTAGGGCTGATTCTGCAGCTCCGGCTCCTCCTCATCTCCGAGAAAGACGTGGCAGCCGTCCAGCACCTGCGAAAACTTCCGCCGATCATTGCATCGGCAAAGCTTTTCCTTTTGCCCAAAGATCCTTCCGTCCGGGAAATAAAGAAAAGCATCCCCGCTCACCAGGGCGATCTCTACCATCTCCCAGCACCGATCATCCATCTTGCCAAACTCCCACGCCGCCTTCACCTGCTCGTTGATGGCGTCCATCACTCCGGCTTTATCCTTCTCTTCCAAGGAGAAGGTAATGGTCTTGGCATTCATCGCAATACGCGCCTTTTTATAGTTAACGACGGGACGGATGATGTTATAAAAGGGCAGTGGATCATTTGCATCCTCAACATATCTCCATTGATCCCCTTCGAAGAAGCGCCAGCACTTCTCGGAATCGTTGTAGCGGCCGCTCAACCGTCCGTAATCCAACCCTTTTTGATATCTGCTCCAAAGATCCAGTGCTTCAAGCTGAAGCTCATTGCTCATCGCCATTGTATGTCTCTATCCTCCTAATCAAAGCCTCACGTCGAATTTGATCCTCCGAGCGTTTTCTCTGCTCTGCTCTCCGTTCTTGCTCGATCCTTCGTTCCTCACGGTGCTCCTTGAAGGTGCGCCGATCTTTATCCTGCAGCATTACTGTCGCCATCATACTCAAAAGTGCCATAATGACGATCAGGCAAAAAATGATAATAATATCTGTCATATCGGTTTGATCCTTTCTCCTCTTCCTCCTGCTGCCGGCTTGGGTCTCTGAAAATCAAAGTCATAGCGCGGCTTAGGCTTCGGCATCTTCTTGCCCACCGGGCGACCTGCAAGGAAATACCGCAGCGCATCCGGTGCGTGGGTCAGTTCGTGGGGCTCGGTAGCAACGTCGTTGGGGTTGTGGTCATCCACCGCCACTGCAGGCAGCGTCCGAATAAGATGCCTGCAGCAGCTGAAGATCTTCAACTGCGCCGTCATAGCCCCTTGCTCATCCTCATAAGGCTGCAGCGTTTCTTTCAACACCATCCAGCCGTTGACACGGTTGTTATCCACCCGCCAAAGCGGGACCCCGTTCTCATAAAATAACTCCGCAATGGACTTGCCGGTGTCCTTGGATCTCGCCCAAAGATCCGGCGGCGCAAAATGCTGACGGATGGTGTATCCTTCCCGCAACGCTCGAATGGCTTTCGCCGCCTCCGAGACGATCAACCCCTTGTGGTTGCCGTCCGGGTGCTGCGCACCGTCGTAGAACTCGTCCACCACGTAGATCTTGTTCCCCGGTGCAACGCCCACCACGTACGCCGCCAGCATATCCAAGCCATAGTCCATAGCAACGTAAAATTCCCAATCGTTTGGGATTTTGTCTTTTGTAAAAAGCGGCGGGACAACGTGGATCTCCGGCTTGAAATTATCAAAGAACTGCCCGTCAAAGAGATCCCACTCACCATAGAGCAGTGCCTTTTTATCCCGATCACCCTGACTTTCCAACCGGCGGATATATCCCGGATCATTTTTTAGCAGCTTCGGATTATCATATATCACCGCCGGCAAAAAGATCCGTCTTCCGGTAATGTTTCCTTTTCGATCATATCCATCAAACTCTACATTAGGCGGCGAAGGGTCGATAAATCGCGCCTTCACCCAGTTATGCCCTTTTCCACCCGGATTGGTGGTACTTTTCATCGCCCTTGGATACGGTTTTGATCCACGTAGACGAGACATTAGATAGAGATACGCTTCCTCCGAAAAATGGGTCAGTTCATCAAAACGGATCACATCATATTCCGCCCCCTGATAGCGGTAAACATCATCTTGCTTGCCGATATATCCAAATATCACTACAGATCCGTTTTCAACGAAATGACCGGTATATTTCGAAGCATTATACCGAAAGAATTTCTGCGGCAAATTTTCTCGGAAATAATTGATGATACTCTGCTCCAGTTCCGGCAAAGATCGGCGGAAAATAATTTGCCTGCTACCGGGATATTTTCCGGCATAGATTACCGTATCCAAAAACTGACCGTAGGATTTGCCACCTCCTGCCGCGCCGCCGTAAAGCACCTCATCAGCCGTGGTGTTGATAAAAGCATATTGCCGCTTTGTCATTCCAAGGTTAATGTCAGTCATTCATTTCCTCCGGCAGCAACTGCACATTGACATTGAACCCGCTGCCGCCCTCGATCTCTCGTTTTTCAGTCAAATTCCCGGTCAGCTTCGCTTGCAGCTCCGCCGCCTTGACGGCACCCTTGTGATCCTCATTTTCCATACACTTCTGATAGATCCGCTCACTCTTGGCGATCAGACTGTTTTTGTTGACGTTGATCGCCTCAGCAGCAGCTTCCATCAGCGCATCACGGTACGCCCGTACCGCAGGCTCTAAAAGGTAGCGGCTGGCAATCACCGCCGCACTTGCCCGATTCTCGGTAATGCCGGCACGGATCACCGCATCGGTACCGTTCCCGTCAATGACGTATTCCTCGCAAAACCGCGCCCGCTTTCCTTTAAGTGCCTTTCGCAATCCGCTCAAAGTCTCCTGATCCACCCGCTCACCTCCTTATTTGCTTAAAATCCACTTAACATAGTTAAAACAGCTTTTTTTAACATAGTTAGCCTCAATTTCTATACCTACGATAACAGAAAAAAATCCATCCTAACCATCAACTTTTTAAAACCTCTTGACAAATGAAAAAGAGCACCGCAATGCGATGCCCTTTTCATATTTCTGCCGGAAATTCCTCATAATACCGCCTTACCATCCGCTCCAACGTTGCGCTGGATATGTAATGCCGATTGCAGATCGCCACCGATCCTACGTCCTTGGTTACGAAATCAAATATCGCCTTCCAATACTCGCCCCCAACCCTCCGGCAATGCCCCTCGATCCGC
Source organism: Eubacteriales bacterium (assembly GCA_045545255.1). Taxonomy (GTDB): domain Bacteria; phylum Bacillota; class Clostridia; order Oscillospirales; family QAKW01; genus QAKW01. Next base: position 533 of record JAZQAQ010000002.1, on the reverse strand, counting down.
TCCCGCTTTGCCTTCGGCAGCTGCTTATAGCTCCTGGACACAAAATAGATGTACCCCTGACGCTGATACGGCACCTTCAGCCCGTATTTATACCGAAACTTCTCCACCTGTTAATCCATCCTCTCCGTCCCCTTCAATGTACCTGCCCGCACGCATAAAATACCGCCCGCGCCCCCGCTCGCGGTGCACCTTAACAAATCCAAACAAAACACCTCAAGGCCCACCCTCGGTGAGCCTCTTTCTCTTCGGGGATCCATCTCCCCCAAAGCCTTTTCCTATGACCGAGATCCATCTCGGCCGCCTGACGGCGTTTGTATTTCACTCCGGATGGACTCGATTTGTTTTTTGGATATCGGATCGTACCGACCGTCCTCCTTTGCTTTACTATGTGTTTCGTTCCCAAACGTTACACATTTACAAGGCGTTTCAAGCTGAACCATTTTCAGCCCGTTTTCGCTGCCGTTTCGGCGGCTCTTTTACATATTTAAAATAAAGGTATCCATACTTCGTGAACTGCGTTTCCACCAGCTTAT
>JAZQAQ010000001.1:0-5942 GCA_045545255.1 Eubacteriales bacterium | reverse complement strand
GGACGATGGTAGGCGAATCGCCGGAGGGGTTTTGCGTATCGCCCTCTATGTACTCATCCACCACTGCGGATTCCTCTTTGCCGCCGGTAGACTTACAAGCTGCAAAGCAGGTCAGTACCATAACAATGGCCATCACCAGGGCAATTTTCCGTAAGATATCGTGTTTCATCATCGGTTTGTCCTCTTTCTAAATATTATCGAATAGATAATAACATATTAATAATGAACTGTCAATCCAAAAGGTTGATATAGGCATAGATCAGATTATGGTCGCTTGCACCGCCGTGAGGTACGATGTAATAACCGTTCTGCACCATTTCATCGTACCAAACCATCGTATCCTTGGTCACGATGATATGGTCGATCACCTGCGCCTTTTTCCCACCTTTATCTCGCAAGATGGGAGAATTCATATTCTCACCGAACCCAAAGTTATAAAACTTATCGTCATTAAAGTAGGAACCGAATTCGTCCATCGTCTCGTTCAAATCACCGACGCAGATGGCATATTTGTCCTTCGACATATACTTATCCTGCACTTCGGCATACTGCAGACGCCCTTTTTCGAAATCGCTGTGGGTATTATAGAAAGTCACGATCTTGCCGTTCACATCGATCTTATGACGCTCGTAGTTGCGGATCTCCCCGGTCGCGCTCTGGGCAGAGGGCCAGATGATCTGACTCTCTTTGATGGGATACTTACTCAAGATACCGTGACCGTACGCCTGCTTATTCAGATTTGCAGGAGCAGGCTTTGTTTTATTGCCACCGAGCTGGATGACCGGTGCAAAATAATAATACTTATACCCGGCCAGCTCAGCCAGAATCTTCATTTGATCCTTATTGCCGGATCGGGTGGCATTGCAGTCCACTTCCTGCAGACCCACAATGTCGCCATCTACTTGCTTCAGTAATTCGGCAACCGCCGTAATTCCGGCAGTTCCGCAGTGCTTGATATTGAAGCTGACGATCTTCAGAGCCTTGCTCTTTGAGAAAGGAGGACGATCACTTGCACTCTCGTTTCCCGATCCACTCTCCTCATTCTCCTCGTCCTCGAAGTCCTCGTCCTCTCCATAGCCGCCCGGCTCTTCATCGGACGGTTTATCCTCCACCGGGGTATCGTCCGCCGGCTCATCCTCTACCGGCTGATCTTCCACCGGATCATCCGCTGCAGGCTCATCGTTTTGATCACTGCCGGGACGGTTTTCATTGGGCTGATCATTCGAAGAATCATCTTGATCGTCTTTATTCGTATTATTGTTTTGATTATTATTCTGTTCGCCGTTTTGCTCGCCGTTGCCCTCATTGTTTTGCTCGGCATCATTCTGCCCGACATTGCTCTGTTCGTTTTTATCAGAAGCATCGGGCTTATTATTTTGATTTGGCACAACAGTGGGCTTATCGCCGGAGGGAATGTTTTCATCTCCCGCCACATATCCGTCTGCAATCGCAGAGTCATTCTGGGAATCGGCAGATTTACATCCCGTAAACCCCGTCAGCAACAAAGCAACAATTGCCATCGCGGCAATGCTTTTTAGAAAAACACTTTTCATCCTTTAATGAATTTGAGATCAATCCAGCAGATTGATGTATGCATAAACCATTGCGTGATCGCTGGCGCCGTCGTGAGGCTTGGAATAATAGCCGTATTGCACCTCTTCATCATACCACGCGATGGTATTTCTGGAGACGATGATATGGTCAATAACCTCAGACTTATTACTACCGGATCCCCGCATAACAGAGGCCATCGCCTCTTCACCGAAAGCGAAACTATAGAAATTATCGTTATCAAAATAAACGTTCATACGCTCACTGAGCGTTTCATTGAAGTCACCGACGCAGATGGCGTATTTATCATTTGCCATATATTTTTCCTGAACATAGAAGTACTGTTCACTACCCTTATTGGTATCCAGATGGCAGTTATAGAAAGCGACCGTTTTGCCGTTGACATCGATCTCGTGCCGCTCAAAGTTACGGCACTCACCCTCGGCGCTTTGAGCGTCGGGCCAGATGATCTCAGACTTCTTAATGGGGTATTTGCTGAGGATCGCGTGACCGTAGGCGCTTGTTTTCAGGTTCGGGTCTGCGTGCTGGGTCTTATCGCCGCCCAGCTGAATGACAGGGGCAAAATAGTAGTAAGGATAGCCCGCCTTTCCGGCAATGGTCTCAATTTGATTTCCGCCTGTAGAACGGGTCGTATTGCAGTCCACCTCTTGTAAACCGATAATGTCCGCATCGATTTCTTTAAGCTGCTTTACTACCTGATCAATGGTCTTGCCGTACCAAGCGCACTTAATGTTATAAGACATAATCGTCAGTTTCTTATTGGGATCATAAGCAGGCTTGGTCTTTTCAGGCTCCTCATCCCCGCCCTGCTCGGCATCGGGCTCTTGGGTATCCGGCTGCTGATCATCAGGCTCTTCCTGATTCCCCTGCTCGTTGTTCTGCTCGTTGTTCTGCCCGTTGTTCTGCTCGTTATTTTGGTTGTTGTTTTGCTGGTTGTTCTGATTGTTGTTCGGCTGCTCGTTTTCACTGCCGCCGTTGTTATTCTTATCGTTGGGCACGATGGTAGGGGTATCGTTGGAGGGAGTTTGCTCTTCACCCTCTACGAATTCATCCACGGAAGCCGAACCCTCTTCGTCACCGCCGCCGGACTTACAGCCCGCAAAGCCTGTCAGCAACAAAACGATCACCAAAACCAGTGCAATTTTACGCAAAAAATCAAATTTCATCGTATTATCTCCTTTTAATCCAATAAAGTAATGTGTGCATAAACGAGATTGTGGTCACTTGCGCCGCCGTGGGGAACCACGTGAAGCCCCGTCAGAGTATCCCCTTTTTCGCAAGTCATCGTGCTCTTTGAAATAATAATGTGGTCAATGGGATTTCCGCCGCCGGAGGTTTTAATGGGAGTCTTGAGATCCTCCCCGCCGTTGAGTGCGATAAACCGCTCGGTATCCAGATGCCCCTCAAAATGATGGGGGTGGGCGTTCAGATCACCCACGAAGATCGGATACTTTTCATTGACCATATAGTCATTCTGTACTTCGCCGTACTGCAACGGAGTAATATTGCCGTTAGAGAGATGGGAATTATAGAAGGTGACCAATTTTCCGTCCACATCGATCTCGTGCCGCTCGATGTTTCGTTGCTCCTTGCGCCCCGGTGCATTCGGATCCGGCTGCGCCTTGGGCCAGATTACATCCGATTTCAAAATAGGATAGCGGCTGAGGGTGCCGTGTCCGTAATAGCCCCCTTGATAGTCCAAAGCTCTCGCAAAGAACCAGTAGGGATAGCCTGCCTTTTGGGCGAGGTATTCCATTTGATTGGCAACGTCCGAATGCTTGAGGCTTCGTCTGGTGGAGCAATCCACCTCCTGAATACCGACGATATCGCCATCCTGCTCGCGCAGCAACGCCGCCACCGCATCCAAGGTCTTGCCGTACCAACCGCATTTCACATTAAAACTAACGATTTTAAGTTTCTTATCCATTTGAGTCTCCCTTCAAAGTTAAAAGCGCATAGATGAGATTATGATCGCTGGACTCGGTCTCAATGATAAACCGTCCGTTGCCCTCCTCGCCTTTTTGATATCCAATGGTATCCTTGGCGATGATGACGTGATCGATCCGAGCGGTACCCGGAAGAGCCTCAAAATGCTCCGCGTCCAAAGCCTCCTGCAAGGCATCCATACGGGTGTTCATATCTCCCACAAAGATGGGATATTGCTCCTTTGACATATAATGCTTTTGGATCTCCGCGTACTGCTGCGCACCGAATCTGCCATCCAGATGACAATTATAGAAGGTGACCGCCTTTCCGTCCACCTCGATTTCGTGCCGCTCCACGTTGCGTACCTCACGCTCCGAATTTTGGGAATCCGGCCAGATGACGGTAGATTTTTGGATAGGGTACTTGCTCAGCACGCCGTGTCCGTATGCGCCGCCCTGATAATCCAAGGCTTTGGCGAAATACCAATGATCGTATCCCGCCTTCTCGGCAATATATTCCACCTGATTGACGACCGGAGAATTTTTCAGACTGCGGCGGGTATTGACGTCTACCTCCTGCAGACCCACAATATCCGCATCCACTTCCCGAAGAAGTGCCGCCACGTCATCCAAAGTCTTGCCGTACCAGCCGCATTTCACATTAAAAGTTACAATCTTCAACAAAGTATCCATATTAGTTTCAGCTCCTTTTATTGAATCTGTCCAATAATATATTATTATAATAATATATTGCTGTCAAGTGCATAACCAAAAGTCTCAAAAAAGAAACCAAAATTATAAATCCTTTCTTTTCAAAAGATAATATGTTATCATATCGTTGTAATCAACCGACGCTAAAACCGGTCGTTATGGGTGAAAGGGGGAAATAAAATGGAAGATCAGAGAATCATTCAAATGTACTGGGACCGATCCGAACGCGCCATTTCGGAAACCGCTGCAAAATACGGCAGATACTGTCGCTATATTGCTTATACCATTCTGCAAAGCGACGAGGATGCAGAGGAATGCGTCAACGATACTTGGCTTCACACCTGGAACGCCATTCCTCCACAGCGTCCCCATTGCTTAAAGGCATTTTTGGGCAGAATCACCCGTAACCTTTCCCTTAAACTCTATGAAAGATCCACCGCCCAAAAGCGAGGCGGCAGTCAGCTCCCGCTGATTTTAGATGAACTGGAGGAATGTATCTCCTCCAAAACTGCCGATATTCAGGACGAGCTCGCCTTTCGGGACCTTATCAATCGCTTTCTGGACACCCTCCCTGCAGAAACCTGCAGGCTGTTCGTGCGCCGCTATTGGTATATGACTCCCATTAAGGAACTCGCCCGAGACTTTCATATGAGCGAAAATAACGCCACCGTCACTCTGTTCCGTACCCGAGAAAAACTCAAAGATTATTTAGAGAAAGAAGGTGTCACCCTATGACCGGAAAACAATTACTTTCTGCCATCGGCGAGATTGATGATCGCTTCATTGAAGCGGCATCCCCCGCCAAAGCACCTCGCCGTCTATGGATTCGCTGGTGCGCCGCCGCAGCCTGCCTCTTGCTCATTGTCAGCAGCATTACCCTTTGGCAAAGCGGCATCCCAAAAGAAAAAGATCCGCCGACGGGCGGAGACGATAACCACGCCTACCACTACGCCTATACCCCCGCGCTTTACTCCATAGACCGTGCCCTTATGGAGCAAGAAAAAGGATTGGAAAAGTGGCTGGAAAAAGAGACGAAAAAAGCAGTAAAATCACCTTATTCCGTCTCCGACCCCGCATACCTCCCGACTCTCCTTGCGGTCATTGAGGAATTTGATATTCCGCGGGAATTTATCGAAACGAAGACCGACTATCAATTCACCTCCGAAGAACTGGACGCCCTCTATTCCAAAGACCTCGCCGCCGTCACCCGCGTCTTTGCCTCCCCTTACGCCATCGTTGCAAGGGATCGGGCATTTGCCCCCCGCTTTTATCTGAACGCCACCGAAAAAGAGCTGCAAGCCTACGGCATCCAAAAGGATACAGTTTCTAAAAAAATCACTCTTTTGCGCCGTGAGCGGGTCATAGAGGACGCCCCGCCGATCGGTCTTTCCGCCGATATCGAATCGGGTCTCCCCTATCTTCGCAAGCTCTATTCCTTGGCTTCGGTGGAAGAGCTCTGCTCCGGCGATGTATATGTATGGGCAGAGAAAAAATGGAACGAGATCGTTGCCGAGAAGTTCCCGTTTTTCACTTCCGACGCGCGCCCGCTCCTTTTGATCGCCATTGAAGAATTTCAGATCTCAAAAGAAGCCTTCCAAAAAGCAAACAGCGAACGGATCGCCCACTTCCAAAAACGCGGTGAACCTTATTTCATCCAAAACACCTGTTTCACCCAAGAGGAGATCGACATTCTTTATTCAGGAGATGAGAAAGCCATCTTTGAAGCCTTCACCT